>JBAYUM010000001.1:0-60967 GCA_041675125.1 Candidatus Nanopelagicales bacterium
CTCTCGGTCGTTGATCGTGACCAGTTGGTGCTCGACCTCGAGCTGCCTGTGGTGCAGCAGGTCGGTACCGCGCCGGAAGACCTCAGCGAACACGTTCGGGTATTGATCGAAGATGGCGTTCCACTCCGCAAGGGTCTTTCCCTGCACGATGTCGTAGAGCAGGTTCCAGAACTCGAAGCGCATCTCGCCCGAGGCATCCGGTGGTATGAGCACGGTGTCCGTGCACATCCTCACGAAGTCGCCCCACTTCTCATCCTCGTACATCCAATCGAGCTCGCATGCGGTCATGAAGTCGCGGAACAGGCGAGGCTGGACCTGGGCGAACTGGAGCCAGTGCCCGTCCTTGGTGATCGCCACCAGCAGCTTGTATGAGTAGCTCAGGAAGGGCGCGCCGTCCTCGCGCAGGATCATGCCGCCACCCTGGAATGCGTCGGGGAAGATCTGGGCCAGCGCTGCGTTGGTCTGCTGCCAGGGATCGAGCCCACCGAGCGCATGGGCAAGGCTGGTGCCCACGACCTGCCCGGCACCACTGGTCTCGCGCTCGCGCAGCGCTGCGAAGATGCCCTGCAGGGCTGCCTGCGAGCCGCTCCACGAGGCCCATGGAGTGCTCGACCAGTTGGGACCCGGCCGGTCGGTAGCGGACCCGAAGGCGTGACTCAGGCCGAGTTTGGCCGAGACGAGGGCCTCGTCGGCCTTCACATCCGCCAAAGGCCCCTGTTCGCCGAAGCCGGTGACCTGCGCATAGATGAGTCGAGGGTTGAGCGCCGTGATCGAAGTCGCATCGAGCCCGAGGGCTACGAGCTCGCAGACGCGTTCCTGAGTGACCACGACATCAGCGTCCGCCATGAGCCGGCGAGCGACCTCGAGGTCTGCCGCCTCGGCGCGGTCGAGCACGATGCTCTTCTTGCCGCGGGCGATGAACAGGAAGCCAGGCTCCCTGCGCAGGACCGCCCCGCCTGGATTCTCGATCAGCACGACCTCGGCCCCGAAGTCGGCCAGGAGGTTGCCCACCTGCGCGCAGGACAGCCCATCCCCGAACTCGACGACCTTCAGACCGTTCAACACGCCGCTCATGGGAGACCTTTCACCTGCTCGAATCTGACCGAAGGTCCGCAATCATGCCCGGAATCGGAACCGAAGTCTACGGTGTATAGGTACCTATTGAGATGAAAGATCCTGAATTACTGCCGTCCGATAATCTGCGCAAATACCCCCGAAAGGTGCTCGCTGGCAGCGATGGAGATGTGCCCGTCGTCACGGTAGAGATAGGCCCCGCCGAGTTCGGTGGTGCACAGGCGGCCAGGGCACAACTGCCCACGCACATCCAGCACGTCAGCACCGGTCACCTTGGCGACCCCGTTGATCGCAGTGCGGGCGGCCTGCTGATTCCTGTCAGCGAAGTCTTGGGGCATCTGCTCCCCGAGATCGCCTCCGATGGCAATGTCCAGGACCGAGAAGCGATGGGGATCAGAAGCGTAGGGAGAGGCGAAGTACGGCACGTCCTGAACCAGGACCACGCGGTGCCCTGACTCCTGCAGCTGTCGCACCGTCGACTCCATGCCGGCCTGCAGGCTGAGTCGCTTGGCATCCCGATCATTGGTCAACGCATCCGCACTCGGACCTGCGGAGAAGGCTTTCGAATTCCAGTAGACGCTCGACGCGCCGATCACGACGATTCCGGGCGGCTGCTGCTTGAGCCATGCCAGGGTCTTCTGCACGAACTGCCGGCACGGTGAACGGGGCGCCGCAGTCGAGTGGAAATGCGTGTCGTAGAACGGGCACGCATTTGCCGTGGCAATGGTGAGTGGTTCATCCAGTGCGCCGGTGGCATTGATCACTGCTTCACTGAAGTGGTCAGCATGCGAATCGCCCACGAGATACACATGGGTTCCCTGTGCGTCCGCATGCCAGGTGCAGGCCGTCGCTCTGCGATCACTTGGAGCGATCGACTTATTGCATCCCGCCTTGTTTCCCGCATGCATCGGAGCGACCGATGCGACGAACTCCTGCACGCGCGGGCTCCAGAATCCGTGGTCTGCTGCGATCCACAGGCCGAAGGCCAGAGCGATCGAGGGAACCATGGTGATGGCGACGATCCGTGTCATTCGTGGCTTGCTCACATCGCGGAGTCCGCGGATCGGCTGCTCGACCCACTGATACGAGATGAACGAGGGAACAAGAGAGGCAAGAGCGGCGACGAAGGCGATGCCTGGAGCCGTAGGCCACAGCATCAATGCGAACACGATGAGCGGCCAATGCCAGAGGTACCACGAGTACGAGATGTTGCCGACTGCGACAAACGGACGCGTGCCCAGGAATCGACTCACAGGGTTAGTGACTGCGTAGCCGGCCATGAGCAGCAACAACGTGCTCACGACGGGGAGAATGGTCAACGGTCCTGGCCAGACCGTCTCGCCATTGACGATTCCCAGTGAGATCACCAGCCCGATGACGCCAAGAACTGCCAACACCGTGCCAACTGCACGGCCGATGAACGGCTCGATCCTGGCCGCGAGAAGTGCGAGCAGGGCTCCCGCAGCGAACTCCCACGCTCTGCTCGCCGGCCCATAGAAGCCGCCGAGCCAACTCGGCATCAATGGGATGTCGTGCCCCGCCGCCTCGAGCATCGCAATGGCGAAGGACACCAGGGCGACCGCCCCGACGAAGAGAACAGGCACCCAGCGAGCATTGAGCCGGCGCGCGAGCCTCCAGCCGAGGAAGAGCACTAGGGGGAAGATCAGGTAGAACTGCTCTTCAACTGACAGCGACCACGTGTTGAGCAGCGGGTTCGAGGCCGCCGGAGCGTCGAAATAGCCACCAGTCGTCTCGGCTATCACGATATTCGCGCTGAGCAGCAGCGCACCCAGCCCGGTCTTGGCGGCGATCTGCTGGTCGCCCATCGGCGACTCGATCAGTGCCGACAGGAGGACGACGACTGCCACCAGCAGTGCCAGGGCCGGGGTCAGGCGCCTGAACCGTCTGGCATAGAAGGTCGAGAAGCGGAGGGTCTGCGTACGCACCCACTCCCGAGCGAGCATCGCAGTGATCACGAATCCGGAGATGACGAAGAACACGTCGACACCGAGAAAACCACCAGGCACCGGCAGCCCGGCGTGGAACGCCACTACGAATCCGACCGCGAGGGCTCGCAGCCCCTGGATGTCGTCCCGACGGTTCTCCTGAGCCTGCGGGGACATCGTGGGCACGGCTGGACGGCCGTTCGTCATGATTCCTCCAGCAGCCCAGCGGCAATGGTCGAGTTGCGGAGTCTACGTGGGCTTTCTCTCATGAACGCGGCGCGCATGAGGGAGGAGCGACAGGTCATTCAGGCCTCACCGGGAACTGACGTATTCTGGACAACCTGCCTGCGAGCACCTCACCCGAACTCCCTGGAGCGACGTCTTGACCGAAGTACACGGCCGCAAGAGGGTCGAGGTCACGACTGCCACGATCATCACGATTGTCGTAGCGGTCCTTGCCCTGCTGCTCGTCGGCGTCACCAATTCCGCCAGGGCCGGCGAGGCAGGACCCGATGGGACCGGCCTGGTCGATGGTTCGACCCAGGCACCATCGGCTCCGCCCACCACCCCGGCCACCGGCTCAGTGTCGGGGATCAAGAACGTGGTCCTGATCCTGGCCGACGACCTCGACTGGGCAGCCTTCGATCAGGTACCCCGCCTGGCAGCGCTCAAGGCGCAGGGCACCACGCTCTCGAACTTCGTCGTCACCGACTCCCTGTGCTGCCCCTCACGCACGTCCTTGATGAGAAGCCAGTTCGTGCACAACCACCGCGTGCTGTCGAATGTGCCGAAGTCTGGCGGTGGTTGGGAGAAGTTCTACGCTCGCGATCTGGAGATGAACTGCCTGCCAACCTGGCTCAATCGCTCGGGTGTGGACACGTCGCTCATTGGCAAGTACCTCAACGGTTTCCCGACCGGCGCTCCGGCGGAGACCTACATCCCGCCTGGCTGGAACTACTTCGTGTCATCCACCTCGAAGAATCAAGCCTACGTGGGCTGGAACTACACACTCAACGAGAACGGGAAACTCAAGAGCTACGGCAACAAGCCGCAGCACTTCCTCAATGATGTGCTCACCGCGGCTGCCATCGCGCACATTGCCAGCGTGAAGGTTCCCTTCTTCATGGAGTTGGCCACCTACAACCCACATGTGCCGGCACCAGTTGCAGCGCGTCACGCAGGCACGCACAGCACGGACACCATTCCGCGCACCCCGTCCTTCAACACTCCTGGAACCGGTGAAGTCAACTGGCTGAGCTCGCGCCCGGTGCTCACCGCTCCACGCGTTGCCAACCTCGACCGGCTCTGGCGCAAGCGGCTTCAATCAACGGAATCCGTAGCCGACTCCTACGACGCGATCACTGCCCAACTCAAGGCGACCGGTCATGCCGACGACACACTGGTGATCGTCACATCTGACAACGGATACCACGCCGGTGTCCATCGTCTTGCCACTGGCAAGCAGACCGCGTTCCGCGAGGATTCAGTTGTGCCCGCCATCTTCATCGGCCCAGGAATCGCCAAGGGTGCCGTCATTGACGAAACGACCTCAATGGTCGATCTCGGCCCCACTATCGCCGAACTGCTCGGGGCAAGCACCCCTGAATGGGTCGACGGCCGAAGCCTGCTTCCACTGCTCTCCGGCCAAGCAGACGTGCCCTGGCGCACTGCGACCTTGACGGAGAGCCTGGCCCGCACCACCCCGGGCGATCCCGACTACACACCATTCGAGCCTCCCCCATTCCATGCACTGCGCAGCAGGCAATGGCTCTACGTCGAGTACCGCAGCGGTGAGGTCGAGCTCTACAACCTGAAGAACGACCCGTTTGAGATGAACAATGTCGTGAGTTCGACCAACCCCACGATCATTGGCCAACTGCACGCTCAACTCGACGCCATGGTCCACTGCACCGGGCCGACCTGTCGAATCGCCGACAGCATGCCCAATGGCACGTCCATTCTTCCGCTTCCGCAGCCGACATCCAGCCCTGTGGCCACGGCTTCGCCAAGTGACTCAGCGAGCGGCACGCCATCGCCTACTGCAGCATCACCTGCTCAATAACGCGCTTGGCCGCAGTCCCCTGGTCATACGAGCAGAAGCGACGGCGAAATTCAGCGAGCCTTTGCCGGTTCTCGGCTGACTGGTACTCAGCATTCGACATGATCGCGTTCAATTGCGCTTGATTCGACGCAACTGCACCAGGCGGTCCTGCAAGGAGATCGAAGTACGTGCCCCGAGCCTCCTGGTAGGCCTCCCAGTCATCGGCGTAGATGATGATCGGACGGTTCAGGACGGCATAGTCGAACATCACCGAGGAATAGTCGGTGATGAGCAGATCCGCTGCCAGGTAGCAGTCGATGATGGATGCGAATGCAGAGCCGTCGATCACTCGGCCCGAGGCGACCAGACCCTTGATCCGCGACCCCAAGGTCGTCGTGTGGTGTGCCCGCACGATGAAGACGAAGTCC
This sequence comes from Candidatus Nanopelagicales bacterium, assembly GCA_041675125.1. Classification (GTDB taxonomy): domain Bacteria; phylum Actinomycetota; class Actinomycetes; order S36-B12; family S36-B12; genus UBA11398. Next base: position 5,490 of record JBAYUM010000001.1, read on the forward strand.
TCGGGAACACGGCTGATCAGCTCCTCGAAATCAATGCGCAGCGAGGTATCGCCCTCGACATCACGGTAGGTGGGTGCGTAGAGCACCGCAGTCTGATCGGGGCGCACGCCGACACGCTCCCTGCTCGCAGCGATGTCACTCGCCGTGGCATTGACGAGCACATCATTCCTGGGATAGCCGAATTCAAGCCACGAGTACGAGCACGGATAGGCGTGACTCCACATCTCGGTTGAATAGGCATTGGAACTCAAGGCATAGTCCCAATTGTCACTGCGACGCAGCAGGTCTGCGAACTCCTGCCGACTGCGTGAGGGATCGAGCTCCACGACATGATCGCCCCTGCGGGGAGCCTTTCGATTCGGATCGATGGCAGTGCTCGCGACTGAATGATTCATCACGTCAAGTCCGCAGTACTTCAATGGCGTGCCATGCATCGTCTGGATGACGACTTGCCCTGGGCGCTTGACGAAGGCCCCCGGGAAATTGACGTTGTTCACGAAGTACTTGGCGCGGGCAAGCACCGCCCACTGCTTCAGGGTGTTGGGAGCGACGTGCGCGACTCCTGGCGGGAGCTTGCCGACCTTGTCCTTCTCCATGACCCACACGGCCTTGAGGTGTGGCGCATAGGTCGGCAGGGCCTCGAAGATCGCTCTGGGATTGCAGCCATAGCCGGTGCCCCAGTACTCAGAGAACACGACGACATCGTCCTTCAATGGAAGCTTGCGGAAGAAGCCGTACCAGAGTCGTCCGACCGCGCGGACCTTGCGAACGGTGCGGCGCAACGGCCAATAGATGCGTCCAATGAAGCGGCGCAACGGAATGCGCTTCCTGTCCACCCAGTTGTACAGCGCGAACGCACGATACGAGCCCTTGCGGAACAGTCGGCCCCGCACATCACTTGGCAGATTCTTCGCGTGATCATCCGATGACGGTGGAGCATGCTTGCGCGCCGACAGCGTTGCCTGGGCGAAGAAGGGCTTGCGCTCCGACGCGGCGATGCGTCCTCGATGCCGAATGATGATGACGAAGTGATTCACCATGATGTCGTAGAGATGCTTGCGCACGCCGTCGCTGACGCCGAGGCGATCGAGCTCGTCGAACACCAGGTCGTATTGCGCGAAGACATCGAAATGATGTGGGCTCGGTGTGCCCAGGATGTTGCCGCCCGATCTTCGCTGCCGATACAGGAGCACGACCCGGTTGAGGGTCACCGCCCGCCTGGCATTGAGCAGGACCGCATAGGTGAAGGAGATGTCCTCATAGAGACCAGCGCGGAAGCTCACTCCGAGCTGCTGCAGGAAATCACGCCGATACGCCTTGTTGCACGCGATGGGGAGCAGATTGAAGAGCCGACGATGGTCCTTGGGCTGGAAGCTGCCCACGGACAGGCTCGCCAGCTGCTCCGCTCCCCAGCTCACCGCCTCGCGCCCGTCCCACCAGACACGTGAGTAGTTGTAGATCAGGACTTCAGGAAGGTCATTGCTGTTCAGCTTGTCGGCGATGGCCTTCAGCGAACCGGGGGCGAAGGTGTCGTCCCCGTCGAGGAAGAGGATGTACTCGCCCTCGGCTGCCGCCACACCGGCATTGCGCGCATGACCCAAGCCGACGTTCTTCTCAAGGTGCAAGGGTCGTATCCGCGCATCCGCCCGCGCCATCTCATCGGCGATGTCGCCACTGTGGTCAGGTGAGCAGTCATCGACGACAACGATCTCGAAATCCTCGAAATCCTGCTCGAGAACTGACGTGAGGCACTCGCGCAGGTACGACTGCACGTTGTAGACCGGCACGATGATGGAGAAGAACGCCATGGAAGCCGAGGATAGGCCTACCCGATGCCCGTCCTTGACCCATGAAACTCGCAAGGTGCTCATTTGGCGCTGTAGTAAGGTCGGCGAGTGAATTTAGGTGGAGCAGATTGCCTGAACCCTGTCCTAGTCGGCGGAACCGGGCGAAGTGGCTCCACGATCCTGGGCCAGATCCTGGGCCAGCATCCTGACCTGATGCTCACTGATCCGCCTGAGATCCGGTTCCTCGCCAATGACCATGGCGTCGCCGAGGCACTGACCATGACTCGCGGACCCTGGCTCAAGCGCCGCAAGGCCAAGTCAGAGGCGAAGTTCTGCCTCGAGCGCACCAAGACGCTGTGGTTCTGGCGTGCGGCCAAGATCGGTCTGCATACTTCGATCACGATCGAGGAGGTCGACGCCCTGGGCAAGGACTATCTCGACCAATTCGGCCGCGACCCGATCGCCGCGTCACAGGCGTTCACCTACGCCATCATGCGCAAGGTGGCGATCAACGCCAACGGCCGCAGATGGGTCGACACAACGCCCGCCAATGCCCGCATCTCCGACCAGATCGAGCCGATCTATCCAGATTCCCAGGTCATCGGCATGATCCGTGACGGTCGCGATGTGGCAGCCTCCTTCGTGGCCCAGACCTTCGGGCCCAATGAGATCTTCGCCTCGCTGCGCCAGTGGGAGAAGCGCTCGCTGCTCATCCACCAGTCGACCCTGGCAAGCCGACCTGGCCGCTGCATCATCGTCGACATGCTCGACCTGGTCGATCGTGATCGGGACAGCACCCTCGAGCGGATCTGCGATTTCCTGAATGTGCCCGTCGATCCGACGATGAAGGGCTGGTTCGACGAGACGGTCAATGCGTCCAACGCCCACGTCGGGCGTTGGCGCACCCAGTTCGATGAGGCCACCACTAGGGAAATCGACCGGATCTACGGCGAGATGGTCGACCGCCTGTCGGCCCAAGGCGTCCAGATCCCGCTCGAGTCCTAGCCAATGCGCCGGGTTCGGCCAATGCCGCGCATCCGCAGGCCCTGTCGCCTCTTAAGGTGGGAATCATCATGACCAAGGTAGGAAAGCAATGAGCCGCGGCGCCCCCACGCAGGAGCGCACGGTCCAGGTCTTCCTGCCCCATCGCGCCGGACTGCCTCGTCTCACCACCTATTTCGCCACGCTCTGGTCACGACGCCACTTCGCTGCCGAGCTCTCCAGCGCCACGATGCGCGCAGCCCACACCAACACCTTCTTCGGCCAGTTCTGGCTGGTGATCAGCCCGGCACTCAATGCTGCTGTCTACTTCCTGCTGGTCAATGTCATCCGCGGCGGCAGCGCCGGACCCGACTTCTTCATGCACCTGCTGGCAGGCCTCTTCGCCTTCAACTTCATCCAGACAGTCATGACCAATGGCGCGGACTCGGTCGTCAAGGGCGGCAGCCTGGTGCTGAATACCGCTTTCCCCCTGCTGCTCCTCCCTTTCTCGGCACTGCGCACGGCCTTCTTCAGATTCCTGCCCTCGCTCGGGATCCTGCTGGCCTTCTTCATCTACTTCGACTACGCCGGTCCGCATTCCCAGGAGTGCAGCCAGGCGACGGGTGCGTGCTTCGATCTCAACACGATTCACTTCAGTCCAGTCCAGCTCATGGCCATTCCAGCGTTCCTGCTGATCTTCGTCTTCGCCATGGGCCTCTCAGCCCTGATGGCCACCGTGCAGGTGTACTTCCGCGACACCACCCAGTTGCTGCCCTATGCCACTCGCATCTGGCTCTATCTGTCACCAGTGCTCTACTTCGCCGATCAGATGAAGCCATGGATGCTGAAGTTCGAGGTCTTCAATCCCCTCTACCCCCTGCTTGGAGTCTGGACCGACACATTGATCCGCGGCACCATGCCGCCACTGACCTGGTGGCTGGGATCGGCAGCCTGGGCCTTCGGCACCCTCATTCTCGGCACCTTCTGGTTCATCTCGCGTGAGCGCGAGTTCGCGGTGCGGATTTGATGATGAACCCGACAGGAGGTGCACTGTGATCGACGAAGAGGACGACACCCTCATCCCGAAGATTGCCGAACGAAAGATCTCAGAGGACATCGCCGTATCCGTCACGGAGCTCGATGTCACCTATCGCACCACGTTCGAGAAGCGGCCGACGCTGAAGCAGGCCGTCGTCCGCCTGGGGCGGGGCAAGCGGTCAGTCAAGACCGTCGAGGCATTGAAGGACGTCACCTTCGAGGTGCAACGAGGTACCGTCCTGGGCATCGTCGGACACAATGGCGCCGGCAAGAGCACGCTCATGCGCACCATCGCCGGCATCGTTCCACCGACCCGGGGGCGCATCGAGGTCGCAGGCCGCACGAGCACACTGCTGTCCTTGGGCGTTGGCTTCAACCGAGCACTCACCGGCCGCGAGAACATCATCCTTGGCGGCCTGGCAGCCGGGCTGACCAAGGAAGAGCTCGAGGAGCGCTACGAGCGCATTGCGGAGTTCGCCGACATCGGAGACTTCATCGATATGCCCATGCGTTCGTATTCATCCGGCATGGGCGCTCGTCTGGCCTTCAGCGTCGCAGTCCACCTCGACCCGGACATCCTCCTGATCGACGAAGCACTGTCGACTGGCGACGCCGTGTTCAAGGAGAAGGCATCGCAGCGCATGATGGAGCTGGTCGACAACTCGAGCACCATGCTGCTGATCTCGCATGCCCTTCGCACGATCATCAACATGTCAACTGAGTGCATCTGGCTCGATCATGGCAAGCTCATGATGCAGGGCGATCCTGAAGAGGTGGTCGACGCCTACACCGAGTTCGTCCACGTGAAGAAGACGTCAGCAGCCATGAACGACATGTGATTGGACTACTCCTCGACCCGTTCCACCTGCTGCGGCATGAAGCGCCAGGCCACCAGAACCCCGGTGGCCGTGATCAACGCACCGATGAACAGCGCCCAGGTCATGCCCGAGACGAAGGCCTCACCGGCTACTCGACGATAGATCACTGACACGCCCTGGGGTATCTGACCGGCCGCAATCGAGGCCGCAGCCAAGGACTCGCGCGCTGCAGACAGCGCACCCGCTGGCAGCTGATTGACCTGCTCGCCGGCAGCGGCAATGGCGGCCTCGATGTTCTGCCGATACGTCACCGACATGGTGGCTCCGAGAATGGCAACACCGAAGGACCCGCCCAGTTCGCCCATCGCATCGTTGACTGCCGACCCCATCCCAGAGCGCTCTGTCGGCACAGAGGCAAGGACTCCATTGGTCGCTTGGGGAAGGGTCATGCCCAGGCCCGCTCCCACGATGCCGAAGGTGATGCCGACGTAGGCATACGGCGTTGACGACGAGAGGTAGCTGAAGCCGATCATCCCGACGGTCACGATGGACATGCCGATGACGACCATGCGGCGCGAGCCGAATCTCTCGGCGAGCCGCGGGCTGACCAAGGACGCAACCAGGAGTCCACCGGCGCCAGGCAGTACCGCGACTCCCGATTGCAGCGGGGTCATGCCCTGCACGAGCTGCAGGAACTGCGGAAGGAAGAACATGGCACCCATCAGCGCGAAATAGACGAGGCCGACGATCACGATGGATGACGAGAACAGTCGCTGCTTGAAGAATTCAAGGGGCAGCATCGCGCGCGGCGCTCGTCTCTCCCACCAGACAAAGCCTCCGAGCAGCAGGACTGCCGCTATTGCCGCCGAGATGGTTGATGCACTCACGCCGGAATCTGGGACCTCGATGATCGTGACGACCAGGGCGATCAGTCCCAGGCCTGAAAGCACCGCACCGAGCAGATCCAGTCTCGGCTTTGCTGCATCACGCGATTCGGGAACGAGAATGACCACCGCGATGAGGACGAGTATCGCGATGGGTGGATTGACCAAGAAGATCGCGTGCCACGAGTAATGCTCCAGGAGTAGGCCACCGACAATCGGGCCGATCGCCACGCCAAGGCCGGCAACGGCCGCCCAGGTGCCGATCGCCTGCGCTCGTTCCCTTCGATCGGGAAACACCTGCACGAGGATGCTGAGCGTCGACGGCATGATGAACGCCCCTCCGACGCCCATCAGCGCCCTGCACAGCGTCAGCTCGTTCGCATTCGCGACGAATACCGCGCTGATGGACCCGAGGGTGAAGATGCACAAGCCGATGATGAGCATGCGTCGACGACCGAACCTATCGCCGAGCGAGCCGGCAAGAAGCAAGGTGCCGGCGAACATGACCGAGTAAGCGTCAATGACCCACTGCAACTGCGAGGTCGTCGCTCCCAGATCCTCCTGCAGGCGCGGCAGCGCGACATTGACAATGGTGTTGTCGAGTGAGATGACTGCGAGCGCCGCTGACAGCACCACCAGGACGGCCCAACGATTCGTCTGCCTCATGCGGGCACTCTATTCTCGACTGTTCCGCACATTTCGAACCTCGCAGTCAGGCGACATGCGCAGTTCGGTTCATTCGCACTGCCCATCTTGCTCCGTAGAGTCCTGCACCCAGAGCAGCAGCAGCTCCAAGCCCCAGCGCCCATCGAGGTCCCGCGGTCTCGGCAACCCAGCCGACAATTGGCGCGCCCACGGGAGTGCTCCCGATGAAAGCGACTGTCCACAGTGACATGACGCGTCCACGCATCTGGGGCTCGGTATGCAATTGCACTGCACTGTTGCCGGCCGATGTGAACCAGATGCTGGCGGCACCCACCGGAATCATCGCGACCGCCGCCCATATGACTGACGGCATCACTGCAGCTGCGAAGACAGCGAGCCCGAACACTCCTGATGCAAGTGCGATGGCCCTGATTCCGCTTGATTGCCTTGTCGCGCTGATGAGGCCGCCGATCACAGCGCCGACTCCCATAGCGGCCGAGAGCAGTCCAAGGCTCTGTGCTCCACTGTCGAATGTCTCTGAAGTGAGTGCAGGCAGCACCACCTGGAATTCGTAGGTGAGCGTGCCGACAACGGCCATCATGATCAGGGGCACCCGCAGATCAGGGTTGCGCCATACGTATCTCATGCCTTCACGGAGCTGGCCCGGTGCCCGTTCAACAGGCTCCACCGGGATGAGCTGATCACTTCGCATGATTGCGTAGGCCGTGATCACGCCGACGAAGCTTGCAGCATTCGCTGCGAAGCACCATCCAAGGCCTATCGAGGCGATCATGACTCCCGCCAGTGCGGGACCAACAATTCGAGCGCCATTGATCACAACCGAGTTCAGGCTCACGGCATTGCGAACAAGTTCCGGATCGACCATCTCGCGAACGAAGGCAGCTCTCGCCGGCATGTCAAACACGTAGATGAATCCGAGGAAGAGCGAGAGGATCAGGACCAGGACGATGTTCGCATGACCGGTCAGCACCAGAACGGCCAGGAGTCCCGCCTGCACGCCGGCAAGTGACTGCGTGGTGATCAGGAGTCTGCGCTTGTCCACTCGATCGACGACAACGCCACCGTAGGGGCCGAAGACCAGCACAGGCAGGAACTGCAGGGCCACAGCCAGTCCGATGGATGCTGCAGAGCCCGAGATCTCGAGAATCAACCAGGCCATGGCCACGGATTGAATCCACGTGCCAATGAGCGATATGGCCTGCCCGGCGAAGAACCTCCGATAGTTCGGAATGCCAAGGGCAGCGAAGGTATCGCGAACCATCAACGGAAGCCGGCGACTGCCCGGGGGGTGTACGGCTCTTCCAGCAGCAGCATGTCCTCAGGCTGCAGCATCACATCGACGGCCGCCACTGCATCAGACAGATGGTGCGGCTTGGTCACGCCGACGATCGGCGCTGTGACCCCTGGTTGCTGCAGGACCCAGGCAAGTGCCACCTGTGCGGTCGGCAGCCCGAGTCGTTCGGCCAGGGCGGCAACACGCTCGACGATGACGAAATCATCCTCGTGATACAGCGTCTGGCCGAACTCGTCGGTCTCGCTTCGTGCACTCACGGTGTCCCATGGACGGGTGAGCCGTCCACGCGCCAAAGGACTCCACGGGATGACGCCGACGCCGAGATCCCGGCACAGTGGGAGCATCTCGCGCTCCTCTTCACGATGGAGCAGGTTGTAGTGGTCCTGCATGGAGATGAATCGAGTCCATCCGTTGAGATCGGCCGTGTACTGCATCTTGGCGAATTGCCAGGCATACATCGAGGAAGCACCTATGTAGCGCGCCTTGCCTGCCTTGACGACATCGTGCAGGGCCTCCATCGTCTCCTCGATCGGAGTGCGCGAGTCGAATCGATGGATTTGATACAGGTCCACGTAGTCAGTGCCAAGTCGCTCCAGGCTGCGATCGATCTCGGTCATGATCGCCTTGCGCGAAAGACCGCCCGCGTTGACGTCCTTGCGCATAGGCCCATGCACCTTGGTCGCAATGACCACCTCATCGCGATCTGCGAAGTCGTTGAGCGCTCGTCCGAGAATCTCCTCGCTGCTGCCTGCCGAATACACGTTCGCAGTATCGAAGAAGTTGATTCCAGCATCGAGTGCGGACTTGATGATGGCGCGACTGTCATCCTCATTCAGAGTCCAAGCGTGAGGACCTCGATCAGCTTCGCCGAAACTCATCGCCCCGAGGCAAATACGTGAGACTGACAGTCCGGAGTTGCCGAGTCTGGCGTAGCGCACGATCGCTCACTCTCTCCACGTATCGACTCAAGGTTTCAAGCCTCAAGCATCATGTCGCAATATCGTCGACTTCGCTCAGGATTTGATGGGGAACACCAGCCTGCGAGATTCTCGCTGGGATCGCCTTGACCGCATAGGCAGCACCGATGAACGCCAGTACCGCCGCGACGATCAGGGCGATCCGCATCCCACTGATGTAGGCATTGCCTGCAATCTCCATGAGTGCCGCATGCAGGGATTCAGGGAGCGAGTCTGCAACATGCACCGCAGCTGAGAGCGACGCATTCGCATGCTGCAGATCCTCAGCTGAGACCTGTGGGATCGAAGGCGCCTGCTGGCTGAAATAGCGCTGGAATCCAACCGTTGCCAGGCCTCCGAGCAAGGCCACACCCAGGGCCTGTCCGGTCTGGCGAGTGATCTGGTTGAGCGCAGACGCACCACCCGACTTCTCCGGGGGAACCGCAGTCATCATGGCTTCAGTGCTCGCCGGCATGAAGATGCTGAACGCCATTGCCATGGAGGCGAATGCCAGTCCCAGCATCCAATAGGGCGAGGTTGTCGAGGTCGTTGACATCACGAGGGCTGCAACGCCAGTCATTGCGGTGCCGAAGGCGATCGTCCTGCGCAGGCCGAAGCGCTGCATGATCCACGGCGCACGGGGAACCACGAGGATGTTGACCACTACGACAGGTCCCGAAGTGGCGATCGCAGCCTGGAGCGGGGTGTAGCCCTTGACAAGCTGCAGGCACAGGGTTGCAAGGAACATCGAACCCGACATCGCCACGAAGGCCACGGTCAGCGTGAGGGCAGCAGCGCTCAACTGCGGGCTCTTCATGAGAGTGAGCTCGAACATTGGCGTGGCGGTGTGGTTCTCCCAAACGAAGAAGAGTGCGCCAAAGCCGATGGCGACGGCAAAACCAGCAAGGATCGGCAGACTCGTCCATCCGTGACCCGGAGCCTCGATCACCGACCAGATGAACGAGGCAAGGGCAACGGTCGACAGCAGCGCGCCCAGGAGGTCGAAACGTGCGGTGAATGGGTCCCGTGAATCGGGGACCATCAGCACGGTCAGTCCGATGGTGACGAGCAGCAGCGGGACATTCACCAGGAAACAGGCCTGCCAGCTGAACCAGGCCAGCAGGAGGCCGCCGGTGATCGGACCGATGAAGGCTCCTATGGCATTCATGAGAGACCAGTAGGCAATGGCCCGGCGTCGCTCATTGGCCTCGCGGAAGACGTCGACCAGGATCGACAGCGTGGCAGGGAAGGTCAGCGCCGCACCTACGCCCATGAGCCCGCGCCACAGGATCAACTGCGCAGGATCTGTCGAGAGCGAGGCACCGATGACCGTGACCACTGAGATGCCCAGACCGATGACGAGAGCCTTCTTGCGCCCGTACTTGTCTCCGACAGCAGCCCCCGTGAGCGTGAGGCCTGCCAGCACGACAATGTAGGAGTCGATGATCCACTGCAATTGCTCGTCCGTGGCACCCAGCTGACGAACCAAGGTCGGCAGGGCAGTGTTGAGGATCGAGAGTTGCATGCTGATCGTGACCAGCACCAAGCAGAGCACGATGAGTACCCACCAGCGGCGAGGATGTCCGTGGTCAGGGTTATGAGGCATGAATCGCAGTCTCTCACTTTCGACTGCGCACGTTCGCCAGACCCAAGAACTGACCCCGAAGGTGGCCCTTTTCGCAGCATGAGCGAGCTAACGCGGCAGCTTCCTGAACACGGGTCGGGGCAAGGTCTTCAGCCCCGCCATGACCAAGCGCAGAGGCCCAGGGGCATAGACCGTCTCGCGCCCCTTGCGCAGCGCCTTGACGACAATGTCCGCGACCACGTTTGCGTCAAGGGTCATTGGAGCCTCGGGAAGGCCCGCACTCATCCGGGTGCGCACCATCCCCGGACGCACGACCAGCACATGGGCGCCTGTGCCGTACAGCGCATCACCGAGGCCCTGGGCAAAGGCATCCAGCCCAGCCTTGGTCGATCCATAGATGTAGTTCGACCGGCGCGCCCTGTCCCCGGCAACGCTCGAGAAGACGACGAGGGACCCATGACCCTGGAGACGGAGTCGACGGGCGACGTGAAGGCCGACGCTCACGGCACCTGTGTAGTTGGTGGTTGCGACTTCCACTGCAAGGTGCGGATCAGCCTCAGCGGCCTCCTGGTCTCCCAGTACTCCGAAGGCCAGGAGAACGACGTCGATGTCTCCGGCATCGAAGACACCGTCGATGAAAGCACCGTGCGTGTCGGTGCTGCGGGCGTCGAAATCGATGCCGGTGACGCCACTGACTCCTGCTTGCGTCAGCGCGAGGACTGAAGCATCACGATGAGCAGACGGCCGAGCCGCGAGCACAACCCTGCGAAGCCGGGCACGCGGAAATGCCTTGACCGTCGCAAGAGCGATCTCGCTGGTTCCGCCGAGCACCAGCACTGATTGCGGCTCGCCTAGTGCGTCATTCATGTGTTTCCCTCAGTTCGCTAAATGGAAAGCCTGCGTGCTAGATCGGACGTGAAGACTCCTCGCGGGTCGAGCTCATCTCGCACGAGTTGCCACTCGGCCAGGCGAGGATAGGTGCGCGCGAACATCTGGGGAGACTGACGGGAGTCCTTTGCCAGGTACAGGCGCCCACCGACATCGGTGATGAGCTCATCGAGTTCATCGAGCGTGGCACCCAGCCCTTCAATGCGTGCTGGCACATCAGCAGCCAAAGTCCAGCCTGCCTGCGGAAAGGACAGAGGGGCGGGGTTTGCCGGGCCGAATCGCTTCAGCACCGTCAGGAAGCTCGGTGCACCAACCTCACGAAGCCGGTCAAGGGCGATGCGAATCACATGCGAGGCTGAATCCGGGACAACGAATTGGTACTGCAGGAATCCACGGGGTCCATAGATGCGATTCCAGTTCTGGATGCCGTCCAGCGGATGGAAGAAGGCGCCGATCGACTGCAGCTCACCGACGCGACTCCTGGGCGCCTTGCGAAACCACGCCTCATTGAATGCACGGATCGTGAGGTTGTTCAGCAACCCGCTCGGGAATATGGCAGGGGCCGTGGCCAATGCCTTGGGGTCGAAGGCCAGCGCCTTGATGCGCTGCTTGTCCGACAGCTGATCGACCGGGGCATGATCACCACTGGTGATGATGCCGCGACCACTCGATGCGACCGAATCGATCCAGGCGACCGTGTACCGATATCCCGAGTCCCCTTCAGCCATCCGGGCCATGACATCGTCCAGGTTGCTCACGCGCTGGGTGTCGACGCTGATGAGCGAGCTCGTCAGCGGGATCACGTCGAAGGTTGCTTCGACGACCGCACCGGTGAGCCCCATGCCGCCAATGGTCGCCCAGAACTGAGCAGCTGTCTCACCCGATGGTGCCAGTTCGCGGATCTCTCCATTGCCATCGATGAGCGTCATCTTCTGAACATGGGTACCGAAGGTGCCATCGACGTGATGGTTCTTCCCATGTACATCAGCCCCGATTGCCCCGCCTACCGTGATCATGCGTGTTCCCGGGGTGACAGGAACGAAGGCGCCCTGCGGCACGATGCTGCGCATGATCTCATCGAGGCTCGCCCCTGCGCCGGCGGTGACAGTTCCAGACAGCGGGTCATAGGCGACACCCGACATCGCTCGCAGGTCGAGCACCGTTCCGCCACCACTTTGCGAAGCGTCTCCATAGGAACGACCCAGTCCTCTGACGAGAGCACCTCGAGGACCAGCCTGGCGAATCGCGGTCTGCACATCCTCAACGGACGCGCAGGGCTGTACGCGCGCCAGGCTCGGGCAGGTGCGACCCCAGCCGGTGAGCAGCTGCTCGCCCTCGGTCACTGAAAGTGACGGTGTCATTTCAAACCCCCAATGCGCCTAGGCCGAACAGGAGCACCCATGCCAAGCCGATCGACAGCAGGACACGGTCATGCAGCACAGCGTCCTCGGGCGCTTCAGCATTCCCACGATCAATTCCCACTCCATAGCGAAGGATGCCCAGGACGAAGAAGAGCACACTCCACTGCGCCCATGGAACAGTCGATGGAGCGACTCCGACCTCGAAGGCCCAAAGGCAGTAGGCCGTAATGGTGACGGCCGCCGCCAGAGCCCATACGAAGCGCAGATAGCCAGCCGTGTATCCATCAAGACTCTTGCGCTTGACAGCAGCTCCATCGGATGCGGGCGATTCGAGACGCGTCAACTCGCAGTAGCGCTTGCCCGCCGACATGTAGAGCGCACCGAAACCGGCGACGATCAGGAACCATTGCGAGATCGGAAGATCAGAGGCGACACCTCCTGCAATCGCCCGCAGCAGGAACCCCATCGAGAGCAGGGCCAACTCGATCACCGGCTCGTTCTTGAGGCCAAGGGAGTACGACAGCGTGAAGACGAAGTAGATCGCGATCACGCCCGCCAGCTCAGGTCTGATCCAGTACGACAGGGCAATCGAGACGATGACCAGGACGATGGCCATCGCAATTGCGATGGCGGGCGCCAGCTCGCCCGCAGGAATCGGACGAAAACACTTGGTCGGATGCTGCCTGTCGGTGTCGACATCGCGCACATCATTGATCAGGTACGTGGCACTGGCAATCATGCAGAAGGCGACGAACGCGCCGACCGTCGGCCAGAGGACCGAGGACTCGAAAACCGACCCCGCAGCGAGCGGGGCCGCGAACACCAAGGAGTTCTTCAACCACTGACGGGGTCGCATCGCGATAAACGCTGCCACGGGCAATGCGCGACTGCCCACACGCGTTGTCGTCATCGCTGGACTTCGCTCAGGAGCTCCCGCGCCTGGCTCGCATCGGGTTCTGAGTCACCCGCAATGCGGGCGATCTGAGGGACGATCAGGAACCAGGCAACTGCGTGCATGACCATCAGCCAGATCCTTGTCGACCAAAGCACCCCGCTCGGCTGCAGCGCTGGCCAGGCAATCGAAGCGATTGCGATCAGGCCACCAGCCCACAGCACCACCTGCTTGGCATGGCGCCGACCGAGCACCAGACTCGAAGCAAGGGCGCCCAGCACTGCCACCGCGAAGGGCACTGCCAGCGGCACGAACCAGGGCACGATCCGCAACTCGTCACCCTCGCGCGGTGCGGTGAGGAAGGGCACCCCAAGCAGCCTGCCAAGTCCATAGACGACAAGGGCGGCCAATCCGGCCCAGGCTCCCGTGACGACACCTGCATAGAGCAGGGAGCGCCACGTCGGGTTTGCCGACTTCGGCGGCGCGATTGGCGTCTTCGACGTCAGCCAAGGGCGGAAGGTCATGCCCCCATTGTGTCGAATGCCGTGCCCTGGTGTGCTGGTGAGGCAGGCCGAAGCCGTTGGGGAACTGTTTCGGCGCTGACGCCGTCATACTCGTCGTTACCCCAAGCCCCAGGAGGACTCATGCGTTCCACTCTCGCTGTCGCCGCTGCCGCCACATTCGTCATCGGGGCAGCCCTTGCCCCACTGGCTCAGGCTGCCCCCGCCGCACCCAGCAAGACGAAGATCGTCGCCTGCACGAATGCCGGCACCGTGCTGGAGACCAAGCCCAAGTCGTACATCCTGACGTGTGCGGATGCCAACAGCCTGCTCAAGGATCTCAAGTGGTCCTCGTGGACTTCAGGCACGGCAAAGGCGACTGGCATCTTCCAGGAAAATGACTGCAAGCCGAACTGCGCTGCCGGGAAGTTCATCGACGCCCCCGCAACAGTCTCGCTGACCGTGCCGAAGACGATTGACGGAAACCGGGTGTTCACCTCGATCACGGTGACCACCTCGAGCAACGGCAAGACGCACAGGCAGGTCTATGAGGCGCCACGCCTGACGAAGTAGCCGTCGGTGGGCCACTCGCGAGACAGGCGCGTAAGGTCGTCGAGTGGGCAGATGGAGCAGGGGATGAGCCGGCTGGTGCAGACAGGGCAGCCGACTCGGGTTCCCGTCGCCCTCATCGGCCTGGGACTCGTCGCAGCTCTCATCAGCGTGCTGTCGGTAGCCCTGGTGATCAGCGGCGGCGGCTATGAGCCACCTGCATCCGGGCTGCCCGATCCTGGACCCCTCGTGGTCTGGGGCACGCCGATCCTGCGGCTGCTGACCGACCTCGCAGCCCTGGCGACCATCGGCTGGCTGTTGGCTGCCAGCGTGCTGGACCCCGCCGGCAAGAAGGGAGTGGTCTCGCCTGCCGGAAGGCAGGACCTCGTGCGCGCTGGTACCGCGGCCTGCATCTGGGCTGTTCTGGCTCTCGTGCAGATGGTCTTCGCACTGGCCGATGTCCTCGGACTGACCCTAGGCCAGGTGCTGAACCCTCAGCTCATCGCGACGTACGCCAACGACATCCCGGCGACTCGGGCCCTGCTTGCAATCGCCCTGATCGCGGTCGTGGTCGCAGCAGGCTGCTTCGTGAGTTCGACAACCGGGGCCGGCCTCGGTTGGCTGGTGGTGTCGCTCCTCGCCGCCGCACTGCCGTCGCTCGGCGGTCACGGGTCGGGGCTCGGCGACCACGCCCTGGCACTGACATCCGGTGTCGCACACGTACTCGGCGCCTTCCTCTGGATCGGCGGCCTCCTGGCACTGGCACTGCATGCCCTGCGTCGTGACATACCCGTGCAGCGATCGGTCCAGCGGTTCTCCAGCATCGCTCTCATCGCCTTTGCACTCGTCGCGGCGAGCGGACTCGGCAACGCGTACACCAGGCTCGACTCAGCGTCGCAACTGCTCACCACTGGCTACGGCCAGATCACCATCGTCAAGGTCCTGGTGCTCGTCGCACTTGCAGCCATCGGCTGGCAGATGCGCCACCGCGTCGCCGCATCGCTCACGAGCTCACGCAGTCAGGTCTTCATTCGCGTCGCCGCACTCGAGCTGCTCACGATGGGCGTGGCGATCGCCTTGGGCGTCGCGTTGGCATCCTCGGCCCCACCGCGCATCGAGACGCAGTTCACGACCCTCGGCGAGAGTCTTCTCGGATTCGCGTACCCACCAGCGCCAACAGTGAGCTCTGTCGTCCTCGGCTTCCATCTCGACCCCTTCTTCTTCACGGGATCACTGATCGCAGCAGGCCTGTACTGCTATGGAGTTGCACGTCTGCGCGCGCGCGGCGACAAATGGCCTTGGGGCCGCACCATCTCGTGGCTGGGCGGCATCGGTGTCGTCATCTGGTGCACCAACGCCGGCATTGCCAACTACGCACAGGTGTCGATCGCCTTGCACATGACCGAGCACATGACGATGGCCATGCTGGCACCGATCCTGCTCGTTCTCGGGGCACCGGCGACCCTTGCCCTACGAGCCTTGAAACCGTCACACGGAAACGAGCGTGGACCACGCGAATGGCTTGTCTGGTTCCTGCACAGCTGGGTCACTCGACTGCTCACCAACCCGTTCTACGTGTTCTTCGTCTATGTCATCGGGCTCTACGGCCTCTACCTGACCCCCGCCTTCGGCTGGCTCATGGGCAGCCACGTCGGGCATATCTACATGCAATTGCACTTCCTGCTCGCGGGCTACCTCTTCTACTGGGTGGTGATGGGCATCGACCCACGTCCGAAGCCACTGCCGTACTGGGGGCGCTTCATGCTCCTGCTGCTCGCCATATCCGTGCATGGCTTCTTCGCCGTCATTCTCATGATGAGCTCTGACCTCTCACTCGCACCAGAGTGGTACGGGGTCGTGCAGCCTCCGTGGGTCACCAGTCTCGTGCAGGACTCGCTCATCGGCGGGCAGATCGCCTGGGCACTGGCCGAGATCCCATCGATCATGGTGATGGTCGTCATCGCAGTTCAATGGGCTCGCAGCGATGACAGGGAGAATGCGCGAGCCGACCGACAGGCCGATCGCGACGGCAATGCGGAGATGGTTGCCTACAACGAGCGCCTGGCTCGAATAGCCGAACGCGACCGGCGCCTGTCGCAGTGAGCCGGTGCGCAGTGCGGCATGTCATCGGCTCCGCCGTGGTGGCTCTCGCACTGTCCGGCTGGGCCGGACCAGCCTTCGCTGATCAGCCAGCCGCCCTCGAGACCGTCACGAGCTCGGATCAAGTGGTGCTGGTATCCGCGCCAGCGCTCACGTCGACCAAGGGAACCCTGCGCACCTACCAACGCTCAGCTGGGCGCTGGACGCAGATCGGCAGACCAACGCCGGTCTTCCTTGGCATCCATGGCCTCGTGGCCGGGAATCAGCGCATCCAGTCGACGGGCAAGACACCGATGGGCCGGTACCGCCTGACCTCGGCATTCGGCAGGCAGCCCGATCCAGGGGCGCACCTCCCATATGTTCGTGTCGATCACGATGACGCGTGGACGTACGACCCGCGAGTGCCTGCGACATACAACCTCTTCCAGTCGGCGCCACGCCCATGGGCGTCCTATGGGAGATTCGTCGAGCACCTCTGGCAGATGGGACCGCAGTACGACTACGTCGTGGCCACGGACTTCAACGCCCCGCCAGGACCGATCGTGCGCACTGCTGACGGGATCAACCGCGCTTCGCAACCCGCGAACACGCGCCGCGGTGGTGGGATCTTTCTGCACGTCTCCAAGGGAGTCCCGACGGCAGGATGCATCAGCATGCCCAAGGTGCGCATGCGCGAACTGGTCACCTGGCTCAAGCCTGCAAGCAATCCGATTGTCGTGATCGGTCTGGAGCGTCAACTCACGAAGTGAATGAGCCGTGAATGCGCATGTCGCGCAGCACGGGAAACGACGTGCGCAGTTGCTCTGCCGCTGATGCATCGACTTCCACGATGAGGATCGACTCTGAGTCATCGGCGCAGGCAACGACATCCCCTGCTGGGCTCACCACCTGCGAGCAGCCTCCGAGCGCTATCTGGTCACCGACAGGTCCCTGCAGTCCAACCTCGTTGCACGCGAGGACCCACGCCTGATTCTCGATCGCTCGGGCACGCACCAGGACCTTCCAGTGCTCCAGGCGCGCCATGGGCCAACCGGACGAGATGACGAACGAATCTGCGCCTTCGTCAGTCAGGGCACGGAACAACTCTGGGAAGCGCAGGTCGTAGCAGGTGGCCAAGCCCGTCCTGCCAAGTGGCGTGCTCACGCATACGAGCTCATCACCACTCGAGAGCTCTGCAGCCTCCCCAGATTCGAAGCCGAACAGATGCACCTTGCGGTACGTCGCAATGCGCTCACCGGCCGGATCGAACACCAGGCTGGTGTTGAACAGATGCCCGTCGACTGCGAGCTCAGCGAAGGAGCCCGCATGCAGCCAGGCGCTAGCAGCCCTCGCCGCTGCGCTCATCCGCAATGCCAGATCCCCGTCCAGTGAGATCGCATCGGTCTTCGCCGCGGGAATGTCGAAGGCACCAACGTGCCAGAGTTCGGGCAGCACAATCAGATCGGCCCGGGTGGCCGCCTGTGCCACCATGTCCAGGGCGCGGGCGCACCTCGACTCGACTGGCTCGGCGCTGGACACGTCCAACTGGATGAGCGCAACCGAGGTCATGCTGAAAGCCTATGACGCACCGACCAGATCCAGCCGATCCCACGATCCCCTGGAACCTGGAATGACTCAGCGCCTGGCTTCTCCATGGCTGGTCATCGGTTAGGGCAGAATGGCCCAATGCCCAGCCCCGTCGAGCCCATTCGCGTCTTCCTGCTTGATGACCATGAAATCGTTCGCCGAGGTCTTGCTGATCTCATCAATCTCGAGTCCGATATGGAAGTGGTCGGCGAGGCCTCCTCGAAGGACGAGGCACTCCACCGGATCCCAGCCTCACGTCCGACAGTTGCCGTGCTCGATGTGCGGCTTCCCGACGGATCAGGTGTCGAGGTCTGCCGGGATATCCGATCCGACCTACCGGATGTCCGCTGCCTCATGCTCACCTCCTATGCAGACGATGAGGCGCTCTTCGACGCGATCATGGCTGGCGCCTCCGGCTATGTGCTGAAGGAGATTCGGGGAAACGACCTCATGACGGCAATCCGCGAGGTGGCCGCAGGCAAGTCACTGCTCGATCCAGGCGCCACTCAAAGAGTCCTGGACCGGCTTCGCTCCGGCGACCAGCAGGATCAACGCCTTCAGGGCCTGTCAGATCAAGAGCACAGGATTCTGACCCTGATAGGCGACGGTCTCACCAACCGACAGATCGGCGAGACGATGCACCTTGCCGAGAAGACCGTCAAGAACTACGTCTCCAGCCTGCTGGCGAAACTTGGCATGGAACGACGAACCCAGGCCGCAGCGCTGGCCGCTCGCATGGCTGCCGAGCAGCACTCCAAGAACTCCTGAGCATTGGGGCGAGCCAAGGTTCAGTCGAGCGGAACACGCCAGGCAAGGCGGGTCCCCCCCGCCATTGCAACTCGTTGGATCTGACAGGAACCGCCGAGTTCCTGGGCACGCGCTGACAGATTCGCCACGCCAGACCTGCGCATTGGACCCTCGCGATCGATTCCAATGCCGTTGTCGGTGACCAGGAGTGTCACCGAGACGCGATCGACCTCGACCAGGATGTCGATGCGCTGTGCCTGCGCATGCTTCATGGCGTTCGACAACGCCTCGCGAAGTGCCGCGATCAGATGCTCGGCCAGTTGATTGCTGACGACAGAGTCGACGGGTCCGACGAAGCGAACGGAAGGTTCGAATCCGAGTAGTGCTGCCGACTGAGTGGCCTCCCGCAGCACTCGCCCGCGCACGCCGGAGGCTGGCCCGGAGGAAGGCTCGTGCAGGGCGAAGATGGTTTGGCGGATCTCGCGAATGGTCTCATCCAGCTCATCGACAGCCTTCGAGATTCGCTCCTCCACGGCTGGGTCCATCGCGCCTACTCGCGAGGTACCTTGCAACGACATGCCCGTGGCGAAGAGCCGCTGGATGACAAGGTCATGGAGATCACGTGCAATGCGATCTCGATCCTCGTAGAGCGCCAGCTTCTCGTGCTCTCGCTGCGCCTCTGCCAGCGCCAGCGTCACGGCCGCCTGCGCAGCGAAGCTCTCCACGAATTCGAGGGCATCGCGATTAGGGGACTGAACGTCAATGTCCCAGATGAGGGCAAGCACACCGATTGACCGATCCTCGCTACGCATCGGCACGGCGACGACGGAACCGAAATTGCGAGCGTGGTCGAGATAGATCGTCGCCTTGGACTGGCGAAAGGTCTGCCCGTGCTTCATGGATTCATGCAGCAGTGAGTTCTCCGGTATCTCGCGCCCGATCCATCCCGCCGCAAGATCTGAAAACGCAGCTGATCGCTCCGGACGTGCCCGTTGTCGATGAACCGAGCGCTGCGGCTCTTCCGAGGAGCTGACGCGATTGGCGTCGTCCTCATCGACGACTTCAGCAACCAGTACCCCACGCGAGTCGGGGAGGGCGATGACGCAGGCGTCGGCTCCGGAGATCGTTCGTGCACGCTCGGCGATCAGGGGGAGGACGCCTTCGCCATCGTTCGTCGAGAGAATGCTGGTGGCGATGGCGGCAACCGCCTGCTGCCATTCCTCTCGTCGTCGACTTGACTCGTACAGCCGACCATTCTCGATCGCCACTGCCGCTGCCGCTGCCAGGGCAATGACCATACGCTCATCGTCAGCGGTGAAGCCCTCCCCGTTGCGCTTCTCGGTCAGATAGAGATTGCCGAAGACCTCATTGCGCACATGCACCGGCACTCCGAGAAAGGTCTTCATCGGCGGATGGCCCAGGGGGAAGCCGACCGATGCCGGATGCTCGGAAAGATCGTCCAGTCGGATCGGCACCGGGTGCTCGATCAACAGCCCCAGGATGCCCTTGCCCTGTGGAAAGGGACCCACTTCTGCCACCTGCTGCTCATCCAGCCCCACCGTAAGGAATTGGACGACCTGGCGATCAGGCCCCAGGACGCCGAGCGCGCCATAAGTCGCCGAGGTGAGTTCCACCGCAGAGCGCACGATCCGGAGCAGCGTTGCTTCGAGATCCAGACCAGCAGCGACGCCAACGACAGCCGCGAGCAGGCCGTTGTCCTGATCCTTGGTCACGGGACCATCATGCATGCTGCCGCTTCTCCTTCCTCACCGTTCTCACATCTGCCTACTTGGACCTGAACAGGGACCGGTCGGAGGCCACCAAAGCGATCTCCCGCTGAGCCTGCCATTGCTGTGCGAACCAGCCGGGCCCCACCTGGAGATCACGGCAAGCTCCCTCGGCAGTGATTCGTCCCTCCTGCATCTCGATCACCCGAGCCTCATCAGGGATGCCCAGAAGCGCATGGGTGATGGTCAGCGTCGTGAACGATGCAAGTTGCTCACGAAGCACCCCCTCCACGGAGTCCGCAGTGCCAAGATCCAGGTGCTCAGTGGGCTCATCCAGAATCACCAATGGGCGGGGTTCGACAATGAGTCGAGCAAGCGCGATGCGCTGCGCCTCGCCACCGGAGATCGCAGAGCCGAAGGCTCCAACCGAAGTCTCTGCGCCGTGCGGCAGGCGCGCGACCATGGTGTCCAGTTGAGCACCGCCGATCGCTGCCGAGACGACATCTTCCGCCAGAGCCCTTCGACCGAGTGTCACGTTCTCCTGGATCGTCGTATCGAAGATGTGCGCACGCTGTGCCAAGAGGCCCACGCGCTCGCGCAACTGGTCATGGTCAGAGTCCGCAATCTCCACGCCGTTGATGAGCGCAGATCCCGTGTAGGGCAGGAATCCCATGAGGACCATGGCGAGCGTCGACTTGCCAGCGCCGCTTGGACCGACGAGAAAGACATGCTCGCCCTGATGGATGCTCAATTGGATTGATACGAGGTCCCCGTGGACGTCATTCGTCCATGAGGCATGGAGGTCCAGCAGGTCAAGGCCTTGGAAGCCTTCAGGAATTGCGCGTGGAGACGACGGCTCGTCAACGGGGGTTGGCATACCGCTGAGCGCTGCGATGCGAACCGCCCCCGCACGCACCCGCTGGAATGCAATCGCTGAAGCAGGAAGGGTGGCCAGGACGTCGAAGACCGCTATCGGCAGCAGTGCGGCCACGGCAAGCCACACCGCATCCAGCCGACCGCTGGAGACAGCGGGGGTCACCAGACAGATTGCACCGACGACCGCGGCCCCTTGAACAACTGTCATCAGCGCACCCGCCAGTCCAAGTCCGAAGGCCTCGCGACGGCCGTGCATTGTGAGCTCTGCGTCGATGGTCGCGAGTCGACCAAGAGCCCGGTCACTGGCGCCGAGGGCATTCAGGTCTGCAACAGCAGAGAACCCGTTGACCATTGCAGCAGACAGTTCAGCGCGAACAGGAGTAAGGCGCTCCTGGGCTCGCAGAGTGAGGCGGGATATCAGCCATGGCACCAGGGTCAGGGCCATGAGCCCTACCGCCGCCATGAATGCGGCAAGCACGGGAAGCAGCCACCAGAAGAAGACCAGAGCACCCGCGACCACGAGCGCTGCCTGCAGCCATGGCAGTACCACGCGCAAAGGGAGGTCGACCGCGGAATCCACATCAGTCACCAGTCGGCGCAGGAGATCACCACGCCCGAAGTTGACCAGTCCACCGGGTGCAAGGCGTTCCAGTTGTCGATACACGGAGACTCGCAGGCCTGCGAGACCTCGGAAGGCTGCGTCATGCCCGGCCAGACGCTCGGCGTAGCGGAAGATCGCTCGAAAGAGCGCAAAGGCCCGCACCATGACCGCTGCCACAGTGAGCGTCAGGACTGGAGGTGCGCCTGCGGCAGTAGCAATCAGCCAACCCGAGGTGCCCAGGAGCGCCACTGCGCTGGCAGAGGCGATGAAGCCAAGGACCGCTGCGCCGGTGAGCTCTCGACCCTGCGCACGCATGGCCATCCAGACCTGCCATACCGGACTGCGCCTCACTCGTGACCACCGCCGATGCGCACGACCTGATCCGCGATGGCCAGCATGGCTGGCCGGTGCGCGACAACCAGCACGACCGCACCGCGATCGGCTGCCTGGCGAATTGCCAGCAATACCGCCTGCTCGCTCTTCGCATCCAAGGCCGCAGTCGGCTCATCGAGGATGAGCAGCTCGGGCAGCCGCACCAGGGCGCGTGCGAGGGCCAATCGCTGCAACTGGCCAACAGAGAAGCCTGCACCGTCGACATGCAGTTCGCGTGCGAGTCCACTGGGGTCGTGCGTCACTTCGTCCGCGATGCCTGCCTGCACCAGCGCATCCATCACCTCGCGATCACCTGCCGCAGGTGCTCCGAGTGCGACCACCTCACGGAGAGTGACGTTCGAGCGCAAGGAGGCAGACACCAGATGAGCTCGCTGAGGAACCCAGCCGATCGACGACCTCCACGCCTCGAGGTCCACATCCTTCTGGTCAACGACCACATCGGTCTGCAGCCAGACGGACCCTTCAGTTGGCGGTATGAATCCCATGACAACTGCAAGCAATGTGGTCTTCCCCGCTCCCGAGGGACCGGCAAGGGCCGTGATCTGTCCCGCCTCGGCGCGAAAGGAGACCGGTGCAAGGGCTTGATGATCGCCGAATCTGACCTGGAGATCAGTAACGCCAAGGGCTGCCACCGGTCCCTTCACCGTGACTGTGGCTTTCTCCATATCAGCATCAGGACCGATCAGGGCGAAGACGTGCTCGGCCGCACCCATGCCCTCAGCTGCAGCATGGAACTGCTGCCCGACCATGCGCAATGGCAGATAGGCCTCCGGAGCCAGGATCAGGATGAAGAGCGCAGTGGAGTACTGGATCTGCCCCTCAGCCAGTCGCAGACCGACGGATACGGCCACCAGGGCAACCGACAGGGTCGCCAGCAGTTCGAGGGCAAGTGAGGACAGGAAGGAGATGCGCAGAACGCCCATAGTCGAGGAGCGGTATTCCTCACCCATGGCACGGATGGCCCGTTCTTGATCCTTAGCCCGACCGAAGGCCTTCAGGGTGGGGAGCCCGGCCACGATGTCGAGGAAATGGCCGGACAGCCGGCCCAGGGTGCGCCACTGTCGATCGACTCGAGTCTTCGTGTACATGCCGATCAATGCCATGAACAGTGGAATCAACGGAATGGTGACGGCGATGATGAGAGTGCTGAGGAGATCAGCGCCAACCATCACCCCCAGCACTGCGAGTGGCACCACTACGGCAAGGATCAGTTGGGGAAGGTACCTGGCGTAGTAGGCATCAAGGCCATCGATGCCACGGGTCATCAGTGTCGCAAGCTCACCTGGCTGTGTCCCCGCGGGACCGTACGGACCAGCAAGGAGGATCTGCTCCGTCGCAGCGCTGCGGAGTTCCTGCTTCGCGGTAGCCGCAGACCTGAAGGCTGCCACCTCAGACCACCAGTTGAGCAAGGCTCGCACTGCGAAGACAGCTCCCAGCAGCCAGATCGCCGGCATGACGCTGCTCAGTCCAGCGCCTTCGGACGTGACGTCAACGATGATATTCGAAAGAACCCGAGCCTGGACGATCACGACAATCGAGGTGAGGACCCCGAGCAGCACCGCGAGCACGAGAAACCGACGACTGCTGCGTACGTACCGCAGCAGTCGCGGATCAATAGGCCTCACTCAGTCATTCTTGCTGAAGGTGCACAGCAGCACCAATCCCTGCTAGCTGGGGATCATTGCCGATGTCAGGCGCTTGCGGAAGACCCAGTACGTCCAGCCTTGGTAGAGCAGCACCAGAGGTGTCATGATCACCGCCACAACCGTCATCACGGTCAAGGTGTACGACTGGCTGGAAGCGTTGAACACCGTGAGATTGAACGCTGGGTCAATGGCGCTTGGCATGACATTCGGGTACAGGCCGAAGAACAGTGCGGCTACGGCAAAGACAATCGTTCCTGCACTCAGGATGAATGCCCAGCCATCCCGGCCCTTGAGCGTCGCAACCAGGCCGCTGAGCCACATAACGGCGGCAATGAGCACCAATGGCAGGGTCACGGCGACGCGCTCACTGAACGTCTGTGCCCACAGCAGCGCGATCACTGCGAATACGGCGGCAACCAGGCCAATGCGCACGGCCGCTTTGCGCGAGGCCTCGCGCACTTCACCGGAAGTCTTCAAGGCCAGGAATATCGCACCGTGCGTTGCAAACACCGTCAGCGTCATCAGGCCGACGATGACAGAGAACGGATTGAGCAGATCGAAGAATGAACCTACGTAGTTGATGGAACCAGCATCAGCAGCATTCGCTGATGTCGATGCAATCTGCGACCCGCCGACGATGTTGCCGAAGGCAACCCCGAACAGCAGGGCAGGCAGACTGGAGCCGACGACGATTGCTGCATCCCAATTTCGGCGCCAGTTGACGTCGTCCTTCTTTCCGCGATATTCGAATGCGACGCCTCTCAGAATCAAGGCCAGCAGGATGAGGAACAGGGCGAGGTAGTAGCCGCTGAACATCGTGGCGTACCAGAGCGGAAAGGCTGCGAACGTCGCGCCACCGGCAACCAGTAGCCAGACCTCATTGCCGTCCCAGACGGGCCCGATGGAGTTCACCATGACTCGGCGACTGACGTCGTTGCGCCCAATGATCGGGAGCAGCATCCCGACGCCGAGGTCGAAGCCATCGAGTACGAAGTATCCGATCCACAGCACGGCGACCAGAATGAACCAGACGGTTACGAGTTCCATGTCAGTTCCTTAATCCCAGATCAGTATGCGAAGTAGAGCTGCTTGTCGGAAGAATCCTTGGCGTCCCCGAACGGATCCTCAGATGAGATCTCCGGGGGACCGGCCTTGATCGCCTTGAGCATCAAGCGCACTTCGAATATCGCCAGCACTGCGTAGACCACGGTGAATCCGATGAACGAGATGAGCACCTCAGTCGACGTCACTGTCGGAGAGACTCCCTCGGCTGTCTTCTGCAGCCCGAACACAAGCCAGGGCTGGCGTCCCATCTCGGTGAAGATCCATCCGGCTGAGATGCCGAACAATGGCATCAGGGTGATACCTGCGGTGGTGAGGGCGAAGATCTTGCTCTTCGGATTTCTACCACCGCGGAAGCGCCACAAGGCCCAGACTGCATAGAGGGCAGCGAGCATCCCGAGACCGATCATGAGGCGGAAGCCCCAGTAGGTGACCGGCACATATGGGCTGTAGTCACCAGGTCCGTACTGCTGCGTATAGGTCTCCTGCAGGTTGTTGATCCCCTGCACGGTGCCATCAAAGGATCCTGTCGCCAGGAAGGACATCAACCCGGGCACCTCGATGATGCGAGTAGCGGTGTCACCCGAGATATCGCCGATGCTCAGAATCGAGAATGGCGCGTTCGCCGTGGTCTGGTAGAGGCCTTCAGCAGCGGCCATCTTCATCGGCTGCTGCTCGACCATGATCTTGGCATCAAGATCGCCAGTGACCGATACGACGACTGCTGCAATCAGGATCACCCACGAAGCCGCCTTCACAGCTGGGCGGAAGACGTCGACGTCGCGGCCTTTGGCCATGTGCCAGGCGCCGACCGCAGCGACAAAGGCCCCCGCAACCAGGAATGAGGCGAAGATCGTGTGCGTGAACGCGATGAGCGAGGTGTTCTGGAACAGCACCGAGCCGATGTCGTTCAACACTGCTCGACCCGTCGTCGCACTGATCTCATACCCGGTTGGATGCTGCATCCACGAGTTCGCGGCAAGAATGAAGAACGCCGAGGAGAGCGTGCCGATGGCCGCCGCCCAGATCGTTGCGAGATGCAGTTTCTTCGGCAGTCGATCCCAGCCAAAGATCCATAGCCCCAGGAAGGTGGATTCAAGGAAGAACGCCAGCAGTCCTTCCATCGCCAGTGGGGCACCGAAGACGTCACCCACGAACTTGGAATAGTCCGACCAGTTCATCCCGAATTGGAACTCCTGGACGATTCCCGTCACCACGCCCATGGCGAAGTTGATCAGGAAGAGCTTTCCGAAGAACTTGGTCAGTCGCAGGTACTTCACGTTTCCAGTGCGCACCCAAGCAGTCTGGAAACCGACCACGAACCACACCGTACCAAGAGTGAGCGGCACGAAGAAGAAGTGATAGACGGTGGTAACCGCGAATTGCCAACGGGCTAGGTCAAGATTCATTTCGCCTCTTCACACATTGGTGTCTGCATGAACACTATTGCGCGAAATGCGAATTCACCATCATCAGCCCAGGACCAAAGTCCCGACTTTTCGGTCTGGCACGCCGTATCTTCTCTGGGACGCAGTGGAGTGCGGGGGTAGACCATGCTGAGTCTGAAATCATGGGCACGAGGGCTCACGACAACAAGTGCCCTGCTGGTGCTCGTCTGTGGTGCTCTGCTCATCGATGACGAACTGCAATCGCGACGCACGAGGGCACTGATAGATGAGCAGTGGATTCCTGCGTTCGATTCATACCTCGCCCTGAATCACAGTGAGCAGCTCGCGATCGCCGCCCTGTCCGACTTCGAGCACCATCGATCACGGGGCCCGAGGCAGCACGCCCTCTCGACGATCACCTCCCTGGACAATGCTCTTGAGCATGCTTCAATTCCATCTGCGGATGCTCAATTCGTCAGCCTGAGTCAGTCTGCCCGCAAGTCCGCGCGCGAATGGGTCACCGGTGTGGCTGCATCCGTACTGGCCGACGATCCACCACGACTGTCGAAACCGCAACTCGCTCTCTCCGAGGAGATGCTCGACTCCTCACGGACCCTGACGGATGCAATCGCCGAAGGCAGCCAGCCCCTGCGCTCCTCATTGCGGCGCACCGAGGCACTGCTCCGAACGACCGTCGCGATAGAGACGGTGCTGCTGCTAATCCTGATCATGGCAATGCTGATCGGAATCGACCGACGAGTGCTTCGACCGCTCTCATCACTGCGAAGGGACTTGAGCACGTCGACTCGACACCACGAACACGTCATTGCAGGCTGCGGACCTGCCGAGATCGCATCGGTCGGCAGCGACGCCGAACTGCTCCGACGAGCACTTGTGCACGAGCACGACACCGCAGCGCAGAAATCCCAAGCCCTGGAACAGGCTGCCCCGATCACTGTGGCCATACACGCAGCCCTTGATCAGTCGGGTGCGGCCGTCCCCGGAATCCACGGCTTCCATCGACCGATCGAAGGAGTCATTGCAGGTGATTGGTGGTGGGCAGGAGAGCGCACTGACGGCCGGCGGGTCTTTGCCATGGCCGATATCGCCGGCCATGGAGTCCCGGCGGGCGTGATCGCGCTGCAGAGCCAAGCGATCGTCAGTACAGCCCTCCAAGCAGGTGTCCCGCTGGCAGTCATTGCGCACTCCCTCGCAGTTGGTGGCTGGGATCCGGGCAGATTCCTCACCCTGTTCATGGGCGTACTTGATGGTGAGTCCCTCGAGTTCTGCTCGGCAGGCCATCCCTTCGCCCTGCTCCTGGAAGCCGGCCAGACACAGGTGCTCCCGACAACTGGTCCGGTGGTCAGCGGCCTAGGTGGCCAGTGGACATCGATGACCATCCACATGGCTCGCGGCACCGCCTGCCTGATCGCAACTGATGGGCTCATCGAGTGCAGCGACGATTCAACAGTGACCCGCTGGGCCAGCGAAGCCTGGCACCAGGCACAAGGAGACGCCGCCGAGGCGCTCGAGCTGCTCATGGGCCAAGCGCGCGAACAGTCACTCCCATGGGCAGATGACATCACCGTGATCATTGCCACTCAAGAACAGCAGTGGCGCACGCCGGCCGACACCTGATCGAGTGCCACGATTGCTTGCATGCGCCTGAACAGACCCCTTGCCTTCATCGCCAGTGCTGCTATCGCCATGACGGTGCTGGCTCCAGCCCAAGCAGCCCCAGGAGCCAGGGGCAATAACCCGTTGAAGGGCCAGGTCGTTCCCGCGACTCTCTTCGGCATGCATGTCATGAACGCCGAGATCGGCTCCTGGCCGACTATTCCGATCGGTTCGCTTCGCCTTTGGGACAACCAGACCAGCTGGGCGAATATCGAGAAGGTCCAGGGGACTTTCGACTGGACCAATCTCGACAAGGCAGTCGCAACCTCTCAGGCACACGGCGTCAACGACATCCTGATGGTCCTGGCCGGTACCCCTTCCTGGGCCACCAACGACCCGTCGCCGGATGCACTGCCCCAGCCGGGAGCCGCAGGCATGCCCAAGGACTTCGCATGGTGGAATCAATGGGTCACGGCCGTGGTGACCCGCTACAAGGGCAAGATCACCTCGTACCAGCCATGGAATGAGGCAAACCTCAGCACCTTCTCCACCGGCTCGCCAGCGCAGATGGCAGACCTGACCAAGCGGGCCTACGACATCATCAAGCGCATCGACCCGGCAGCCACCGTGGTTGCCCCCAGCACGGGCACACGCCTTGGTGGACCGTTCAAGAAGTTCTACCCGGCCTTCCTCGAGGAGCTCGGCAGCAAGGGCTGGCCGATCGATGTATGGGCAGCCCACACGTACCCCGCAAGCCTGGGCACCCCCCTTGACCAGGCTGCACTGGCCCAGCAATGGCAGGACATGCTGGTCAAGGCGCATGCCCCGACCAAGCCCATGTGGGAGACCGAGGACAACTACGGGCTCAAGGGTCCAGGACCTAAGAACCCGGATGTCGATATCGACGACACCCGCGCTTCCTCATGGGTGGCTCGCACCTATCTCGATGCTCTCAATATGGGCATCAGCCGGGTCTACTGGTACCGATGGGAACCATTCAACGATCTCTGGGGCATCCAGATGTTCGACAAGTCCCTCGGCGCCAAGGCCTACGCCTCCATGGAGGAATGGATCGTCGGCGCGACGTTCAATGGCTGCTCGACCAGGGGCCGCCAGGTCGCCTGCGCTTTCTCGAAGGCAGGCAAGCCCTTCACGATCCACTACAGCACGAATGACAAGCGGATCACGGTCAAGACCAAGGGTGCAACTGAGGTCTGCACCCTGGTCGGTGGCTGCTCTGCGTTGAGCAAGAAGGTGATCAGCACACACGTGCCGATCAAGATCGGCTAGGCCGGAGAGCGCACTCGACCCAGATAGCGCGCATGCGCGTCATTGAGGCCCAGTTCCACGGCCTGTGCACTGGCGGCGCGTGCCTCTTCAGTTCGATCGAGTCGATGCAGCAGCTCGGCGCGTGCTGCATGCCACCAGGCATGCAGCTCAAGACCGCGAATCGCCTCGACTTCCGTCAACCCGATCTCCGCACCATCGCGCTCGCCGATTGCACTTGCCCTTCCCAGTTGGGCAGCCGGCGAGTTCTGCACGGTGAGCAGTACGTCATACCAGGAGATCACCGCATCCCAGTCAGTGTGCGCGAAGTCCCCAGCGAGAGCATGACATGCGGCAATGGCTGCCTGCACCGCATAGGCATCAGGTTCCTGCGGAGTCCTTCGCAGGGCTTCTCCGACGAGTTCGACTCCCTCGCGTATCCCAGCAGCGTTCCATTGGGTGCGATCCTGTTCGGACAGCGGGATCACCGACCCCTGGCTTGATACTCGGGCCTGCCTGCGCGAGTCCTGGAGCAGCATCAATGCGAGCAGGCCAGTCGCAGAAGCCTCATCTGGCATCAAGTCGTGCACAAGACGCCCAAGCCTCAGCGCCTCATCGATCAGGACGATCCTCATCACCTGTTCGCCACCGCCAGCCGCGTAGCCCTCATTGAAGATGAGGTAGATGGTCGACAGCACTGCAGGCAGGCGAAGAGGCAGCTCTTCATCCGACGGCACACGATACGGAATTCGTGCAAGCCGGATCTTCTGCTTCACTCGGGTCAGGCGCTTTGCCATCGTCGGTTCCGGCACCATCAATGCTCGTGCCACCTCTGCCGTGCTCAATCCGCCGAGGGTCCGCAGGCTCAAGGCGACCTGCGCATCGAGCGAGAGACTGGGATGGCAGCAGGTGAAGACCAGGCGCAGGAGGTCATCGCGCACAACCGAATCGGACGGCTCAGGAACGTCCTCGAACGTGAACGCCACCGCTGCGGCCTCCTTGGCCTCGCGCACCAGATCACGACGGATCCGGTCGATTGCGCACCGTCGAGCCACGGTTGTCAGCCATGCTCGCGGTTGCTCGGGTATGCCGTCTCGAGACCAGGTCTGCAGTGCACGCACCGTCGCCTCTTGCAGCGCATCCTGGGCGATATCCACATCGCCGGTGACGCGGATGAGCGTGGCAAGAATGCGCGAGTAGTGCTCGCGCACAGCCAACTCAGCCGCGTCAGCCGGCGAAGGTGTCGGACTCAATGCGCGAGCATCACATGATCGGCAGGACCGGGCGCACCTCGACCGCCCCGTCCCACGCAGCAGGAATCTGGGCGGCAAGCGCAATGGCCTCGTCGAGATCAGCGCACTCAAGCACGAAGAATCCCGTGAGTGACTCCTTCGTGTCGGCATACGGGCCGTCAGAGGCCAGCACCTCGCCGCCCTTGCCACCGGATACACGCACGGTTGTCGCCGTGACAGTGGGGTACAGGGCTGCACCGCCGCGGATCACGGCAGCGGCCGCCTCATTGAAGGCTCCGTACTCAGCCATGTCAGCGGCCTGGTCAGGATGCGACCAGTCGACATCCTTGGTGTAGAGAATTGCGACGTACTGGGGCATCACGACCTCCTCGGGTGCCGGCGCCTATCGCCAGCGTCATCCTATGGACGAATGGAAGCACCGCAGAAGGACACTTCTTCCCTGGAGATCTCGGGATCGCCACAACCGGTCTGGCCCTGCAATTGAGGAAGGCCCGAGCATGCGCTCGGGCCTTCCTCAATGAACTGCTGGACTGGATACGACTAGCCCTTGCGCTTGTTGACCTCTTCGGTCAGCTGGGGGAGCACGACAAACAGATCGCCAACGACGCCGAAGTCAGCGAGTTCGAACATGGGTGCTTCCGCATCCTTGTTCACCGCCACAATCAGCTTCGAGGTCTGCATGCCAGCGCGATGCTGGATTGCACCCGAGATGCCGTTCGCGATGTAGAGCTGGGGCGAGACCGTCTTGCCGGTCTGGCCCACCTGGAAGGTGTGCGGGTACCAGCCTGCGTCGGTTGCTGCGCGCGAGGCTCCAACGGCTGCACCAAGCGCATCGGCGAGGGCCTCCACCACTCCAAAGCCCTCAGCTGCGCCAACACCACGTCCACCGGAGACGACGATTGCAGCCTCGGTGAGCTCTGGTCGTCCGCCCTTCTGGGCGACCGCACGACCGGTGACCTTGGCCTTGGTCGCAGCCTCGCTCAGGTCAACTGACACGTCGACACGAGCCGCAGCCCCGGCAGCCGCAACTGGAGCCGTGGAGTTCGGGCGCACCGTGATGATCGGGGTGCCATTGGCGACCTTCGACTGCACGACCGTAGAACCACCGAAGATGCTCTGCGTTGCCACGAGGTCAGAGGTGAGCCCGATGGCATCAGTGATGATGCCCGAGTTCGTGCGGACTGCCAGGCGAGCCGCCACTTCCTTGCCCTCTGCTGAAGAAGGCACCAGGACTGCAACCGGCGAGACATCTGCAACGAGCTTTGCAAGCACCTCCGCCTTGGGGGCGATCGGGTGATCGACGTACTGCGCACCATCGGCAACGTAGACCTTGGCTGCACCGAACTCACCAAGCGTTGCGGCTGCGGCATCGGTGTAACCCGGGCCGATCCACACTGCACTTGGCTCGCCAACCGTGCGAGCAAGGGTCAACAACTCAGTGGTGACCTTCTTGACTGAACCGTCTGCGGCCTCTACGAGGACGAGAACCTCTCCCATTACGACTCCTTTAAAGTTCCAAAAACCAGTGATGTAGTGAGCGAGTAGCTCTTAGAGGACCTTCTGCGCAGCCAGGAAGTCGGCAATGGCGATTCCGCCGTTGCCCTCGTCCTGAACAACCACGCCAGCGGCCTTCGGCGGACGAGCCGCGAAGCTGTCGACCTTGGACCAGGCGGCGCCGAGACCGATCTGCGCAGTGTCGAGGCCTGCGTCAGCCGCAGAGAGCGTCTCGACTGGCTTCTTCTTGGCGGCCATGATGCCCTTGAACGAGGGGTAACGAGGCTCATTGATCTTCTCGACGACGCTCACGACTGCAGGAAGAGTCGCCGTGATGGTCTCAATGCCATTGTCGCTGACGCGATCGATCGTGACCGAGCCACCGGCGACCTCGACCTTGTTCGCGAAGGTCAACTGCGCGAGGCCCAGGCGCTCTGCGACCATGGCGGGCACCACGCTCATGCGCGCATCGGTCGACTCCGAGCCGAAGAGCACGAGATCGAATCCACGCCCGTCGATGACCTTGGCGAGCGCGTAGCTGGTGGCGACCGCGTCTGAACCGGCAAGGCTGGCGTCAGCGAGGTGGATTCCCGAATCGGCGCCCATGCTCAACGCCTTGCGGACGGCTTCTGCGGCACGATCAGGGCCCATGGAAACGACGACGACTTCGCCACTGCCATTGGCTTCAACGATCTTCAGGGCCTCTTCGACAGCGTACTCATCGAGTTCATTCATGACGCCCTCGACTGATTCGCGATCCAGGATGGCATCGCCGTCACGGAGCTTCTTCTCAGCCCATGAGTCTGGAACTTGCTTCACACAAACTGCGATCTTCACGACACATTCCTTTCGAGAGCGGCCCGCATGTGACGGAGCGTTCTGCTGTGGTTTGGGTAAATGCTAGGACTTGGTGGCATTGAGCAGAAGAGTGGAGACGTCTACGACCTCTACTCCTACGGCTCGACCCTCTTCTTGCTGGCGGCTGGTCACCGCGTCGTTCAACATGACTGAGCAGAACGGACAGGCAACCGCAATGCGCTTCGCTCCCGTTGCGATGGCCTCATCGCCGCGGTTCTGATTGATGCGGGTGCCGATCTTCTCTTCCATCCACATGCGTGCGCCACCGGCGCCGCAGCAGAAGCTCTTGTCACCGCTGCGCTCCATCTCAACGGTGTTCTCAACTGTGGCCCCGACAAGCTCACGCGGCGGCGTGTAGATCTTGTTGTGACGGCCCAGGTAGCACGGGTCGTGGTAGGTCACGGTCTTGTCGATCTTGTTGACCGGTGTCAGGCGACCGGCCTTGACCAGGTCGTTGAGCAACTCGGTGTGGTGGACAACGTCGTAGTTGCCACCCAACTGCGGGTACTCGCGCTTGAGGGTGTTCAGGCAATGCGGGCAGGTCACGACGATCTTCGTGGCCTTGATCTCATTGAGCACCTCGACGTTCTGGGCAGCCTGCATCTGGAACAGGAACTCATTGCCGGCACGACGTGCGGGATCGCCCGTGCAGGTCTCACCCTCGCCCAGCACCATGAACTTGACCCCTGCGATGTGCATGAGCTCAGCGACGTTCTTGGTCGTGCGCTTGGCGCGATCCTCGAAGGCGCCCGCACAGCCAACCCAGAAGAGGTAGTCGACGTCAGCAGGGATCGTGTCCTCGCCATTGGCGCCGAAGACAGCGACATCGAAGTCGACCTCCCCGATCCAAGCGTTGCGATCCGAGGCATTCATGCCCCAGGGGTTGCCCTTGTTCTCGAGGTTCTTGAACAGGCCATTGAGCTCGGTCGGGAAATCACTGGCGATCATGACCTGGTTGCGCCGCATGTCGATGAAGTGATCGATGTGCTCGATGTCCACCGGGCACTGGTTGACGCAGGCGCCACAGGTGGTGCAGTTCCAGAGGGCTTCCTCATCGATGATCGCAAGATCGGCGCCAGTCGAACGGTGTCCGTCGAAGGTGTAGCCGTCTTCAGCCGAGTGCTCCGAGCCCTCGCGAGATCCGATGAAGGGGCGCTCGACCTCTGCTCGAACCTCGGGGCTGAGGCTGTTGAGTGCCGCCTCATCGAACTCGCCGAGGCCTGGATGCTTGCCCTTGGCCGCGAGCAGGTAATCGGACTGGGCGAACATCGTGTCGCGCAGGTTCATGATCATCAGCTTCGGTGACAACGGCTTCTCGGTGTTCCAGGCCGGGCACTGCGACTGGCAGCGACCGCACTCAGTGCAGGACATGAAGTCGACATAGCCCTTCCACGTGAACTCGGCAATATGGCCCTTGCCGAAGAGTGCATCCTCCGGTGGATCCTCGAAGTTCAATGGCTCACCGTTGTACATCATCGGCAGCAGCGGGCCCAGCGCATTCGGGCGACGCGAGGTGAAGACGTTGACGGGAGCGGCACCGATATGCAAGTGCTTGGAGTGCAGCACGATGAGCAGGAACAGCAGCACCACGGCGATCTGGAGCCAGATGCCGATGGTCTCAAGCCACTCATTGGCAGTCTCGCCCAGCGGCTCGAGCCATGAGGCAACAGTCTCGGTGACGAAGGCGCCGCCATCCATGAACGGGAAGACACCGGTGTTGTACTGGGCAGCGCGGTACAGGAACAGGGTCCAGACCACGTTGAAGATCATGAACAGGATGATCCAGGCGCCAGAAGTGTGCGATCCGAAGAACCGGGACCATCGGCCCCTCTTCTCCGGATTGTTCCTCAGGCGCAGAATTGCGAAGATCGAGATACCCACGAGCACCAGCAGGCCGAAGAGATCCTCGAGGAAGCCCACGAGCGACCAATGCCCGACGATCGGGATGGCGAAGTCGGAGATGAACAGTGCGCCGTAGACCTCGAGGATCGTGGCGCCAAGCACCAGGAAGCCCCAGAACGCGAACACGTGCGCGATACCAGGAATGGTCCACTTGAGCAGTTTCCTCTGGCCCAGAACCTCGACGGCCTCGGCTTCGACCCGTGCGGTGGGATCGGTCAGGCGCCCTGAGGCGGGCTTTCCACTGCGTGCGAGCTTCACAAGGAACGCCATTCGGCGACCAGCGAAGGCCAAGATTCCGATGGTCAGCGCAAGCCCAACAATCAGGCGCAACACCATGTCCGACTCCATGCCAGTTCACTCCCTGCAGACCGATTGTGTGGGGATTCCCAGATCACACAATGAGTTATAACTTTAGCACAAATGGGCTTTGGCCCCCTGGGCCTGCTGAACCTACCGAAACCCGTCGCTCGGCATGCAAGAATCCCATGATATGACTGCCGATCCGGAGGCGGTGCCCCTGCAGGCACCCGCGCCGCGCAAGCGTAATCCTCGTGGTTCGCTGAACCCAGAGGTCATTCTGGCCGAGGCCTTCCGACTCTGCCGCGAGGAGACTCTCGACGAGTTGAGCATGCCCAAGCTGGCCAGGCGGCTCGGCGTGGGCGTCACCAGCCTCTACTGGTACTTCCACACCAAGGAAGAGCTCCTCCAGGTGATGCTCGAGCAGGTGGCCCATGAGTTCCTCCATGCGCTGCCGGATTACGACTCGCTGCCCTGGGATGAGCACTTCCGCCGCTACTTCACCCAGATGCGACGCATCTTCCTGGCCAATGAGGTCATCTGCGACTTCCTGGTGATGCGCACCCATATGTCGATCATGAACCCCGGGCAGTTCTTCATCGAGCGTCTCAATCGGGAGGTCGGAGTGCTCCTCGACGCCGGCTTCGCGCCGGATATCGCCACTCGTGGGTACCAGGCGATGTCGGTCTACACCACGGGTTCGGTTCAGAAGATCCGTCAACTGCAGATTCGTGGCGAGAACACAGAAGGCAAGATGTTCCCAATCGACGATATGGAGACCATGCAGTCAATCGCCGACAAGTACCCGAACCTGCAGCTGACCGCCCCGTACTGGCACCGCACCTACTCGACCAATATCGACTATGAGGTCGGCCTCAACCTCATCATCGACGGGCTTCGCACGCACTTGAAGTAGCCGGTTGAAATAAGGAAAGGCCCCGACGTGAGTCGGGGCCTTTCCTGTTGACCGAGTTCTTACAGACCGATCAGATCGGCGATGCGGCGCTTGTGGTCTGCCGGCGTGCCGAACAGCTGGCGATCGACCATCGTGCGGCGCAGGTAGAGGTGGCAGTCGTGCTCCCACGTCACGCCGAGGCCACCGTGCATCTGCACGCAGTCCTGGATGATCTGAACGGCCTTGGTTCCGACGTAGGCCTTGGCAACGCTGGCCAGACGCCCTGCGTTGTCATCGCGATCGTTGACGGCCTTGACGGCTGCATCCGTTGTCGCCATGCAGCACTCAAGCCAGGTGCGCATATCCGAGAAACGGTGCTTGAGCGCTTGGTAGGACGCGAGAGGACGGCCGAAGGAGTAGCGATCGAAAGCCCACTGAACAGTGAACTCGAACACGCGATCGATCGCACCGCACATCTCAGCGGACTGCAGAGTGATGGCCACCTGGAACATGCGCTCGACGATGTCGGCTGAGGTTGCCTCCGTGCCGACCATTGCCTCAGCAGGCACTGTCACGCCATCGAACCGGATGGTCGCGTAGTTGCGGACGAAGTCCAGGGAGTCAACCGGCTCGACCGTGACGCCGTCGGCATCGGTTGGCACGAGGAACAGTGCAACACCTGAATCAGTCTTTGCCGACACCAGCACGACATTGGCGACGTCGCCGACCTCGACACGATCCTTGACACCGGTGATGACGTAGTTGCCGCCGTTCTTTGCGGCCGTGGTTCCGGGATTGAGCGGATCCCAGTGACCCTTGGGCTCATAGGCGGCCCAACTGCCAATGCTCTCGCCGGACATCAGGCCCTCGATTGCCTCGCTGTGGTCGGGGCCGCTTGCAGCGCCCTCGACCAGGCCAGCGATCACGGTGTTGACGGGCAACAGCGGTCCCGGGCTGACCAGGCGACCGAACTCCTCGGCGACAATGACCAGATCCTGGAATCCATTGCCCGAGATGCTGCCGCCACCGAGGTCTTCAGGAACAAGCAGCGCTGCCCAGCCGAGCTCGGCACCCTGTGCCCAGAACTCGGGGGGGAAACCTCCACCGGCCTTGTTGAGCTCGCGCACCTTCTCAACAGGTGCCTCGGTCTCGAGGAACTTCACGGTCGTGTTGCGGAAAAGCTTCTGGTCCTCAGTGAGTTGCAGGTCCATGCGGACTCCTCAATTCTTTCTTCGCCCTTGCGAGCAATTGGTCGATGACAAGTGAACGGGACGCTCTCAGCGTCCGCGGCGAACCTCACGGAACGGAACATCGCGGTCAGCAGCAGCCTCACGCGGCATCATCAGCACGCGCTCGGAGATCATGTTGCGGCTCATCTCCGAAGAACCGCCGCCGAGGCTTGCGCCTTGGCGCATGAGGTACGAGACACCGATCGAACGCAGGTATCCGTCGCCCTCAGGCACGCTCGTGACGGCTTCATCGCCAGCGATGTCGAACATGATGTCCTGCTTGGTCTGAGGAATCTCAGCATGTGCAAGGCGCATCATCGAGCTGGCCATCGCCGGGTACTCACCCGAAGTCATGCCGATCGTGATGCGCTTGATCAACTGGTTGTTGACGACGTCCTGGGCGTGAACCCAGCCGACGAGCTCACGAGTCGCCGGATCCTTGTCCTTGCCGACCTGGCGGGCCAGATTCTCGATGCTCAGGCCAGCTGCGTTTCCGCGTGAAGGCGCACGACCGCTGACATAGGGCGATCCGCCGCCGACTGCCTGGCGCTCGTAGAACAACTGCCGCTGACCGACGGTCCAGCCGTCGTTCTCAGTGCCCACGAGATTCTCGGCAGGGACCACGAGGTCGGTGAAGAACTCCTCGCAGAACTCGTCCGAGCCATCAACCATGCGCACGC
This sequence comes from Candidatus Nanopelagicales bacterium, assembly GCA_041675125.1. Classification (GTDB taxonomy): domain Bacteria; phylum Actinomycetota; class Actinomycetes; order S36-B12; family S36-B12; genus UBA11398. The sequence goes on from JBAYUM010000001.1 coordinate 43,286, forward strand.
GGTTGAGGTGGGTCTGTGGGTCATGGACGGGAACGATGATCATCGAGAGGCCACGGTGCTTAGGCGCATCCCAGTCGGTGCGCACGAGACAGGTGGCGTAGTCCGCTGCATAGGCGAAGGTGCTCCACGTCTTCTGACCGTTGATGACGTAGGTGTCACCATCGCGCTGGGCACGGGTCAGCAGGCCCGCGAGATCAGAGCCTCCGCTTGGCTCCGAGAGGAACTGGCACAGGATGATCTCGCCGGAGATCGCGCCGCGCAGGTACTTCTGCTTCTGCTCTTCGCTGCCCATGTCGAGCAACATGCCCGAGCAGATGCCCAATGATGGGACGTTCAGCCGGAGTGGCATCTCATAGGGGAGCGACTCCTCGGTGAATGCAGCCTGGTGCGCTGGGGTGAGGCCCTGACCGCCGTACTCCTTGGGGAAGCACAGACCTGCGAAACCGCCGGCGAAGAGCTTCTTCTGCAGTTCGCGGTGCTCAACCCACTCGCGATCGGCGACCCGGTTGGTGTTGTATTCCTTGTTCGGATCCAGCTTTGGCATGTTGTCTGCGAGCCAAGCACGAGCGCGGATGCGGAAATCCTCAACCGATTCAATCTGGTCTGACATTTACTCCCCAACTCTGCGGTGACCAAGGGGTATTGGTCACAAACATTCCGAATGCGAACACGGGAGGTCCGATAAGTGATAAAAATCTGCCTATTAGACCTAGATGGTTATACGACCACTCGGCGAAGGCCTTGTCAACCGATCTTGGATAACCCGTCCGAGATGTTTGTCGCATGGTTCAGCCCTGAAGGAGTTTCATGTCCGCCACGCCCAACCCCGCCCCATCAGTGATGGCCTCCGCCGTTGCCGCCTTTCCGAATATCTCGGAAGTACAGGCGCGACTGGCTGCCGTCGGTTACGTGGCCGATCCCCATATCGCCGGAGTCGTCTCGCTGGCCAGCCAGCTCGGCAAGCCCCTGCTCGCCGAGGGTCCTGCGGGCACAGGCAAGACCGAACTCGCCAAGGCGATCAGCCGTGCGCTGGGTGCTCGACTCATCCGACTTCAGTGCTACGAGGGCCTGGACGAGTCGCGCGCACTCTACGAATGGGACTATCGCAAGCAGCTGCTGCGCATCCAGGCCGTGCGCCAGGAGGCCGCTGGCGACTGGAATGCCATCGAGGATGACATCTTCGGCGAGGAGTACCTGCTGCATCGACCACTGCTTGAGGCCATTCAAGCCGAGGACGACGTCGTGCTGCTGATCGACGAGGTCGATCGCCTCGACATCGAGACCGAGGCGCTCCTGCTGGAGATCCTGTCGGACTTCCAGGTCTCCATTCCAGAACTCGGCACCGTTCATGCCCGTCAGCACCCGCTCGTCGTGCTGACCTCGAACAACAGCCGTGATCTCTCCGAGGCGCTCAAGCGCCGGTGCCTGTTCATGCACGTGGGCTACCCCACGGTCGAGCGCGAGCGCGAGATCATCCTCGCTGCGGTTCCAGGCATCACCGAGAACCTGGCCGAGCAGGTCGCGCGCATCGTTCGCACCCTGCGCGATCTCAACCTGAAGAAGAGCCCATCGGTCTCCGAGACCATTGACTGGGCCCGGGCGCTCGTGCTTCAAGGCAAGGCGGACGTGACCACCGATATCGTCATTGAGCACCTCTCAGTGCTGCTGAAGCATCAGACAGACATTGAGAAGGCCACCGAGGAACTCGCTGGGGCATGAGCAGCCTTGGCTCTCGCCACCGACTACTCCGACAGGAATCGGAGAACTTCGTCCTGGCACTTGAAGTTCGACGTGGTCGCGTAGTGGTCGACGCCCTTGAGCACCACCAGCCGGGCATCGGGCAGTGCCGCGGTGAGCGCGTCAGCCGGACCAACCATGTCACGATCGCCAATGACGACGAGTGCCGGAACCGTCACCTTCGACAGCTGGCCGAGGTCGGGCATCTCCGTGAAGCCCTTCACGTACCGCTCAACCAAGGCTCGGTCATTGCCAGCTGTCTCAAGCAGCTGGAGCACGAGATCTGCCAACTCGAAATCGCCTTCAGCCGGTCGGTGATTCCACATGCCATCGCCAATGCCGAGCAGCACGATCTTGTGGAAGGCCTCAGGCTTGGCCAGCGCTGCGCGCAGCACCAGGCGTGCACCAGCGCTGAAACCCACCGCGTCCACCGGCCCGATCTCGCTCACCAGATCCACCAGTCGCTGAACGGCCTCTGTCTCACCGCCGGGCGCCGCGGGTGCCGAGCCGTGACCGGGAAGCTCATGGGCAATCACGGCGAAGCCCTCGGACTGCAGGATGTCGTCCCAGCCGCTCACGCCCCAGTTATGCGCGAAGGACGAGCCAAGACCATGAACGAGCACTACAGGAATGGACATTCGCCGAGCATAGGACGAACCCAAGGCCGGAGGCAGCATGCTTTCAACAGTTGAGGGACTCGTTCGCGAACTTCGCACGATTGGCATCCCCGTCTCGACAACGGAGCACATCGACGCCGCTCGGGCCTTGAAGGTCATTGACATCAGTGACCGCTCGCAGGTCAAGGCGGCACTCTCAGCAACCATGATCAAGCGCATCGAGCACATGAAGACCTTCGACACGGTCTTCGACCTGTTCTTCTCGGGACTGGCGCAGTCGGAGATCACCTTCGAACTCGCCGAGGGTGGGCAGGACAACAGCATCGAGGCAATGCTCAACGCCCTCGACGATGACCAACTGCACGAGATGCTCGTCGATGCCACGGCAGCCAATGACGAACTCATGGTCAATGCCCTGGTGCAGGTGTTCGTCAATCGCAAGGCCAATATCCAGCAAGGCGCACAGGTTGCGGGCAACCTCTACGTGTTTCGCGTCCTGCGGGCGCTCGACTTGCCCGGCATCCGCGAAGAGCTCATCGACCGCGAGCAGATCGACCCGCAGAGCCCCGGCGCTGACCTTCAGCAGCGAATCGCCGAGAGCGATGCCGACCACAAGGTCGAGACCTTGCAGCAGAAGGTCGAGGCCGCAGTGCGTGCCCAACTCGTCGCTGACCGAGGACCCAGTGCGGTCGCGCGTTCACTTCGATCGAAACTGCCGGAGGATATCGACTTCCTCACCGGATCGACCGCTGAGATCGAAGCACTCGAATGGACTCTCGCCCCCCTTCCGATCCAGCTCGCCCAGAAGCTTGCCCAGAAGCGATCACATGGCCGCCGCGGCGCAATTGACTTCCGTGGCACCGTCCGTCATTCGATGTCCACCGGCGGCGTTCCTGTCGACATCGCCTTCAAGAAGCCTCATCCGCCGAAGCCCGAACTGATCGTGCTCGCTGACATCTCGGGTTCTGTCGCATCTTTCGCGACATTCACGCTCCAGCTCACATTCGCTATCCGGTCGCAGTTCCGAGCGGTCCGCAGCTTCGTCTTCATCGACGGCATCGATGAGGTCACCGACATCATGTCCACGGCTGACAACATCTCGCAGGCCGCCCAGCGCATCGATGAGGAGAAGAAGGGATTCTCTCTCGACGGTCGCTCGGACTACGGATCAGCCTTCAAGATCTTCCACAAGCGCTGGGGCCAGCAGATCACCAGCCGCAGCATCGTCCTTATTCTCGGCGACGGTCGCTCGAACTACCGTCAGCCGAATGCAGACGCCGTCGAATTCATGCACAAGCGTGCGCACCGGGTGTACTGGTTGAATCCTGAGCGCGAGGTGAGCTGGAACGAGGGCGACTCGATCATCGCCAAGTACGCCCCGTACTGCAATTCGGTTTTCGAGTGCAGAAATGTTCGGCAACTGAAAGCATTCATCGAAGAACTCGACTAGCACCACCAAAGGTTCCAACGAAGAAAGGAAGCCATGAGCAACATCTCGGAGGCCATGAAGGCCGCTGTGGGCACAGTCACTGCTCGCACCACGAGTTATCCCATCAGCGAATCCGACATTCGCAAGTGGGCGCTCGCCGTCTACTGGCCCGACAAGCCACCGGCATACTTCATCGATTCTGCTGAGGCGGCCAAGACAGTGCACGGCGGAATCGTCGCGCCAGAGGACTTCAACCCGTTCGCCTGGATCAGCGCCGGCCACGAGTCCCTCATCAAGAACTCCCTGCGCGCAGGGACGAATGACCCCGACTCGACCGAGAAGTCGCTCGGCATCGAAGGTCCAGGCCTGACCTTCATGCTCAACGGCGGTCTCGTGTGCGAGTACGGCGTCCGCATGCGTGCCGGCGACGTCATCACGAGCGAGAGTTCGGTCGGCGAGTACAGCGAGCGCGAGGGTCGCCTTGGGCTCATGCTCTTCAGCCGCAGCATCTCGACTTGGACAAACCAGAAGGGTGAGATGGTCAAGCGGACCACCGGCACCCTGATTCGGTACTAGGAGGAATGAACATGACTGTCAACGTTGGCGATGCCATCCCAACCTTCACCCGCGCCACGGGCTTTGCGAACTGGAACCGCTATGCAGCGGTGAACGATGAGTTCGTACCGATCCACATGGACGACGAGGCCGGCGCCGCAGCTGGCAACGGCGGGGCGTTCGGCATGGGCAACCTCCAGTGGGCCTACCTGCACAACATGCTCCGCGACTGGATGGGGCCGAACGGCGAGATCCTCAGCATCGAGGTGCAGTTCCGCAGCCCGAACGTCAAGGGCCAGACCGTGACCGCCCATGGCGTGGTCACCGCTGTCGAGGGCGATGTCGTGACCCTCGACGTCTGGACCGAGCAGCAGGAGGGCACCAAGCTCGCACCGGGCTCGGCCAAGGTCCGCCTGGCCAAGTAGCGAACCGATCGACTCGCGTACGGCCACTGGGCACGACCCAGTGGCCGTACGCGCTTCCAACCCCATGATCACCTGAAGGAGACACCCATGACCGAGTCGTACCTCACTGAGGTGGTGCTGCAGGCCGCGGGCCGCGAGTGCTCGCGTGCGACCAGTTACCCGATCGAGGCCTCCGACATCCGCAAGTGGGCTCTCGCCTCCTACTGGCCAGAGCAGCCCCCGCAGCACTTCATCGATGCCGAGGTCGCCCCGGAGGACTTCGACCCCTTCGCCTGGGGCCCTGCGCACTACGAGTCACTGCTGCCCGACGACGATGGCAGCGTCATCGTCCGCCACGGCATCAACGAACGCGCCCTCGGCTTCCCCGACTGGAAGTTCCGGGCTGGCCTCAATGGCGGCATGAACTGCACCTATGGGATGCGCATGCACGTCGGTGACGTCATCACGGACACCAAGTCATGCGGTGAATACACCGAGCGCCAGGGCCGCAATGGCCTCATGCTCATCACCCAGTCGATCAGTACCTGGACCAATCAGAATGGCGAGGTCGTCAAGCGCACGATCAACTCCGGGATCAGGTTCTGAGCACCATCGCAGTCGCCGCGATCGGCGACCTTGTTCGCGATGTCTCAATCCAGTCCGGGGTCGACAATTGGAACAGGTTCGCGGCGGTCAACGATGAATTCCTGCCCCACTCCATGGACGACTCCGCCGCGCGCGCGGAAGGCTTCCCCGCAGCAATAGGCATGGGCAACTACCAGTGGGCGATCCTGCATCGCATGCTTCGTGGGTACACCGGACCCAACGGCGTGATTGTTCGGGTCGAAATCAAATTCCGACGCCCGAACGTCAAGGGGCAGATCCTGACACCCATGGGCCGCGTGACCTCTGTCGACGGCCGGGTCATCGGTCTGGATGTATGGACCGAGGACCAGACCGGCGCGCGTCTTGGTGAGGGAACAGCCCAAGTCGTCCTGGCAGCGTAGGCCATAGACCAGGCACCGAATCCAGTACCGGCGGTAGTGCAAACTGAGAGGACCCCGCAGAAATCCACGGGGTCCTCTCATGCCGCTCTCACGAAATGCGGCAAGCGTGCCTAGCCTGCGAACGGATCGCCTGGAATGTCCTCATCCGTGAAGAACATCGGAGCACCCAGGGTGTCCTCGACGTTGCAGTGGATGAGGTTGTCACGCAGTCGTGTGGTGCGAACACCCTGCTTGTTCAGCCATGCCTCTGCCGAGTTGAGGTCCTTGACCTTCCAGCGCAGCGAGTAGATGCAGTTGCCCCACTTCTCGACATGGCGCCCAAGATCGGAATCCATCTCGAGGGGTTGAGCCAGCTGCAGCAGGCAGTCACCCAGGATCACGGTCTGGTACTTGCACTGCAGGTCCTCATCTATTCCATCAGCCAATGGAACTGCCTGCATGATGTCGACATAGGTTGCCACGGCCGAATCAAGATCCTTGACGCCGAGCGTGACGTAGTTGAATCGCTCGAAGGTCATCGGATGCTGTTCGTACAGGCGCATCAACTCCGTGTAGGTGTCCTGATCCTTGGGGTCGTTGCGCATATCGATCTTGCAGAGCTCGACCATCAGGCCTGCAGTGTCGCGAGGGCTCGGGTAGAAGTAGAGCGTCTCGGGATCGAGCTTCTCGATCTTGCCACCACCCGGAGCGCCGATGTACACGCCCTTCTCAAGCAGGCGATCTGCGAGACCGGCGAGGTCCTCGACCTTGTAGCCCACCGAGTGCAGGTGCTCACCGAACTTCGAGTAGAACTTGCCCACCGGCTTGTTCACGTCGACCGGGAAGTTGGGGGCCATGGTCTCGATGCAGACATCCGCAACCATGAGCAGGCTCGCCCAGCGGTCCTCCGGCGGCAGGTAGTTGAGTTCATCGATACCCATGTAGAGGTACCCACCCAGACCACGACGGTAGAACTCGTTCAACTTATTCACATCGTCGGTCATATGCACGATATGAATCATGTTGCCGATGCCGTAGTCACCGGTTGTCTTGTATTGCCTTCTCATTGATCTCCTTTAAGGGCTTCGGCCTCGTTGGTAGGTCTGTCTTACTCAGCGAACGGGTCGCCCGGAATGTCCTCAGTGGTGAAGAACATCGGCGCACCGAAAGTGTCCTCTTCATTCGCCTGCAGCAGGTTGTCGCGGAGTCGCTCCGTGCGCACACCCTGGCTGTTGAGCCAGGTGGCAGCTGCGTCGAGATCGCGTACCTTCCAGCGCAGGCTGTAGATCATGTTGCCCCACTTGGCCACATGGCGACCCAGATGCGAATCCTCCTCGAGCGGCTGAGCCAACTGAAGCAGGCAGTCACCGAGGTGCAGGGTCATGTACTTGCACTGCATGGCCTCATCGATGCCCTCTTGAAGCGGGATCGCCTGCATCGTGTCTACGTACGTCTGCACGGCACTGTCGAGGTCCTTGCAGCCAAGAGTCACGTACGAGAAGCGCTCGAAGGTCATGGGATGGAACTTCCACATGCGGAACAGTTCCGACCAAGTTGGCAGGTCCTTGGGGTCGCTCGGCATGTCGGTCTTGCAGAGCTCGACCATCAAGCCGGCAGTATCGCGGGGACTGGGATAGAAGTAGGCGGTGTCCTCCTCGAGCTTGTCGATCTTGCCGCCGCCAGGTCGGCCGATGTACACGCCCTTGGAGATCAGCCGGTCAGCGAGGCCTGCCAGATCATCGACCTTGTAGCCCACTGAGTGCAGGTGCTGGCCGAACTTCGAGTAGAACTTGCCCACGGGCTTGTTCACGTCCGGCGGCATATTCGGCGCCATGGTCTCGATGCACACGTCAGAGACCATCAGCAGGCTTGCCCAGCGATCCTCGATCGGAAGATAGGTGGGTGCATCCGGGCCCATGAAGACGAATCCGCCGAAGACGCGTCGATAGAAGTTATTGAGCTCCTCCACATCGTCGGTCATGTGGACGAAGTGGATCATGTTGCCGATGCCGTAGTCACCGGTCTTCTTGTACTGGCGCTGCATGGAGGCCTCCATCGAAGATGCGTGCAAGTCCGAAGGCAAAGTTAGGCCTCTGCAGCAGCCAAGGAGGTCAAAACAGGGAAATATTCGGCGGAATTCGGATGAACCCGGCAACCCGTCGCGTTCCAACTGGCCACGACTACTAGTGACCTTTGCGGATATCGCAGGGACCTAGGTCCCTGCCAGTTCCCAGATCACAGTTCCACTCTGAGTCCACGAGTACTCGCCGCACTCGCGCCGAGACCGTATCAATGGCTGGAGGAAATATGACACATTCGGCAATGGATGCCCAACAAGTGGAATCCATCATGGGCGGGCTCACCATCATCGACGGTGACAGTCACTTCGCTGAGCCGGCTGATCTTTGGACCTCTCGGGCACCAGCCAAGTACAAGGACCGCGTGCCGCAGTTGGGCGTGGTCGATGGAACGACGTGCTGGATGCTCGAGGGCAACTACTGGACAGGCCTCGGTGGTCACACGATCGCCAAGGGACAAACCAAGACACTCGGCGTGTTGAGCCTGCCGTACGAGGAGATCGACGACTCGGCATGGTCAGTTCCAGGTCGTCTGGAGCTCATGGACAAGCAGGGCGTCTACGCGGCGGTGCTGTATCCCAACTCCATCGGATTCGCATCGAATGCGGTCATGGGCATTCAGGATATCGAGTTCCGCAACATCGTCAGCAGCATCTACAACGACGGCATGGTCGATTTTCAGCACGAGTCAGGAAACCGCCTGCTCCCGCAGTGCATTCTCCCCATTTGGGATATGGACCTGACCGTCAAGGAGATGGCGCGACTGCATGATCAGGGCATCCGTGGTTTCACGGTGACTGACAAGCCGCAGATGGTGGGGCTCCCCGACCTTGACTCGCCCTATTTCGCTCCGATGTGGGCCTTGGCAAATGAGCAAGGTGCGGTCATCAACTTCCATATCGGCAGCGGCCTTCCGCCAAGCACTGGTGAGGCCTCACGTACGAACACGGTCGTCTCAGGGGCGAACTCCGACATCTACTGGCAGTCATTCGGTCCTCAGCGCCGCCTTGCAGTCCTTGCAACGCAGTTCTACATGTCGAATGTCCGAGTGATCACGAACCTGATCATGAGCAACATGTTCGATCGCTATCCCAACCTCAAGATCGTGTCTGCCGAAAGCGGCATCGGATGGGTGCCCTTCGTGCTGGAAGCATGTGAGTACCAACTCGACGAGATGGTGACGACGAAGGACGAGAGGGGTTTCCAGAAGCTCCGTCCCACCGAGTACTTCCGCAACCACATCTACGTGATGAGCTGGTTCGAGAAGTCAGCGATGAAGGTGCTCGACGATGTCGGCGTCGACAACGTCATGCTCATGACTGACATCCCGCACCCCACCTGCTTGTACCCCAACTCCCGTGAGTACTTCGCAGAGGTGACCAAGGACCTTGCACCTGATGTCCGCCGCAAGTTGGTGCAGGATAACGCAGCGCGGGTTTACGGAATCACCATTCCATAGCCGGTACTGTTCACCGAAAGAGATGAAGGGCGGGTGCAACAGCACCCGCCCTTCATCATGGCCTCAGACCGCAAGGACTACTTGGCGAATGGGTCGCCAGGGATCTCCTCGTCAGTGAAGAACCAAGGTGCACCGAGGGTGTCCTCGACGTTGCAGACAATGAGGTTGGTGCGTGGACGGGTCGTGCGAATGCCCGCCTTGTTGAGCCATGCGTTTGCCGACTCGATGTCCTTGACCTTCCAGCGCAGGCTGTAGATGAAGTTGCCGTACTTCTCGACGTGGCGGCCGAAATCGGTATCGGCCTCGAGAGGCTGGGCGAGCTGCAGAAGGCAATCGCCGAGCTGCATCGTGTAGTACTTGCACTGCAGATCGTCGTCGATGCCCTCTTGCAGCGGAACTGCCTGCATGATGTCGACGTACGTCTTCACTGCTGCGTCAAGATCCTTGACACCGAGCGTGACGTAGCTGAAGCGATCGATCGTCATCGGGTGCTGCTCGAACAGGCGCATGAGCTCCGTGTAGGTATCAGCGTCCTTGGGGTCATTCGGCATGTCGATCTTGCACAACTCGACCATGAGGCCGGCGGTGTCGCGCGGGCTCGGGTAGAAGTAGTGCGTGTCCTCGTCGAGCTTCTCGATCTTGCCGCCGCCAGGTGCACCGATGTAGATGCCCTTCTCGAGCATGCGGGCTGCGAGGCCGGACAGGTCATCGACCTTGTAGCCCACCGAGTGCAGGTGCTCACCGAACTTCGAGTAGAACTTGCCAACGGGCTTGTTCACATCGACCGGGAAGTTCGGGGCCATGGTCTCGATGCAGACATCGCCGACCATGAGCAATGACGCCCAGCGGTCTTCTGGCGGGAGATAGCTCGGCACGTCAACGGTCATGAAGCCGAAGGCCCCGAAGACACGGTGGTAGAGCTCGTTGAGCTTGTTCACGTCATCCGACATGTGGATGACGTGGATCATGTTGCCGATGCCGTAGTCACCGGTCTTCTTGTAGTCGCGCTTCATTACTCTCCAATTGCGATTGCTAGTTGAGGATCTGGGGGGTCTAACTAGGCCACGTAGCCGGTGTTGCCCGCCCAGTGCAGGACGGCAGGATCGTTCTCGCGGTCCATGGTGTCGGTCTGGGTGAAGCCTGCGGCGTTCGAGAACAACTGGCCGGCGGCCGTCGCGATGTCGGCCTCGTCGATCTCGTAGATGGCGACGAAGCGATTGAGCTTCGCTCCGGTCTGCGGATCGGTGAGCTGGTACCGCGTGACATTGCTGATCGATGGGATCGCAGCACGCACCTCGGGGATGTGCGTGCCCTCGTACCAGGACGCGAACTCAGGGATCTGCGTCTCGGTGGTGGCGCTCGAGAAGGCGATGAGCAGGGTATTGGCCATGGTTGTCTCCGTTGTTGTCAGGCGTCGAAGCAGCCGCCAGCGGTGCCGGCGACCGTGTCAGCGGTTACGAGTCGTAGCGGTAGAAGCCGCGTCCGGTCTTGCGGCCGAGCCAGCCGAGCCGCACGTACTGCGTGAGCATCTTCGGCGGGAAGTACTTGGGATCCTTCGTCTCGTTGTAGATCGAGACGCCCTGGGCGTGCACGATGTCCAGGCCGACGAGGTCGGCCAGGCGGAACGGGCCCATCGGGTGGTTGAAGCCGAGGGTCATGACGTCATCGATCGACTCCATCGGAGCCACGCCGCTCTCGAAGGCACGGATGGCATCATTGAAGAACGGGGTGATGAGCAGGTTGCCGATGAAGCCGGGCACGTCGTTGACGACCACCGGACTCTTGCCCATGCGCTGGGCGAGCTCCACCATCGCGGCCACGTCGTCCTCGGACGTGACCGGAGTCTTGATGACCTCGACGAGCTTCATGGCCGGCACCGGGTTGAAGAAGTGCAGGCCCACGACGCGCTCAGGGCGGGTGGTGGCCGCAGCCAGGACCACCAGGGGAATCGTGGACGTGTTGGACGCGATGAAGGTGTTGGGCCCGACGAGCTTGTCGATGCGCCCCAGGATGTCGTTCTTGAGCTCCACATCCTCGTAGACCGCTTCAACCACGATGTCGGCACCGGCGACATCGCCCAGGTCGGTGGTAATGGTGAACAGCTCGCGTGCCTTGGCCGCTACCTCCTCGGTGATCTTGCCGCGCTTGAGGGTGCCGTCGAGGCCTGCGTTGACCCGGTCACGCGCACGCTGGGCGCCGGCCTCACTGGTCTCGACGCCGACGACCTCGATACCGGTCTGCGCCGCGACTTGGATGATGCCGGTGCCCATGACGCCGCAGCCGACGACTGCCATCTTGTTGACTGTCACGTGAATGTCTCCTTGATCGCGCAGGCCGCGGCCGCGCATGGTCCGTCTGGTGATGATGGGACGCTAGTACAGAGCTGAGGCCCCGTCCACCTAGGGGGGACGAGGCCTCAGCGCGGTCTGGCTAGGCCTTGGGAACCTCGATGATGACGGCGCCGCCCTGGCCACCGCCGGCACACATGGTCGACAGGCCGATGCCGCCGCCACGACGACGAAGCTCGTGGATGAGCGTTGCGATCTGGCGGGTGCCCGACGCTGCCACGGGGTGGCCCAGTGAGCAGCCACTGCCGTAGATGTTCACCTTCTCCTCATCGATGCCCATGATCTTGCATGCGGCTACGGGGACGGAGGCGAAGGCCTCATTGATCTCCCACAGGTCGATGTCCTCGACCTTGAGGCCGGCACGCTCGAGCACCTTCTCAGCAGCGGCAAGGGCTCCCATGCCGGTGTACTTGGGATCAACGCCAGCAGCGGCCCATGCCTTGACCGTGGCAAGTGGGGTCAGGTTGTGCTCGGCGGCGTACTTGTCGCTGACCACGACTACGGCCGAGGCTGCGTCGTTGACGCCCGACGAGTTGCCTGCCGTGATCGAGAAGTCCTCGATCTCCGGGTGCAAGGGCTTCAGGGTGGCCATCTTCTCCAGCGTCGAACTGCCACGTGGGTGCTCATCGACTGCGAACTCGACCGTCGAGCCGTCCTTGGTCTTCACCGTGATGGGACGGATCTCGTCGAGGAACTTGCCGTCCTCGATCGCCTTGGCCGCACGCATGTGCGAACGCCAGGCCCACTTGTCCATGTCCTCGCGGCTCAGGCCGGCCTTCTGTGCAACGTTCCAGCCAACGGACAGGCTCACGTCGTCCGTCGCGTCCTCGCGGTGGGGGAATGTCGGGGCCATGCGGGTCTCGAACTCGTCCTCGGTGCCCAGGACGCGGAAGACGGTACGGGGGCCTGCGGACGAGGCCTGGACACCGCCGGCGACGACGACGTCCTCCATGCCTGCCTTGATCGAGGCGGCGGCATTGCCCAGTGCAGCAAGGCTTGAGGCGCAGTGGCGGTTGATCGCCTGGCCGGAGACATCCTGAAGGCCGTTGGCTACCGCGGCGTAGCGAGCGAGGTCGCCGCCGCCATAGCCTGACTCGCCGAGGATGACGTCGTCAACGTCATTGCCATCGATGCCCGCGGCCTTGATGGCCTCACCAATGATGAAAGTGGCCAGATCCTCGGCAGAGGTCTCGCTCAGGGTGCCCTTGCGAGCGGTGCCAATCGGGGTACGAACTGCACTGACAATGACGGCTTCGGTCACAACTACCTCACACAGACATAGGCGCCGGGATTAGCGCCACACGGGATGACTCTAAGGAGGGAATCTGTCGGGTGACGAGGCCTCCTCAGGCACCGTTACTTTAGAATAATAAGGCCATCTATGTAAATGCGGTAGACAATTCGCTAATATTCGCTTTCGGCGCAGGCACCGTGGCCTGAAGCCCCCTTACGGGTCCGGATTCTGTCGGCCCGAACGGACCCAACTCAGGAGGAAATCTTATGGAGCTCAAGGGCGCATCCGCCATCGTGACCGGCGGAGCCGGCGGCTTCGGCGAGGCAACTGTCCGCCGTCTGGTCGACAAGGGCGTCAAGGTCGTCATCGCCGACCTGCACGACGAGCGGGCGACCGCACTGGCCAAGGAGCTGGGCTCGGCCGTCCAGTACGTCCGCACCGACATCACCGACGAGCAGAACGTCATCGAGGCCATCAATGCAGCACAGGCCATGGCCCCTCTCCGCGTGGCCGTTGCAGTGCACGGCGGCCCAGCAGCCGGCAAGCGCTTCGTCGGTCGCAATGGCGAGACCTACCCGGTCGAAACCTTCCGTCGCACGGTCGAGATCTTCCTGGTCGGCAACTTCACGGTGCTCAGCCGCGCAGCAGCGGTCATGAGTCAGAACGAGCCCTTGGCGGACAACCAGCGCGGCGTGTGCATCGGCACCGCATCCATCGCCGGCTTCGAGGGCCAGGTCGGCCAGTCCGACTACTCGGCAGCCAAGGGCGGCGTCATCGGCATGACCCTCACCGCGGCACGTGACCTCGGTCCAGCCGGCATCCGCGTCATGACCATCGCACCAGGCACCTTCCACACGTACGCCTACGGCGATGTTGATGCAGCCACCCTGAACGAGCGCTTTGGCGCTCTCATCCCCAACCCCAAGCGCATGGGACACCCGGATGAGTACGCGCAGCTCGCACTCCAGATCTGCGAGAACGACTTCCTCAACGGCTACACCATCCGCCTCGATGGAGCCCAGCGCTTCTAAGCAGGACCCAGAAGTGGCCGGCGGATGTTCCGTCGGCCACTTTTCCTTGTATCCCCTGCACGCGTGGCACACGACAGCCATAATTCGCAGACTCGACAACCCAAGCACTTGGTACATCTGGAGGAACTATGGAACTCAAGGGCGCATCCGCCATCGTGACCGGCGGAGCCGGCGGCTTCGGCGAGGCAACAGTCCGCCGTCTGGTCGACAAGGGCGCCAAGGTCGTCATCGCCGACCTGCACGACGAGCGCGCCAACGCACTCGCCAAGGAGCTGGGCTCGGCCGTCCAGTACGTCCGCACCGACATCACCGACGAGCAGAACGTCATCGAGGCCGTCAATGCGGCCCAGGAGATGGCCCCGCTGCGCGTGGCCGTTGCAGTGCATGGCGGCATGGGCGGCCCCGGCGGCGGCGCGGCGCGCATGGTCGACCGCCACGGCGTGCCGATCTCGCTGGAGTCCTTCCGATTCTCGGTCGAGATCTACCTCATCGGTCACTTCACCGTGATCTCCCGCGCGGCTGCGGTCATGAGCCAGAACGAGCCGGATGACGACAACCAGCGTGGTGTCTGCATCGGCACGGCCTCCATCGCCGGCTTCGAGGGCCAGGTCGGCCAGGTGTCGTACTCGGCGGCCAAGGGCGGCGTCATCGGCATGACCCTCACCGCGGCACGTGACCTGGGCCCGGCTGGGATCCGCGTGATGACCATCGCGCCAGGCACCTTCCACACCTATGCCTACGGCGATATGCCGATCGAGCAGCTCAACGAGCGCTTCGCCTCACTCATCCCCAACCCCAAGCGCATGGGTCGGGCCGATGAGTACGCGCAGCTGGCCATGCAGATCGTCGAGAACAACTTCCTCAACGGCTACACCATCCGCCTCGATGGAGCGCAGCGCTTCTGACGAACACCAGATGAAACGGCCGACGGGATCTCCCGTCGGCCGTTTCTCTTGGCCCATCAGTGCATGCGTAAGGTTTGAGCAATGGCTGGCATTCTGGACATTCTGACAATTGATCAAATCGATGACGATCACTTCATCACGCGAGTAGTCGACAAGGAGTTCCCGGGGCTGTACGGCGGTCAGGTCGCCGCACAATCACTGTTGGCCGCCTGTCGCACGATCAGCGAGCATCAGGTGCCTCACTCGCTGCATGCCTACTTCCTGAGAGCCGGGCGCAGTGCCGTACCCATCGAGCTCCAGGTCTTCCGCGACCGCGATGGTCGCTCCTATGCGGCGCGGCGCATCGTTGCAACCCAGTCCGGTGAGGTCATCTTCAACATGTCCGCGTCATTTCACGAACTTGAGGATGGGCCAGACGTGCAGGCGGTCTCGATGCCGTCGGTCCTGCCACCGCTCACCGAGAACTCCCAGCCAGTGCCGCGCGGATCAGATGACATCGAACTGGTCAATGCCTCCCCAAACGATGAACATGAGATGCCGTATCGGACATGGACCCGCGCAAGGATCGAGCTACCCGACGATCCTCATATCCATGCCTGCGTGCTCACCTACGTCTCGGATTTCTACACCGGACTCGTGCAGTTCGAGGAGTTCCCGAAGAACCCACGCGTCGCGAGCCTGGACCATGCGATGTGGTTCTATCGCGCGGTCAACATGAACCACTGGCACCTGATGGACTGGCAGGCCCAGTCCATGGCCAATGGCCGAGGGCACTACGTCGGTCATATCTATGACGACCAGGGCCGACTCGTCGCCGGCCTCGGTCAGGAGATGGTCGTCCGTGCAGCACGCACTTAGTTGATCGCGGGCGAGATCCCTGCATCCACATGAAAGTTCGTGCCATTGATGATGTCTGCGCGTGGGCTTGCAAGCATGGTCACGGCGTAGGCGATATCGGCGACTTCGCCCACCCGGCCAACGGTTTGCCCTGTTCCCTTCACGAAATACTCCTCGGCCTTGGGGATGTCATCACCCCAGCCGCGCTTCTGCGCGAAATTGCCGAGGAACTCCATCAGGCCCTCCGTACGGATCATTCCCGGTGACACGCAGTTCACCGTGACACCCGTCATGCGCAGCGTCTTGGAAAGCCCGAGGGACAGATTCACCATTGCCGCTTTCGCAGGGCCGTAGTCGGGCTGTGCGGATGTGGGCGTGATCGCTGCTGCGGTGGCAATGTTGATGATCCGGCCCCAGCCACGCTCCTTCATCGCCGGCGCCAAAGCCTGGATCAGGCGGAAGGCTGCCACGGTGTTGGCCTCGTAGGTGGCGACCAGGACTTCTGGGGTGACGCTGAAGAAGGACGGATCGGGAGTATCGGAACTGCCACCAGCGTTGTTCACGAGGATGTCGATGCCGCCGAAAGCGGCAAGGGCGGCCTCAGCCACTGCTGCCGCACCCTCATTGGTCGAGAGGTCACCGATCGCAACCGCGGCCTGACCGCCTGACTCCCGAATTCGCGCAGCAACGGCTTCGGCGCGCTCACTGTTGCGCCCGTGCACCACGACCCGGGCACCCTCGGCAGCCAACTCGGCTGCAATGCCAGCACCAATGCCACTGCTGCTACCCGTGACCAGCGCACGGCGTCCAGTGAGGTCAAGCTCCATGAATTGATCCTTCTTCCTTCATCGCACTTCGAACTTCGTGAAAATCGATACTAATAGCACAAAACAGACTTAGCGGATTTTCCTTGGAAGGTCCTACCGAAAGCCTTACCGTGACCGGTAGGTGAACCGTATTGGATCGCGTTACCCGAGGAAAGGAAATCCGTGGACATCAACGACATGATCTTGCTCAGCATCGATGATCACATCATCGAGGCGCCAACGACGTTCGACAAGCACATGCCAGCCAAGTACAAGGACCAGGCTCCCAGGCTCGTTGCCGATCCTGACAACCCAGCGATCGATCGTTGGGAGTTCCAGGGGACTGCAGCGTTCACCGGCGGGCTGGGAGCTGTTGTCTCGTGGCCCAAGGAAGAGTGGGGCTTCGAGCCAACCGGCCTCGCCGAGATGCGGCCGGGCACATACGACATTCACGAGCGAGTGCGCGACATGAACGTCAACGGCGTGCTGGCCGGCATGAACTTTCCGACCTTCCCCGGCTTCGCCGGCACGCACCTTGCGAACATGCCTGACAAGCAGCTGGCTCTTGCGGCGATCCAGGCCTACAACGACTTCCTGATGGATGAGCTTGTCGGCTCATACCCGGGTCGCTTCATTCCGATGGGCATCATCCCGTTCTTCGACATCGAGGAGTCGGTCAAGGAGATCCATCGTCTTGCAAAGAAGGGCTGCGTATCCATCACGATGCCCGAGACTCCCTACGGCATCGGTCAGCCTGACTTTGCGACCGGTCACTGGGATCCAGTGTTCAAGGCACTCGTCGACACCAACATGGTCGCCAGCATGCACATCGGTGGTGGCTTCGGCCTGATCCAGCGCCCGCCGTCAGCCCTGGTCGACGACATCGTGATCATCGCCGCTCTGGTGTCCACGATCGCAGCGACGGACATCCTGACCAGCGGTGTCATCAAGAGATTCCCTGACATCAAGTTCGCGATGAGCGAGGGCGGCCTGGGCTGGATCCCGTTCCTGCTCGACCGGATGGACCGCCACATGGTCAACCACTCCTGGACGCACCTGGACTCACTGCCCAAGGGAATGTCGCCAACTGAGGTCTGGAAGAAGAACTTCCTCGCCTGCTTCATCACCGAACCCACGGCGCTGCGCACGCGCGATCGCTACGGTGTTGAGACCATCGCCTGGGAATGCGACTACCCGCACTCCGACTGCACCTGGCCGTACTCGCCAGAGCTCCTGCTCAAGGAACTAAATGCGGC
>JBAYUM010000002.1:0-54518 GCA_041675125.1 Candidatus Nanopelagicales bacterium
AAGATCTGGGCCATCTCGATGACCCCACCCTCGACGCGACCAGGCAGGGCGGTGACCTCCCGGATGAGTCGCGCCCCACCGGCATCAGTGACCGCATGAATGACCAGATCGACGCAACCAGCAACAGTCGGCACCACGAAATCGCCCGGAATGTTCTGCCCGGCAAGGAGCGGCAGGGTGCAGAGTTTCGTCACAGCCTCACGAGCACTGTTGGCATGAAGGGTGGCCATCGATGGCAGGCCGCTATTCATCGCAACCAGCAGATCGAGGGCCTCGGCTTGCCGCACCTCGCCGACGATGAGTCGCGTGGGACGCATTCGCAGGGCCTCGCGAATCAGCCGGCGCAGGGGAATCTCGCCCGTCCCCTCCAGTCCGGCATCGCGCGTCTGCATCGCGACCCAGTCAGGGTGAGCAAGGTGGATCTCAAAGACCTCCTCGCAGCTCACGATCCGCTCAGACGAATCGATCGAGCCCAGGAGCGCGTTCAGGAGCGTTGTCTTGCCAGCCTGAGTACCTCCTGCAATCACGATATTGAGGCCGCTGGCAACAGCGGCATGCAGGAAGGTCGCCGCCTGAGATGACAGCATGCCCAATGGGACCAGATCCGCGATGTGACGCGGTCGAACCACGAATCTGCGGATATTGACGGCCCAGTGACGTCGAGTGATGTCAGGGATCACCACATGAAGTCGACTGCCGTCAGGCAGGATCGCGTCGACGAATGGGCTCGAGACATCCAGACGCCGACCCGAGATGCGCAGCATTCGCTCGACCAGATCGCGGACCTCGCGATCCGTGAGCACAACGGTGGTGAGCTCAGGCCTGCCGCGGCGGGCGATGAAGATACGACCCGGCTCGTTGATCCAGATCTCTTCGACGGTCGGATCATCGAAGAACGGCTGCAGCGCGCCGAACCCCGCAATCGCCTGATGAACATCCTTGGCGATTTCATTCGCATCACCCTGGCCTGCTTCTCCCCCATGAGTGATCCACGCTTCAGTTGCGAACTGGGTGACGAGAGCCTTGAAGTGCTCCGGCTGAGTCAGCGGATCCAGCCCTTCATGACGAATGGCCGAACGAACGCGCTGTTCGACGTTCTCGCGCACCTGCGCTGCTGTGAACATTGCTCCCCCGTCGCCGACTTCGGCCACGGTAAGCCGAGCGCGCCGGTCTCAGAAAGACCAACAACACGAGCTGTGCATAACTGCGGTCTTGGGGATAACCGATTCAGCAGAACCGCTTGATCCATGCTTCAGCGACAACGTCCGGGAACTCCATCTGCGACACATGCGCCGAGTCGGCGAGCACCATCACCTCGGCATCCTTGAAGTGCTTGGTGCTGCGATAGGCACTGCGCGAGTCGACGAGTGGATCCTTTCGCCCGTAGATGAGCAGGGTCCTGCTCTGAATGAGCTCCGCCAGCTTCCACGGTCGGCGTCGGCCGCGATCGAAATAGGAGCCGAGCAGTCCACGCAGCGACTGCAGGAAGGCGTCGTCGGCGTAGGTGAAGCCGTTTCGGATCGTCGCCTCTTCAACGGCCTCCTCGAAGCGCTGCTCGGCAACCCGTGAGGGATCGGCGAAGACGGTGTTGATGGTCGACTGCACGCGGACTTCCGTGGGCAGCTTGCCGTAGCGCGAGACCACTGACTCGCCAAGTCCGGGAACAGCCATGACCGGCAGGGTGAAGTTCGACTTATTGGGATGGATGTCAGGCAGGGCTGGCGAGATCAGCGTCAGGGTGCGGACCAGGTCAGGGCGCCGGGCTGCCACTTGCACTGCAACGGCACCACCCATGGAGTTGCCGAAGAGGTGCACCGGCGTTCCGTCGAGCCTCTGCTCGATGAAGTCGACTGCAGCCCGCGCATGACCCAGGGGCGTGTAGTCGCCATCGCGTGGCGGGGGCGAGATGCCAAAGCCGTTGAGATCGAGTGCCCAGCCCTCGACATGCGGCTGGAGCAGCCCCATGAGGTCGGTCCAGTTGAGTGAGGATCCCCCCAGCCCATGCAGGTAGAGCGCTGATTCCGCTCCCGGCTTAGTGGATGGAGCATGTCGCACGGCGAGTGTGCGCGACACTAAGGAGAACTCAGTTCGCGGCCAAGGGGGGATGAGTTCTGACACCCCGCAAGGCTACCGAGCCGGAGTCAACTGACACGATGACCGCCTACGCACCGAGTAAAGGGTTATGACATGGAAATCAAGATCGGCGTCCAGTACTCAGCACGCGAGATCAGCCTCGACAGCGAGGACAAGGCCGAGGACGTGAAGGCGGCCATTGACACCGCGATCGCAAGCGGTGGGGTGCTGACGCTCACTGATGACCGCGGTCGCACGGTGATCGTGCCTGCGGACAAGATCACGTATGTCGAAATCGGGCCTGTCACGAGCCGCAAGGTCGGCTTCGGTCACTAAGCAGCAAGTCCCAGCGCGGTCATTCGCCGTGCATGGTTCTCGGTGAGTCGGGCCAGCATGCGCCCGATCTCAGCGAGATCCGCTCCAGGACGATCGACCCCGCCGACGATCAGGACTGACAGCGAGTCGTGCTCGGCCGCCACTCGCTGCGATTGCGAAAGCGCCTCGCCCACGAGTCTGCGGCCCCACAGGGCAAGTCGTCCCGCCACTTTCGGATCCTCCTGGATCGCAAGTCGGACGCGATCGACGATGAACTCCTGGTGCTCGAAGTCGTCGCATACCCGCAGGACGAGCGTGCGGGTCTCACCGTCCAGCAGGTTGGCGATCTCGCGATAGAAATCCGAGGCGATGCCCTCACCTACGTAGGCCTTGACCATGCCCTCAAGCCAGTCGCTCGGGGCCGTATGCGCGTGGAACTCGTCGAGGGGCTTGCGAAACTCCAGCATGACCTGGTCGGGATCGGCGCCGAGCACCTCGATGCGCTGGCGCAGATCCTCGAAATGCTGGAACTCGCTGGTGGCAAGGCGCGCGAGGGCGATCTTGTCCTCGATCAAGGGGGCCAGGGCGGCGTCAGTGGCCAGGCGCTCGAAGGCCATGAGCTCTCCCATGGCCAACAGGCCGAGCAGGTCCACGATGGCCGATCGGTACTCGGGGTCGTTCTCCAGGGTTTCTGCGGAAGGCGTCGTCATGATGCGCCAAGGCTAGTAGTCGCCCTCTGGGTACACTGGGGATTCATCGTGCTGGCACGGGCCTTTGGCCTGCCGCCCCACGAGCAGACACTGGGGAGTCACCCTGAGCACTTCATCCACCGTTGACCCGACGCAAGCACCGACGTTTGCTGAGCTGGGCACCGATCCAACCATTGTTGCCGCCCTTCTCGAAGATGGCATCGAACGCGCATTCCCTATCCAGGAGATGTGCCTCTCGATGGCGCTCGAAGGCCGCGACATCATCGGACAGGCCAAGACCGGAACCGGCAAGACCCTCGGATTCGGCATTCCTCTCCTGCAGCGCATTGATCTCGAGGGCAACCGCGACCGTCCGCAGGCACTGGTCATCTGCCCGACCCGCGAACTGGGACTGCAGGTCGCAACGGACCTGGAACGCGCTGGTCGCCTGCGTGGCATCCGGGTGCTCGCCGTCTATGGCGGGCGCGCCTATGAGCCGCAGATCGAGGCACTGAGGAACGGAGTTGATGTCGTGGTCGGCACGCCGGGCCGCATCATCGACCTGTCCAACCGTCGCGATCTCGACCTTTCGGAGGTGCGCTGCCTGGTCCTCGACGAAGCCGACGAGATGCTCGACATGGGCTTCCTGCCCGATGTCGAGCGCATCGTGTCGGCCATTCCGGACAAGCGCCAGACCATGCTGTTCTCGGCGACGATGCCCGGGCAGATCGTCAATCTCGCACGTCGCTACATGACCCAGCCGACCCACATCCGCGCCAGCGAACCGGGTGACGACAACGCCACGGTCGATGCGATCGAGCAGCATGTGTGGCGCGCGCATCCGATGGACAAGATCGAGATTCTCGCGCGCATCCTGCAGGCCGAGAGCCGCCAGTTGGCGATGATCTTCACCCGCACCAAGCGCAAGGCGCAGAAGATCGCCGATGAGCTCACCGAACGCGGCTTCGCCGTGGGCAGTGTTCATGGCGATCTGGGCCAGGGAGCCCGCGAGCAGGCACTGCGTGCCTTCCGCAACGGCAAGGTCGACATCCTCGTTGCCACCGACGTTGCCGCCCGCGGCATCGACGTCGACAACGTCACGCACGTGATCAACTACGAATGCCCTGATGATGAGAAGACCTACCTGCACCGCATCGGTCGCACCGGTCGCGCCGGTGCATCAGGCGTTGCCGTGACCCTCGTCGACTGGGAGGACATCGCCCGCTGGCAGATGATCGATCGTGCGCTCAAGCTGCCGTTCAAGGATCCGATCGAGACCTACTCGACAAGCGATCACATCTACACCGGGTTGAACATCCCCGCCGGCACCACCGGCAGCCTGCCCAAGTCTGGTCAGACCCGCAAGGGACTCAGTGCCGAATCCGTGGAGGATCTCGGAGAGACCGGCAAGAAGCCGAAGTCGTCGGGATCACATGGCAAGGGCTCTCATCACGGTGACAAGCCGCGTGGAGACAAGCCTCGCAATGACCGTCCGCGCAGCGACAGGCCTCGCAACGACAAGCCGCGCGGAGAGCGTCCTGCTGCATCCGAGCAGTCCAAGGGCGATGAGGCAACCCTGAGCACTGACAAGGCCCGTCAACGCCGTCGCACCCGGAGCGGCAATGCAGCGGCGCCGAAGGCCGAGTGACTCAGGCGAGTCGTTCGACCAGCACCCGGGCCAGTTCGCGATAGTCGCGTGCGCCGATGCTCGTGGGTGCCGTCGACAGCACTGTCCTGCCCGCTGCCGGTGCTTCAGCGAAGCGAATCGATCGGTGAATAGCGGGCAGCACCGTGACGCCATAGGTGCCCGGGAGATCTGCGAGCACTGCCCGGGCGTGGGTGGTGCGTCCATCGAATTGCGTGGGAATGATGCCAGCGATCGTCAGTGCCGGATTGGCATAGGCACGCACGTCGTCAATGGTCTGCAGCAGCTGGCCTACACCGCGATGCGAGAGCGTCTCGCACTGCAGGGGAATCGCTACTGACTGCGCGGCAATCAGGGCGCCGACTGTGACGATGCCAAGCGAAGGCGCACAGTCCAGCAGCACCCAGTCATACGAATGGCGAAGGGGCTCGATGGCCTGACGCACGGCGAACTCCCTGCCCTTGGTCGAGCTCAGCGCCGAGTCCGCATCCGCAAGGCGGATTGTCGCCGGCACGAGATCAACGCCGTCGGACGTGCGGATGATGGCGCGGCCCACCGCAGTCCCGTCGATGAGGATCTCTCGTGCACCGATCCGCACATCCTCCGGATCGATCCCAAGGCTGAAGGTCGCACATGCCTGCGCGTCAAGGTCGACCACGACCACCCGCAACCCGAACTCGGCAAGGGCTGCACCCACGCTGACCACTGAGGTGGTCTTCCCCACCCCACCCTTCTGATTCGCAAATGCGAGGATGCGGGCCATACCCGCATTGTGCCGTGCTGGATCTACCCTTACTCGATATGCGGTTCAAGGTCGAGCTCTCCGGTGACTCCGCACAGCTCCTCGCCACCCGCACTGCCCTGGCAGCCTGGGCTGCCGATCTTCCCGGACTGGTCGATGACCTGGTGATCATCGCCGGCGAGCTGTGCTCCAATGCGATCCGCCATGGCCAGGCACCGATCCAGGTCACTGCGTCACGCACGTCCTCGGGAGTGGGCCTTTGCGTTCGCCAGCGCAATCGTCCCGTAAGCAGCTGGCCCAGGCTCATGACCACAGGCCCCGATGAGAGCGGTGGTCGCGGACTGCTCATCGTGGATCGGCTGTCGGATGAGTGGGGATGGCGAGCGAGCGGCACGTGGACCGAGGCCTGGGCGGCAATCGATGACTCGCGGGCGTAGGCATGCAGCCGCACGCCTGAATCCGCCCGACGACGGTAACCTTTCACAATGACAACAAGCGCCACTCGGGTCTTCCTTGCCCGGCTCGCCGGAGTGCGCGTGTTCGATCCCAGTGGCGAGCAGCTGGGCAAGGTGCGAGACAGCATCATCGTGCTGCGCACCGGCGCCCCTCGCCTGACCGGGCTTGTCGTCGAGGTCCAGGCCCACCGTCGCATCTTCGTGCCGATGTCCAAGGTCACCTCGATCGACTCCAACCAGATCATCGTGACCGGAGTGGTGAACCTGCGCCGCTTCGAGAAGCGTCAGAACGAGACCCTGCTGACAGCCGAACTGCTGGATCGCACGGTTGATCTCATCGAGACGGGCGAACTCGTGTCGGTTGTCGACGTGGGCGTGGAACTGGATCGCACCAAGGACTGGATCGTCACCCAGCTGTTCATCCAGAAGGGCACCAGTGGCTTCCGTCGCCGTGGCGAGCGCCTGGTGGTCGACTGGGAGGAGGTGCGCGGCCTGTCGATGCCGAGCACGACCGACCAGAGCGCATCGACGATGCTCGCCTCGATCGACAACCTGCGTGCCGCCGATATCGCGGCGCTGCTCCACGAATTGCCCGCGAAGCGTCGACTGGAGATCGCCCGTCAGCTCAATGACGATCGTCTCGCCGATGTGCTGGAAGAACTGCCCGAGGACGACCGGGTGGAGATCGTGCAGATGCTCGAGGTCGAGCGCGCTGCCGACGTCATCGAGGAGATGGATCCCGACGACGCAGCCGACCTGATCTCCGAGCTGCCACCGGATCGCGCTGCGGACCTGCTCGAGCGCATGGAGCCTGACGAGGCCGACGACATCCGGCGACTGCTGTCCTATGACGACTTCAGCGCCGGCGGAATGATGACCACCGAGCCTGTCGTGTTGAGTCCGGACTCCACGGTTGCCGATGCCCTGGCCCAGATCCGCAATCCCGATCTTTCGCCAGCACTGGCCTCGCAGGTGTACGTCACACGCAGCCCGACGGAGACTCCGACCGGCAGGTACCTGGGCACCTGCCACTTCCAGCGACTGCTGCGCGAGCCTCCCGCCACCCTTGTCTCCGCACTCGTCGACTCAGACCTGGTTCCTGTTCGCCCTGATGCACCCTTGAGCCAGATCACGCGCACGTTCGCCGCCTACAACCTGGCAGCCCTGCCCGTGGTCGACCAGAACGGCCATCTGCTGGGTGCCGTGACCGTTGACGACCTCATCGACCACATGCTGCCTGAGGACTGGCGCGAGAACGACGGGGAAGATCGTGGTTAGCCGACCTACTCGGCGCTCGGCGGGCCTGGACCAGCCGTATCAGCGCAGTCGATCCCTTCGCGGCACCTACGACCCCGAGCGCTTCGGCCGAGTGTCGGAGCGAGTGGCGCGCTATATCGGCTCCTGGGCCTTCATCGCTTGGATGTCCGTGGTCATCACCGCGTGGGTACTGCTCAACACCATCGGCCCGACCGACTGGCACGTGGATCCCTTCCCCTTCATCTTCCTGACGCTGCTGCTCTCGCTCCAGGCCTCGTACGCCGCGCCACTGATCCTGTTGGCGCAGAACCGGCAGTCGGACCGGGATCGGGTGCAGTACCAGGAGGATCGACTCCGCACCGAGCGGCTCCTGGCCGATAGCGACTACCTGGCTCGCGAGATCGCCGCCCTGCGCCTGGCACTGGGAGAAGTGGCCACGCGCGACTACATTCGCGGTGAACTGCGTGACATGGTCGCTGACCTGCGAGACCACATCGACACGCTCAATCTCGATGATCCGCCCAAGCCCAAGGATCGGGACCGCAAGCGGGACCGCTAGCTCCAACGCCTAGCATCGTGTCCATGCAACCCAATCTCGATGCGATCAACGTTGCCTTGGCAACGGTGAAAGACCCTGAAATCCACCGGCCCATCACAGAGCTCGGCATGCTGAAGTCTGTCGATATCCAAGCCAATGGCCTGGTCAAGGTCGGTGTCTACCTCACGGTTGCCGGCTGTCCGATGCGCGACACCATCACCGACCGCGTGACCACGGCCGTCATGGCGGTCCCAGGAGTTGTCAGCGTCCAGGTCGAGCTCGATGTGATGAGCGACGAGCAGCGCGCTGCGATGAAGGCCACGCTGCGGGGCGGGGCCGACAAGGAGAACCCATTCAACCGACCGGGCAGCACCACGCGCATCTATGCGATCGCCTCCGGCAAGGGCGGCGTGGGCAAGTCCTCGGTCACCGCGAACCTCGCGGCCGCCATGGCCCAGCAGGGCCTGTCGGTCGGGCTCCTGGACGCCGATATCTACGGCCACTCGATCCCACGCATGCTCGACGCACTCGATGCCCCGACCATGGTCGAAGGCATGATCATGCCGCCGACTGGCCATGGCGTTCGGGTGATCTCGATGCTGTCATTCAAGCCGGGCGGAGTCACGCAGCCAGTCGCCTTCCGCGGACCGATGCTGCATCGCGCCCTCGAGCAGTTCCTCACCGACGTGTGGTGGGGCGACTTGGACGTGCTGCTGCTGGACCTGCCACCGGGCACTGGCGACATCGCCATCTCGACGGCGCAACTGCTGCCGGGTGCTGAGCTCGTCATCGTGACGACGCCTCAGATCGCTGCTGCGGATGTCTCAGTCCGTGCCGGAACGCTCGCAGAGCAGACGCACCAGAAGGTCGCCGGCGTCATCGAGAACATGAGCAGCTTCCCCTGCCCGCATTGCGGCGAGCCGATGGACCTGTTCGGCGTCGGTGGCGGAGCACTCGTCGCCGGTGCGATCTCCAAGGTGTTGGGCACGGATGTTCCCGTCCTGGGCCAGATTCCCTTCGATGTCGCACTGCGCGAGGGTGGTGACAACGGTCAACCGCTCGTCATCAGCAACCCCACTGCGCCTGCATCGGTTGCCTTGCGCGAGAT
This sequence comes from Candidatus Nanopelagicales bacterium, assembly GCA_041675125.1. GTDB lineage: Bacteria > Actinomycetota > Actinomycetes > S36-B12 > S36-B12 > UBA11398. The sequence continues at coordinate 8,823 of JBAYUM010000002.1, forward strand.
CGCTGAGAAGCTCGGCAAGCGCCCACGTGGACTCGCCGGGCTCTCACTGGGCATCACCCCGGCCGGACGCTGACTGCTGCACGAAACGAGCCGCAGGCTACGTCGCATCCGGATCGAAGGTCGGGGTCCCAGGAGCCGGCTGCGCTGGCTTGGGCGAAGGGTCGTCCTTGAGCAGGCTGCTGGCGATGCGCTTGGGATGCAGATCGGCCAAGCCCTTCACGGTGTCGACCGCTTCATTGAGGTCCAAGCCTGCCGAATCCGCGAGATCCTGCTTGGCTCCTGCAGCCATGGATCGGATCTGCTTGAGGAACCTGGCTCCATCAGCGGCTGCCTTGGGCAGCTTGTCAGGTCCGAAGATCAGCAGGCCAATGGCGGCAAGGGCGAAGATCTCTCCGATCCCGATGTCGAACACAGTCGCAGCCTACGCCCGCTCAGCCCTTGCCCGAGGACGAGCCCAGCGTGATCGTGGCCGTACGAGGGTTGCCATTGCGCTCATAGGTCACCTTGATCTGGTCACCAGGAGCGTTGGTGCGAATTGCGACAACCAGCTCGGTCGCATCATCAATGACACGACCATTGATCTGGGTGATGATGTCGTCGACCTGCAATCCAGCAGCCTCGGCTGCGCCGCCGCCAGTGACCTTGATGAGCTTGGCACCAGGGCCAGCGAAGTTCATGTCGAGCGAGACTCCGATGATCGGCGTGCGAGAGTCGCCAGTAGCGATGATCTCCTCAGCGATGCGCTTGGCTGAATTGACCGGAATGGCGAAGCCGAGTCCGATGCTGCCGCTCTCGCCACCGGACACCAGGGTTGCGATCGCGGAGTTGATGGCGATGACATGACCCGTCGCATCCAGCAGCGGCCCGCCGGAATTGCCCGGGTTGATTGCAGCATCGGTCTGGATCGCATTGATGAATGAGGTGTCGCCGCTGCCCCCTGCCGTGACAGGCCGGTCGAGAGCGCTGATGATGCCCGAGGTCACCGTGCCGGCGAGGCCGAGGGGGGCACCGATGGCGATCACTGCGTCGCCGACCCGGACAGCATCAGAATTGCCGAGGATCACCGGAGCCAGGTCCGCGCGGTCGACCTTGACCACGGCAAGGTCATAGGCCGGATTGGTGCCGACCACAGTTGCCTTGAGCTCGGTGCCGTCAGTGAGCACCACGCCGAGCTTGCCGCCGCTCTTGACGAGATCGACGACATGGTTGTTGGTCAGGATGTAGCCATCGCTGCGCAGCACGAATCCTGAGCCGCTACCTGCCTCGGTCGGGCCTTCGGCGACGATCGACACGACAGATGGCAGCACCGCATCGACGATGGCCGAGATCGAGCCCGGACTCGCAGGCGCGACATCGGCAGGTGCCTGCGCGATCACCGCAGGGGCAGACGAACTCGAGCTCTGGCTCTGACTGCCGATCAGGTAGCCCCCGTATCCAGCGCCCAGTCCGACAATTGCTGCAGTCGCAGCCGCAATGAGCATGGTCGTGCCGACGCCAGGGCCGCGCTTGGTCACGATCGGCACGAATGTCGGTTGCTCAGAGGTTGCTTCGGGAACTGGCTGTGGGCCGGTCTCGGTCGTCATGAAGCTCCTCACTCGTGGATCTGCAAGCCGCCTTGAGCGTAGACCCATTAGGCTGGACTCAATTCTCACACCCGCGGAGGTGCGCTATTTCAACGTCCCCTTTACCTTCAAAGGCGGCCTGGAACTATGCTGACGAGTGGCTCGACGAATCCGAGCAGATTCGTGCTGCACGAACCAAGGCCACGGAACTGGGCTGCATCCCGGTAGCGCCGTCCACCGCGCATGCCCTGCGCGTGCTCGCCCGCGCGATCAATGCCGAGACGGTCGTCGAGGTCGGCACCGGTGCGGGGGTGTCCGGAGCAGCGCTGCTGTCTGGCATGTCAGACGAGGGCGTGCTCACGTCGATCGACAATGAGGCCGAGGTCCAGCGACTGGCCAGGGAGACCCTCACGGCTCTTGGCTTTGACCACATCCGTGCTCGCCTCATCACCGGCCGCGCACTCGATGTCCTGCCACGCCTCACTGAAGGCGCCTACGACCTCGTCTTCATCGACGGTGACCGTACTGAGTACCCGGCGGCTTTGACCCTGGCCAAGCGTCTGCTGCGCAAGGGCGGAGTGGTGGCCTTTGACAACATGCTCACCGATGGCGGAATCGCAGATGCCACCAGTCGCAATCCCGAGTCAGTGGCCTTGCGCGATGTCGCGCACGCACTTCGCGACGATGACCACTGGATCCCCGCCATGCTCACCGTCGGCGCAGGCCTGCTCGTGGCGATCAAGATCGACGGGTAGCACTCGAACCCGGCTGGAACTGGACAAACAAAAAGGGCTGAGGGATTTCCCTCAGCCCTTTTTCACGTGTGTTCAGGCAAAGACTGCCAGCAGGCTGTCACCGAGATTCTTGGCTTCCTCGGCATTGAGCTCAACTACGAGCCGTCCACCGCCCTCAAGTGGTACGCGCATGACATAGCCACGCCCCTCCTTGGTGACCTCGAGCGGGCCATCACCCGTTCGTGGCTTCATCGCGGCCATCGCGTCCCCTTTCGTCTTGCCGCCCATTATTCCGGATCCCCACGGCCTATGAACCACCGGTCACGGTTTTAGGCGTTTGACTCGACTCTGCGCTCGATTACGGCCGCACTTCAGTCACGCGTCATCCGCCCATCGCGCAGTCGGCTGATCTCGTGCTGCAATCGGGTGATCACCTCGTCAACCTCGTCCATCCGGTATCCACGGAAGACCACATCGAATCGCGGATGCTCTGGATCGGCCTCCGGGCGCAGGTCGACAACAGGGTCCGGCAGACCACCTTGCCGGCCCACCACGACGAGCGTGAGCCCTGCCACTACCGCGATCGCGATAAAGACGAAAGTCATGCGTGTATTGGATCATGCTGCGACCACCCCTTGAAGCGGCAGCCATGGATTCATGTCAGGCTGCTCCCCATGCCGATTGCTGGGCCATTGATCCTTGGCCGACAACGATTCGAGATCGACGACCGCACCATCATGGCCATCGTCAATCGCACCCAGGACTCCTTCTTCAAGGGCGGTTCGACATTCGAGGATGCCGATGCGATGGCAGCCGTGAGCGCTGCTGTCGAAGCCGGCGCCCACGTCATCGATATCGGCGGGGTCAAGGCCGGACCTGGAGCCGAGATCGATCCGCAGGAGGAGATCAGTCGGACTGCGTCGTTCGTCGCAAAGGTCCGAGAACGCTTCCCTGACGTCGTGATCAGTGTCGACACCTGGCGAGCCGAGGTCGGGCGCGCGGTATGCAAGGAGGGAGCCGATCTGCTGAACGACGCATGGGGCGGTGTGGACCCCGGACTTGCGGAGGTAGCAGCAGAATTCGGCGTCGGAATCGTCTGCACGCATGCGGGCGGCCAGGAGCCACGCACCCGCCCACACCGCGTTCACTACGACGATGTCATGGCAGCAATCGTGGACTACACCTGTGCTCTTGCCCAGCGCGCCGTTGACCTCGGTGTCGCACTGGACAAGATCATCATTGATCCTGGCCATGACTTCGGCAAGAACACCGCTCATTCCCTGGAGGCAACCCGAAGGCTGAAGGAGATGGTCGACACCGGTTGGCCTGTGCTGGTCTCGCTGTCACGCAAGGATTTCGTCGGTGAGACCCTAGGGCTCGCTGACCCGAACGATCGACTGCTCGGCACCCTTGCCGCGACATCCGTCTCCTCGCACCTGGGAGCCCGGATGTATCGCGTGCACGATGTCAGCGCTACACGACAGACCCTTGAGATGGAACGCGCAATTGCAGGTGTCACCCGCCCCAAGGTCGCACGTCGTGGACTTGCCTGACTTCACGGCTCTTACCTAGCGCTAACGCGTTCACGATCTCCACCGAACAGCACGATGGTCTCCTGCTGTCACTGCAGTAATCCCGCACTGCATGACGACAAGGAGAGCGCATGAAACGGAACAAGAAGGTCAATCGCATCGCCACAGGCGTCGCCGCTGGCGCATTGCTCGCCGTGGGCGTGACCGGAATCGCGACTTCGGCCCAGGCCGCAACGAGGTCCGATCAGAGCACGACATCGCAGCAGGCTCTGCCCCATGGAATGCGCGATCATGGTGGCCCGGGCAATCGAGCCCACGCAGATCGCAGCCTGCCCGTGCATGGAGAGACGGTGACCAAGGCAACCGACGGCTCATTCGTTACGCATGTCATGGTTTCCGGAACAGTGACATCGGTGAGCGCAACCTCGATCTCAGTCAAGGCTGCTGACGATTACAGCGCAACCTTCGTCATCAACAGCAGCACCGACGTGCGCACCACCTCATCGGGTGGGACGATCAGTGACATCAAGGTGGGCGACTCCGTGCATGTCGATGGCACCAAGTCAGGGAGCACCATCACCGCCGACGAGGTGCATGCGGGCACGCCGGGCGCCAAGCCTGCGAAGTAGGAGCAGTCACGCGCCAGTGGCCCATGCGGACTGGATCGCGTCGCCCGCCTCCTGCGCTGTCGTCGTCCAGACCACTTGGGCCACTGCGTGCTCATGGACAAAGCCCATGTCTCGCCAGTGCTGCACCTGCTGACGCAGGAGATCGAAGTCACCCCAGGGGTCGAGCACGACGATGGGCTTGTCGTGCATGCGCAGATGCCGGGAGGTCCACACCTCCATGAGCTCCTCCAGGGTTCCAATGCCGCCTGGAAGGCACAGGAAGGCCTCGGCTCGCTCATCCATGATGCCCTTGCGCTCACGCATATTGTCGGTGATCACCAACTCGTCGGCATCGCGGTCAGCGACCTCCCACTCCAGCAGCGACCGGGGAATCACCCCGATCGTGCTCGCCCCGCCTGCCCGAACCGCCCTGGCCACGGCCCCCATCATCGACTGCGATCCGCCGCCCGAGACCAGCGTCCAGTGACGCTGTGCAATAAGGCTGCCGACCTGCGTTGCCAGTTCGAGGTAACGCTCGGGGATGTAGGGGCTGGAGGCGCAGTACACGCACACGGTCGACATCCCGCAAGCCTAGACACCTGGATTTGCACTCCCTCCAAATTGGTTGTACCTTCAACTAACTGATTGATTCTTCAACTATTGAAAGGGCAACGACATGAGCACCGCCACCACCGCAGGCCTGAGCACCCTGACCGGCGCCTACGCCATCGATAACAGCCACAGCACCATCGGCTTCTCCGCGCGACACGCGATGGTGGCCAAGGTCCGTGGCCGCTTCGCCGAATTCACCGGCTCCTTCACCCTCGACGGCGCCAACCCGGAGAACTCGTCGGCCGAGCTCGTCATCCAGACCGCGAGCATCGACACCAAGAACGATGACCGCGATGCGCACCTCAAGGGCACGGACTTCCTGAACGTCGAGGTCAACCCGACCCTCAGCTTCAAGTCGACCTCCGTTGCAGCCAAGAGCGAGGACACCTTCGTGGTGACCGGCGACCTGACCCTGGGCCAGATCACCAGGTCTATCGACGTCATCTTCGAACTGCTGGGCACCAGCACCGACCCATGGGGCGGTTCACGCATTGGCTTCGAAGGTCAGGCTGAATTCAGCCGAAAGGACTTCGGCCTCGTCTGGAACGTGGCGCTCGAGACCGGCGGCGTGCTGGTCAGCGACACCGTCAAGATCAACCTCGACGTGTCAGCGGTCAAGCAGTAGTCAATTCGCGGTGGTGAGCCACTTCAGCAACCGTTCGTGGCAACTGCGCACCTGCTCCACCGAGACCCACTCATCGACCTGATGGGCGATACTCGGGTCCCCTGGCCCGAAATTCAGGGCAGGGGTTCCCAGCTCGGTGAAGCGCGCAACATCCGTCCAACCGAATTTCGGTTGCGGGGCAACACCGATGGCCTCGACAAACGCAGCGGCAGCGGCTCGATCAAGACCTGGTCGGGCCGCCGCTGCCTCATCGACGAAGACCACGTCGAATCCCGTGAACACCTGCTCGACATGCGCCTTGGCCTCGTCAAGGGTGCGGTCCGGCGCGAAGCGGTAGTTCACCGTCACGACACAGGCATCAGGAATGACATTGCCCGCAATGCCGCCTTGGATGCCGACAGCGCTCAGGCCCTCGTGATAGGTCAGTCCGTCGACCACGGGCAGTCGCGGCTCGTACTGCTGCAGGCGGGTCAGCACTTGCGCAGCAGCATGCACGGCGTTCACGCCCATCCATGATCGCGCGCTGTGCGAACGCACGCCCGCAAGGCGTATTTCAGCGCGCAGGGTGCCCTGGCATCCGGCTTCGATACCAGCGTTCGAGGGCTCCATCAGGATGGCCAGCGAGGCCTCCAGCAGTTCCGGCTCCTTGGTGACGATGTGCTGCAGGCCATTGAACTGGGAGGCGACTTCCTCGCATTCGTAGAAGACATAGGTGACATCGCGCACCGGCCGCGTCACGGATGCAGCCAACGACAGCGCGACCGCCAGGCCGCCCTTCATGTCGCAGGCACCCAGCCCGTAGAGCCGATCCCCATCGAGGCGATGCGGGAGGTTGCCTGCCCCCGGAACAGTGTCCAGGTGTCCACCGATCAATACGCGTTCCGGACGCCCTGCATCCGTGCGGGCCACGATCGTGTTGCCGTGTCGAACGAGGCGCAGGTGCCCATAGGCCTGCAGGGCGGACTCGACGAGGTCGGCAAGGTGGCCCTCGTGATGCGACTCCGAGGGCACGTCGATGAGGGCAGCGGCAAGAGACGCGACATCTGTTGAAAGATCCAGGCTGGGCACATGGCTACGGTAGTCGCCATGTCCCCCTCATCTGTTGAACTGTCCGCTGTATCCGGCCCCGCAGCCGCAATCGGGCTCGCCACCATCGTGGGTGATCAGGTGCTGGATGTCTGGTACCCCGAGCCCGCACTGACGTCCTCACCGACCGATGTCAGCGGCCTGAGCAGCGCCATCGACAACGACGCGATCCGTGGTGTCAATGTCGTGACCGTTGTGACGAGCATCGATGACCTGGCACAGGCACCCAAGGATGCGGCCGATGCCTATCTGCGGCTGCACCTGCTCTCACACCGACTGGTGCGGCCGCGGACCATCAATCTCGACGGCATCTTCGGCCTGCTTGCGAATGTCGCCTGGACCAGCCTTGGCCCAGTCCCGATCGACCAGCTGGCAGACACGCGCGTTCGCGCCCGCACCAAGGGTCATCACGTGACGGTCTACAGCGTCGACAAGTTTCCGCGCATGGTCGATTACGTGGTGCCGACAGGCGTGCGCATCGCTGATGCCGACCGGGTGCGGCTGGGCGCACATGTGGCAAGCGGCACGACCGTCATGCATGAGGGCTTCATCAACTTCAACGCAGGCACCCTTGGCACCTCAATGGTCGAAGGCCGCATCTCTGCTGGAGTCCTCGTCGGCGATGGCTCTGACATCGGCGGTGGCGCCTCGATCATGGGCACGCTCTCGGGCGGCGGCAAGGAGGTGGTCACCATCGGAGCCGGTTCGCTCATCGGCGCCAATGCCGGGGTTGGCCTCAGTCTCGGCGACAACTGCGTCGTCGAAGCCGGGCTCTACGTGACCGCCGGTTCCAAGGTCACCATGCCCGACGGGACAGTTGCCAAGGCCAAGGAGGTGTCAGGTGACGACAACCTGCTCTTCCGCCGCAACTCGCAGACCGGCGCAATCGAGGTGGTGTCGCGCAGGGGCACCTGGGGCGGGCTCAATGCCGCCTTGCATGCCAACGACTAGCAGCGCATCCATACGCGTGCCAGAACAGCAGTGGGGGCCGACCCATCAGGTCGGCCCCCACTTGCACATTCCAGGGTGCTTGCGCAGCAGTCTCTAGCGCGCTGACACCGGCGCATAGTCACGCTTGTCCGATCCGATGTAGACCTGACGCGGACGACCGATCTTGGTGTCGGAATCCTCGGTCATCTCGCGCCACTGGGCGACCCAGCCGGGCAGGCGCCCAAGGGCGAACAGCACGGTGAACATGTCGGTTGGGAAGCCCATGGCCTTGTAGAGGATGCCGGTGTAGAAGTCGACATTCGGGTAGAGCTTGCGCGAGACGAAGAAGTCGTCGGCAAGCGCTGTCTCCTCGAGCTGGCGGGCGATGTCCAGCAGCGGATCATGAACTCCGAGTGCCTCCAGCACGCTGTCCACGTGGCCCTTGACGATGGCTGCCCGCGGGTCGTAGCTCTTGTACACGCGGTGACCGAAGCCCATGAGCTTGACGCCGTCCTCGCGGTTCTTGACCTTGCGCACGAACTCGGCGACGTCACCGCCGGCATCCTTGATCTCCTGCAGCATCTCCATGACCGCCTGGTTGGCGCCACCGTGAAGGGGGCCGAAGAGCGCGTTGATGCCCGCTGAGACCGAGGCGTAGATATTGGCATCAGCCGAGCCCACCATGCGCACGGTCGAAGTGGAGCAGTTCTGCTCGTGGTCGGCGTGCAGGAGGAGCAGGGTGTCGACTGCGCTGACGACTGCGGGATTGAGTGCGTACTCCTGGCCAGCCGTGCCGAAGGTCATCCGAAGGAAGTTGGCGACATAGCCGAGTGAGGGATCGGGCTCGACGAACTGCTGGCCCTGGGAGTGCTTGTACGCGTATGCGGCGAGAGTCGGGAGCGCGCCGAGGAGGCGGAAGGTGGAGATCTCGACCTGGGCCTTGTCGTCGGGATCGAGCTCGTCCTGGTAGTAGGTCGACAGGGCTGAGACTGCTGCCGACAGGATCGGCATCGGATGCGCGTCACGTGGGAAGCCGTTGTACAGGGCCTTGAGCCCCTCGGGGATCGACAGATGCTTGCCGATCTCACCCTCGAAGGCGGCTAGGCCCGCTTCCGTGGGCAGGTTTCCGTCGATCAGGAGGTAGGCGGTCTCAAGGAATGAGGACTGCTCGGCCAGCTGCTCGATGGGGTATCCGCGGTATCGGAGGATGCCCGCATCACCATCGATATAGGTGATGGCCGATGAGCAGGCGGCGGTGTTCATGAATCCGATGTCGAGCGTGACATGCCCGGTCGTCTTCATGAATGGCGCGATGTTCAGTCCGGGTTCGCCAACGGTTGACGGCACCTCGGGGAGGTCAAGCTCGCCACCTGGGTACTTCACTGCGTATTCAGACACGTCGTCTTCTCCTTCTCAGCGGACCGACACTACAGACTGCCCCTCGTGCTTCGCCATCCGGTGCTGGGCGGGCGAATCACAGGGCCAATCTGGCTGGAACCTGACCGATGGCCTCGTCGGTCGCAGTGAGGGCTATGCGCACATGATGCGCACCGGCCTCGCCGTAGAAATCTCCGGGCGTCACGAGTACCCCTCGCTCGGAGAACCAGGCAACGGTGTCCCAGCAGGGCTCTTCACGCGTGGTCCACAGATACAGTCCGGCCGCACTGTCATCGATCGTGAACCCTGCTGCCTGCAAGCACGTTCTCAGGAGCTCGCGCCGACGGCGGTAGCGCTCGCGCTGCTCGGCAACATGCACATCATCGCTGTAGGCAACTGCCGCTGCGTGCTGCACCGGCCCCGGAACCATCAGCCCACCGTGCTTGCGCACTTCGAGCAGCTGCTTGATGAGCACCGGATCGCCGGCCGCGAAACCGAAACGGTACCCAGCGAAGTTGGATCGCTTGGAGAGCGAGTGAACGGCCAGGAGTCCCTGGTGGTCAGCGCCGCAGACAACTGGATGGAGCACGGAGACGGGCTCGGCATCCCAGGCCAGCTCGTAGTAGCACTCGTCGCTGGCGACGATCGCGCTGGTCGACCGAGCGTGCTCGACGATGCCGCGCATGCGATCGGCAGTGAGCACATTGCCCGTGGGATTGCCAGGGGTGTTCAGCCAGATCAGGGCCGCATCTGCGACCTGCTCCGGCTCGTCTGTTGCCGTGACCCGCGCCCCGCACAGTGCGGCACCGACGGCGTAGGTCGGATAGGCGACCCGTGGGATGACGATGTGGTCATCCGGGCCCAGTCCCAGGAGAGTGGGCAACCAGGCCACGAACTCCTTGGAGCCGATGGTCGGCAGGATCGACATCGGATTCACCGAGGTACCGAGAATCCGCTTCATCCACGCCGCGCACGACTCGCGCAGCTCCGCAGTGCCAAGGGTCGTGGGGTAGCCCGGCGAATTCGCCGCTGCGATCAGGGCCTGCTGCACGATTACCGGAGTTGGATCGACTGGCGTTCCTACTGATAGGTCGACGATGCCACTGGGGTGCGCCGCTGCTCGTTGCGAGTAGGGCGCGAGCAGGTCCCAGGGGAAGTCAGGCAGCTCATGGGCCTTGCCCATTGCTAGTGGTCGTGCTCCTGAGGCGGCAGGCTCTTGACGATCTCCGCGTCGAAGGTCTGCGCACCGAGCTTCGCTGCTCCGCCGGGGGAACCGAGCTCCGCGAAGAACTCCGCATTGGCTGCGGTGTAGGCGCTCCACTCCTCGGGAACGTCGTCCTCGTAGTAGATCGCCTCAACCGGGCAAACCGGTTCACAGGCACCACAGTCAACGCACTCGTCGGGCTGGATGTAGAGCATCCGGTCGCCTTCGTAAATGCAGTCGACTGGGCATTCCTCAATACAGGCCTTGTCCTTGAGGTCTACACACGGCAATGCGATGACGTAGGTCACCTTGTCCTCCAGCGGTCACGGGGATGAGCAACCCCAAACTTACACAAGGCCGACTTCGGCCTGATGAGACCACCTACCTCGGACGCTTGGTACTCGTCACCGAGCCTGGAATTGTGGGTGCTCCGTCACCCGCGGCAGGCGTGGCCGAAGGCGATCTCGTCGCAGTGGTTGCGCGGCCTGAGGCTGATGGCGACGGGGTCGGCTTGAAGACACTGCCCGGCTTGACCTTCTTCTTCTCCTTGCCGCAGATCACCTCCGGCGAGGGCTTGTACTTCGAGGTGATGGTCTGCCGCTTGACCTCGACGCCATCCTTGTAGAAGACCCGGTCGACATCGATGGTGAAGCCCTCCATCCCACCCTGGCCCAGGCAGGTCGATGACTCGTCATAGATGGTCTTGAAGGGCTTGACGTCGGTGCGAGGCCCGAACTCTGCCTTGATCTCGCTGTAGACGGGCGTGCCCCAGAACGACACCGTGATCGAGGTGCTCGTGGCCGAGGCCTGGATGTACACGGCATCGGAATAGGGATTCTTGAACTTCATGTCGAAGATGCCCCATGCGACCGTTGCCTCGAGCCCTGCCTTGTAGCGCGAGATGTAGATCGAGTGGGCGATGACCTGCTCGGGCTCCATGCCCGCGTAGAACGCCGCCGTCCAGGTCGCTGTCGTGGCGGTCGACACCCCGCCACCCAGCTCCTCGGCGAAGATCCCGCCCTGACCGATGACAAATCCAACCGTGTACCCGTTGGCGATGGTGCGCTCCTTCATCGCATCGTTCATGGAGAAGGTCGCACCCGGCATCACGATCGACCCATTGACCCGTCGAGCGGCCTGTCCGATGTTCTGCTTGCGATACGCGGCATACGGGAAGTTCTGGGTGAAGGTCGACAGGCGGCTCTTGACTCCGAGAGCCTGAGCCTGTGCCGTCGTCAGAGCGGGCTCGCGCACCCCGACACTGACGGTAACCGAGCGATCAGGCGGGTTCTTGTCGATGACACCCGCTACCGCCCCGGAGAGCTCTGCATCGGCCACGCCCTTGCCGACCTTGCTCGGCACGATCACTGGCGAGCCATTGCTGATGACGAATGTCGCATCGCGGCCCGGAACCTCCACGGGTGCAAGCTGCTTCGCCAACGCACGATGCAGTACCGCTCCGTTGAGGACGGGCAGCAACTCGCCATCCTGCTCACTGAAGCTCAGTGAGCGAGCGATCGCCCGGCGGGTGAGCCGGGCCGTGATCTCCTGCGCATGCACTGCCACTGGCGCGCTGACAGCCTGCCTGGCCCGCTCCTGAGCAGCCGTCAACGCCGCATCAGAGACCTTGGGCTCTGTGTCGACCGGGTCGATCGTGACCTCGCTGTCACCTGCGGCAAAAGCCCCCACAAGTGCACTGGACGCAGTCTCGCGATCGATCTCACGGCCTGCCTGGCCCGCGATACGAACGGGATCCAGGCCCTTCATATCGATCGTCGGTTCAACCGCTGGGCGGTCCATCACCGTTGCAATGGCGTCAACCTGCGCGCCGAGCGAGTCCTGATCGACATCAATCACCGGGTCGAGGGTGCGCTTGGTGAAGAAATTCGCGATGAGCGCGAACGGATTCCAGGTACGGGCCGAGGCTTGGGCGACGGTTGCCTCAGGGTTGATCGACAGGCCGGCGTCCGACGGCTTGACGGGAAACTCCTTGTGGGCGCTGTGCACCGTTATCGTGGCGCTGCCGGCATCCAAGAACGACGAGTCGACCGCTGCCACGGCCTCCTGCTCTGTCATTCCGCCGATCTCGACCCCGCGCACAGACGTCCCCCGAGCGATGCCCGGTCCGGCCACCAAGGCCGCCAGCAGATAGAGCGCGACGAGCGCGACGATTCCCACCGCTGAGACCAGGAGGATGCGCTGGGAAACCCCCACCGGCCACTGCCAGTGGCGCTTCTCACTCACGAACGAACCCCCAGAAATTCAACACGGAATGCCTTGATGGTAAGCGACACTCGGTCAAGAACTCGGGAGGCTGCGGAACCGGCCTTTCCAGAAGATCAACGGGGCTTCGTCCTCTTCGGCGATGAACAGCCGGTTCACCGAGCCGATGACGATGTCATGGTCGCCAGCGATGATGATCTGGCTGATCTGGCACTCGATCCAGCACAGGGCATCGCTGATCAAAGGAGACCCCTGCTCGCCTCGCGCATGAGGGACATCCACGAATTGCTCAATGAGCGGACGACCACGAACGGCAAACCACTTGGCGATGCGCTCTGCGCCTTGAGGCAGCACTGAGACCGAGAAGCTGGACGCCGCCGTGATCGCCTCGTGGAATCGAGAGTCACGCTCGACGCAGAACAGCACCAGCAACGGGTCCAGCGACAGCGACGTGAACGAGTTGGTGGTCATCGCGTGATCGACACCGTCGACTGTCGCGGTGACGATTGCGACACCCGTCGCATATCGACCCGTGGTGCTGCGGAATGCCTCGGCATTCACGAGGAGTTCACGCATGTGCGGCCCCATGGCGATGCTCCGCGTGATCGAGCATCACTGGAAAGGTCGTAGCCGCTGCGCCAAGGATCACGCCTCCGAGCAGGTACACCCACTGCCTTCCACCACCGGAGATCGCGAGGTCGCCCGACGGACTCTCTGCAGACATGACGATAGTTGCCACGATCCACCCGGTCAGCAGCGTCGCGCCGCCCCAGCGACTGCCGACCAGCCAGCTTGCACCGCGAATCACCATGACCAGCACTGCGATGACCACCACCATGCCCCAGGGGATGACGAGCAGGCCCCACGGAGCGTTGATGATCGCGCGATCTGCCTGGACGAATGCGCCAATCAGGCCAATGACAATTCCGAGAACCGCCAGACCCGCATACTCAGCAACCCGAATCACGCATCAATCCCTGCGAAGAGATCGCGCTCGCGCCCGTCAGTCATCGGACCTGGCGTGCCCACGGCAAGTCGGTAGTACTCGACGCCCAGACTGCGCGCGCCGATGGATGAGGTCATTGCGAGGAATCCCTGGTCCGGGCTCACCTGAGTAGCGTGCGCACGCAGGGCGGCGAGCTTGGCCTCGACGAATTCATGCCCGTCTATCTCGGTGGTGATCAAGGCGTCGTCGGTGGCAAACGGCAAGTTGTCGGGATCGATTGCGGCGAATCCTTCGGTCTGGCCTGCCTCGCGCAGCGCGAGGATCCCGGCGCGGATGACACTGCGCGACATGGTCGTCCAGTAGACCTTGGAGATCTGCCACGGCTCGCCGAGCTCTGGCCTGAAACCAGTCATGGCCGCAAGCACCGCGGCGTAGTGCGTCACCCGGTGCGCCTGCAGGTGATCCGGATGCCCATAGGAGCCGAAGTCGTCATAGGTCACGGCCACCTGCGGACGGGTCTCGCGGATGACCTTGACCAGTTCCAGCGAGGCCTCCAGGAGATCGGTGCGCCAGAACGAGGCCGGGTTGTCATTGGGAGGCGTGTCAATCATCCCGGAGTCCCGGAAGCGGCCAGGGCCGCCAAGCAGACGCCAGTCAGTGATACCCAGGGCCGCCATGGCAGCGGCCAGCTCCTGTTGGCGATGCTCCCCGAGCTTGTCGTCCGAGTGGGCTGCCAGATGTGCGACCTCGGGGAGCAGGATCTCGCCCTCCTCGCCCAATGTGCAGGTCACGAGCGTGACTTGTGCGCCCTCTGCCGCGTATTTCGCCATGGTCACGCCCGTGGCGATGGATTCATCATCGGGATGGGCATGAACGAGTAGGAGTCGGCGGGTCACATGCAGAAGGTACCTTGCCCAGTGCGGCAGCATGACCCATGTGAAGAACCCAGCAACGGCACCTGCTCCCGAGTCGTATCCCCGGCAGCGGGCTCGCACCCGTGGATTCCAGCTCGGACGCCCCCGCAGCTTCCACATCACCGATTCACGCGTGCTCTTCATCCGCAGCACATCCGGCTCTGACAGTGCCGGCTCCCTGTGGAGTCTCGACCTCGTCAATGGCGGGGCCGAGGAGTGCATCGTCGATGTGCGCAGCGATATTCCGTCTGCCAGTGACGAGGACCTCCCTGCCGCCGAACGAGCCCGACGGGAGCGCATGCGCGAGGTCACCGGCGGGATCACGGCCTTCAGCGTTGATGACGTTGGAGTCCGGGCCGCGTTCGCCGTTGGTGGCTCGCTCTATGCCGTGGAACTCGACAGTCGCACGATCACTGCCCTCCCATCACCTGGGCCAGCGGTGGATCCGCGGATGAATGCCTCGGGCACCCGCGTCTCATTCGTGTGCGAGCAGTCGCTGTACGTCGTCAACCTTCGCAACCTCGCCCAGGGCGCCGTCTGTCTTGCGCAATCTCAAGGCGAGGACGAGTCCTGGGGCCTTGCGGACTTCATCGCGGCCGAGGAGCTCTCCCGCTTTCGCGGCCACTGGTGGCTTGCCGACGGCGAGTCCCTGCTCGTGGAGCGCACTGACACCTCACCAGTTGCCCAGTGGTGGATCGCGGACCCGGCCAATCCCACGCAAGAGCCTCATGCCGTGCGCTATCCCGGTGCGGGAACCGCGAATGCGGCACTCGAGCTCTGGCATGTGGGGGTTGGAGGAGACAAACAGCAGATCACCTGGAACAGCGGTATCTATCCGTATGTCGCCTCAATCCATATGGACGACTCTGCGGCGATTGTCGAACTGCTCACCCGAGACCAGCGCACGGTCAGCATCTGTCGCGTCGACCTCGAGCAACAGGTCCTTGTCGAGATCCAGTCGCGGACAGACGCAGCATGGATCGATGTCATGCCTGGCGTTCCCTGCCTTGATGAAGCAGGCCAGCTCCTGGAGATCCTTGCCGATCACGAGACGGACACCTACCGGCTTGCACGTGCTGACCGCATGCTCACTCCAGCGGGGCTTCAAGTGCGGGCCCTGCTCGCGCACGACGAGACGAGTGCGGTGGTTGCCGCCTCTGCCTCGCCGACTGCTCAGGCGCTCTATCGGGTGAGCTTCGCTGACGGCTCAACCGTGCCGCTCACCGACGAAGGCTCGTGGTCGGGTGGCACCTGCACAGGCTCGACATCCGTCACCGTGGCTGCCCAGGCCGACACTGCCCACTCGACATTCACCGTGGTGCATGAGAACCAGCGATTCGAGGTCGCCAATCTCGCCGAGACTCCCCATGTCGAGGTGCGGCCGACCTATGCGCAAGTGGGTAGCCACGACCTCGAATCGTGCATCCTGTGGCCGACAGGGCACGTGCCGGGCAGCCGAAGGCTGCCCGTGGTGCTCTCCCCTTATGGCGGTCCGCACGGGCAGCGGGTGATGCGCAATGCGGCTGCCTTCACGACCGAGCAGTGGTTCGCCGATCAAGGGTTTGCCGTGATCGTCGCCGATGGCCGAGGCACTCCGGGACGCGGTCCGGGCTGGGAGCGGTCCGTCCTCGATGACCTTGCCACCCACCCGGTGGCAGACCAGGTCGAGGCACTGCACGCACTGGCTACCGTGCATCCCGATCTGGATACCTCACGTGTCGGCATCCGGGGCTGGTCCTTCGGCGGCTACCTGGCCGCCCTTGCCGTCCTTGAGCGCCCCGACGTATTCCATGCGGCTGTCGCAGGAGCGCCTGTGACTGACTGGCAGCTGTACGACACGGCATATACCGAGCGCTATCTCGGCGACCCGAATGCCAATCCCGATGCATACGCCCGCACCTCGCTGCTGAGCAAGGCAGACAAACTCCGCACTCCGCTGCTGCTCATTCATGGAATCGCGGATGACAATGTCTTCGTTGCCCACACCCTGCAGTTCTCAGGTGCCCTGCTCGCGGCAGGCAAACCGCATGCCGTCGTTCCGCTCAGCGGGGTCACGCACATGACTCCGCAGGAGGTCGTCGCCGAGAACCTGCTGCGCCTGGAGGTCGACTTCTTTCGCGAGCATCTCGGCGACCACGACTCACCCGGTCAGGGCTAGTCCTTCGGCTTGCGCCCTGCGCGTGATCGCTCGACAGCAGTGAGCAGCACCTTGCGGATGCGCACTGAGGATGGGGTGATCTCGACGCACTCGTCCTCGCGGCAGAACTCCAGGGCCTGCTCGAGGGAGAGGGCCTTGAAGGGGATCAGCGGCACCAGGACATCGCTTGAGGACTGACGCATATTGGTCAGCTTCTTCTCCTTGGTGGGGTTGACGTCCATGTCATCCGAGCGCGAGTTCTCGCCCACGATCATGCCCTCGTACACCTCGGTCCCCGGGCCGACGAACATGGTGCCGCGCTCCTGCAGGTTGGCCAGGGCGAAGCCGGTGGTGGGGCCGCTGCGGTCGGCGACCAAAGAGCCTGTCGGTCGAGTGCGCAGCTCGCCGTGCCACGGCTCATAGCGATCGAAGACGTGGTGCAGCAGTCCAGTGCCGCGGGTCTCGGTCAGGAACTCCGTGCGGAAGCCGATCAGGCCACGAGCAGGAACGATGTAGTCCATGCGGACCCAGCCGGTGCCGTGGTTGACCATCTGCTCCATGCGGCCCTTGCGCAGTGCCATCAACTGGGTGACCACGCCGAGGTACTCCTCGGGAATATCGATGGACAGCTTCTCCATCGGCTCGCACTTCTTGCCGTCGATGATGCGGGTGACGACCTGTGGCTTGCCGACGGTGAGCTCGAAGTCCTCGCGGCGCATCATCTCGACCAGGATCGCCAGCTGCAGCTCGCCACGGCCCTGGATCTCCCAGGTGTCGGGACGCTCGGTGGTGTTCATGCGGATCGACACATTGCCGATGAGCTCCTGCTCGAGGCGAGCCTTGACCATGCTCGCGGTGACCTTCTTGCCGCTCTTGCCTGCGAGTGGCGAGGTGTTGATGCCGATGGTCATCGAGATCGACGGCTCGTCGACGGTGATGACCGGCAGTGCGATCGGGTTCTCCGGATCGGCAAGGGTCTCGCCGATGGTGATCTCCGGGATGCCAGCGACAGCGATAATGTCGCCGGGGCCGGCGCTCTCAACCGAGACGCGCGAGAGGTTCTCGGTCATGAGCAGCTCGACGACCTTGGCTCGCTCGACCGTGCCATCGGTCTTCATCCAGGCCACTTGCTGGCCCTTCTTGATCGTGCCCTGATGCACGCGGCACAGTGCGAGACGACCCAGATAAGGCGAGGCATCGAGGTTGGTCACGTGGGCCTGCAGCGGGCGCTCCGGATCGAACTGCGGAGCAGGAACCGTTTCAAGCAGCAGCTTGAACAGCGGCTCGAGGTTCTCCTCCTCGGGCATGCCGCCGTCTTCCGGGCGCTTCAATGAGGCGCGGCCTGCCTTCGCGCTGGTGTAGATGATGGGGAAGTCGATCTGCTCCTCAGTCGCATCGAGATCGAGGAAGAGCTCATAGGCCTCGTCGACGACAGCGGCGATGCGCGCGTCAGGACGGTCGACCTTGTTGATGACCAGCACTACCGGCAGGTGCTTCTGCAGCGCCTTGCGCAGCACGAAACGGGTCTGCGGCAGTGGGCCCTCGGACGCATCGACCAGGAGCACGACTCCGTCGACCATCTCCAGGCCGCGCTCGACCTCGCCACCGAAGTCAGCGTGGCCCGGGGTGTCGATGATGTTGAAGGTGACGCCACCCTCCGGGGCGCCAGCTCCGGTGTAGTGCACGGAGGTGTTCTTCGCGAGGATCGTGATGCCCTTTTCGCGCTCGAGGTCCATGGAGTCCATGACGCGGTCATTGACATCCTGGTTCTCACGGAAGGCGCCGGACTGCCACAGCATCGCGTCAACGAGGGTGGTCTTGCCGTGGTCGACGTGGGCGATGATGGCGACGTTACGAAGGTTTTCTCTGCTCTGCACCCGCAGACCTTACGCGGTCGGAGCACTCACCGACTAATCCGCGAGCGCAGGACCTACAACTCCCCGAGCAACTTGAGCGCTGACGGCCCGATCCCGTGCAGGTGCCGGATCTCGGCCAGATTGCGGGCCTTGAGGTCCTCGATCGTGAGGATTCCGGCGTTCACCAGTGCCCGTCGAGCAGGGGCAGACAGGCCCAGTTCGCGCCAGATGCCATCGCGCTCAGCGTAATAATCGAGATCAAGGTCACGCGATTCAGGCCATATCGCAACGAGCCCCTCCTCGCCGAAGGCGATCGCCTTCTTGGCAGCAATCAACTTCCTGAGCAGCGTCTTGGCCAGCGGCTTGGTGTTCGGAAAGTGCAGGGCGCCCTTGGTCTGGGGGTATCCCGCCAGCTCATCGGCGAACTGCGCGAGCACGGCGCCGCTGTGCGGGTAGTACGACAAGTCGTTCTTGTTCGCGGCGAATCCGGCGAGGACCTTGCCGCGAACCCTGAACCCAGGCATTCCATAGGACAGGCACTGCTCGGCATCGGGAACGATCTCGAGGATGCGGGTTCGCATGGTCTCCAGGGTCGAGCGCTGCGGCTCGGGCACCGCCGACAGGTATTCGTCGATCTCACTCTTCGCCATGTAAGGGAATCTAGGCGCTGGCAGGAGCCTGCTCAAGGCTTGCGAGAGCGATCACGTAGTTCTTGCCGTAGTGCTTGGCGCACTTCGGACAGGTCGTATAGAAGAAGTAGATGTCGCCCGGTGTTCGCCCGAGCTCCTTCGCATAGCCCTGGATCTCATCGACCCAGGTCTTGGCCTTGCTGTACGGGCCTTCGAAGACGCGCGATGCGAAGTCACCGGTGAGGATGACATTGTCCGCCCCGTCGACCTGCTTGCTCACCGCGTACAACTGCTCTGCGCGCCATGGCGAGAGGTCGCGGCTGAGGATCATCGCCTCGGTCTCCGGAACCTCGGCACCGGCGCTCACCGCAGCGGCGGCGATGTCGCGCATGACCCTTCCCATGTTGAGGGGAACGAAGAACAGGCTGCGCGTGTGCATCCTGATGAATCGGCGTTCATCCATCCGGATGACCTGGCGATCCCATGCGTCGATATTCGGCACCGCGCAGCAGCCGGTCTCATTGATGTCCGTGTAGGTACTCGGCATGTTCATGACGAACCTCCCTGACGTTTTCAGCGTATTCCTCTCCACGTCCTACTCACCCGTTGGAGCGGAACTCCACCGGATCACACGCTGGATAGGCATCACGGCGCATACGACAAGGCGAGATCGTCCGCAGCAGATCGCAGCCGCTTGTCGCGAGTCCAAATCCGGGTGGCCTCAGACGACAAGGCGCTTCCGAGCAGATGCGCATCAGTGGGGCTGAGTCCTTTGCCCCACAGCCTGCGTTCAGCGACCAGGGCAAGCAGCTCGCCATGCTCCAGTACTCCGACAGTCGACAGTCCCGCCATCATCTGCAGCAGTTCGTCTCGACGGGCGAGCGAGCCGAGTGCCAGCTCCTCGATCACCAGCGGGTGCGTGACGACGCTGTCGCTCAGCAGCAGTTCGATGAGAATCTGGTCAGACGTGTGCAGGTGGTCGATCCACACCGAGGTATCGACCAGGATCACTCCGCCTCACCTCGGCGACGCGGAGCAGCGGAGGCGTTCGGATCGGTTCCCCCGACTGCTGCAAGCTTGCGCGCACTCGCCAGTCTGATCAGCGTCTCAAGAGCTTCGCGTACGAGGCTGTCCCGATCGCCGATGCCCGTCGCAGCCGCGGCCCGCAGGACGAGATCATCGTCCACGCTCGCGTCAACCTCGCCGGATTTGGCGGAGTCGTCAGTCGGCGTTGCCTGCCTCGCTGTTGCGGGGCGAGCTTCGACGACGCGTTCGAACGTCACTTGCCTGCCCAACTGGACGTTCCTGGTGCGAAATCCCGCCCACGCGGGCCGATCGCCTGCGAAGAAGGCCGGGTACTGATTCGCGGAAGGCGGCAAGCCACCGACCAATTCGTCCAGCTGCTTCCACGTCAAGGTCATGGAGTCATCGACCTTGCTCAAGAGTTCGCGCAACGGCACCCACGTCGCCACGCCAGCCCCTCTCCTTGGTTTAAGTAAATTTAACCTTAAACCTTGAAAAGTTGAGTGTCAAACGTTAAACCTAAACTCCACCACATCACCATCGACCATGACGTAGTCCTTGCCCTCCATGCGCACCCGGCCCTTGGCCTTGGCCTCGGCCATTGATCCGGCCTCGACCAGGTCCTCGAAGGACACGACCTCGGCCTTGATGAAGCCCTTCTGGAAGTCGGTGTGGATGACTCCGGCAGCCTCCGGTGCGGTGGCCCCGACCGGAATGGTCCAGGCCCTTGCCTCCTTCGGGCCGGCGGTGAGGTAGGTCTGCAGGCCGAGGGCTGCGAAGCCCACGCGAGCCAATGCCTTCAGGCCCGATTCCTCCTGTCCGACCGACTGGAGCAGCTCCATCGCCTCCTCATCGTCGAGCTCGACGAGCTCGGCTTCGAGCTTGGCGTCGAGGAAAACCGCCTCCGCCGGGGCAACGAGGCGCCGCATGCGCTCCTTGAACTCCTCGTCGCCGAGCTCGTCCTCGTCCACGTTGATGACGTAGACGAAGGGCTTGGCCGTGAGCAGGAACAGCTCGCGCAGCGGCTCGACATCGACCTTGGCCTGGAACAGCGTCTCGCCCTGGTCGAGGATCACCTGCGCGGCTTCGGCTGCCTCGAGCACGGCGAGCTTGGTCTTGTCGGTTCGCGACTCCTTCTGCAGGCGCGGGATCGCCTTCTCGAGAGTCTGCATGTCGGCCAGGATCAATTCGGTGTTGATCGTGGCCATGTCCTCCTCAGGCGACACTCGTCCCTCGACGTGCACGACATCCTCATCGATGAAGGCCCGAAGCACCTGGCAGATGGCATCCGACTCGCGGATGTTCGCGAGGAACTTGTTGCCCAGCCCCGCACCCTCGCTCGCGCCCTTCACGATGCCGGCGATGTCGACGAACATGACAGTTGCCGGGAGGATGCGCTCGGATCCGAAGATTCGGCACAGGTCGTCGAGTCGGGGGTCGGGAACACCCACCACGCCCGTGTTCGGCTCGATCGTGGCGAACGGGTAGTTCGCAGCGAGCACGTTGTTCTTGGTCAGGGCATTGAAGAGCGTCGACTTGCCGACGTTGGGGAGTCCGACGATTCCGATGGTGAGGGCCACGGTTCCGATCCTTCAGTAAATGGTTTCGAGTGCACGGAACAGTCGCCGCGAGCTGGCCACGGGAGCCACGCGCCCAAGGGTAGACGGATGCGGTGCTCTGCAAGTCGCCGTGGTCCCCTCATCCCTTGACGTCTTGCCATCGATGCACCAGAATTCCTGACTATGTCAGGTATTCCGAACGATGTCAGCCAACTTGTCGAGGCAGCTGCTCCGGCACCGGGCGACCGACGCTCGATTCGCCGGGCACAGGTGCGCGCCGAGATCGTCGAGGCCGCGTGGCAGTTGGTGCGGGAGTCCGGGCTCGCCCGGCTGTCAATGCGCGAACTGGGCTCGCGCGTCGGGATGCGCGCCCAGTCGGTGTACTCGCACTTCGCCTCCAAGGAGGAGATCCTCGACGCGATGTTTCGGCAGGGATATCAGGAGTACCTGGAGAGCCTGACTGACCTCGATCACCAGGACACCGCGCCTGCCGCTGCATTCCTGGGCACGCTCGCGCACCACTACTTCGACTTCTGCGTCGCCGAGCCCGTGCGCTTCCAGTTGCTCTTCCTGCGCACCGTCCCCGGATTCGCCCCTTCACCCAGTAGTTATGCCATCGCCATCGAAGCTGTCGGTCAACTTCAGTTGGCATTCAACCGCGCAGGGATCACCGATCCAGCAGCGCCGGACCTGGCCACTGCAGTAATGACGGGCCTGGCCAGTCAGCAACTTGCCAATGATCCGGGGGGTCGGCGCTGGAGCGATCTCGTAGATCGGGCCGTTTCGATGCTGCTCACCGAACTGGCTCCTGATTTCAATCAGCGCAGGGCATCCAAGCCAACGAGGAGGAGCGAGACATGACCCAAATGGCCACCGGTTCACTCGACACCACCGGCATCGCGCCGCTCGCCCACGACGAAGCGCAGGATCTGTTCATGGTCGAGATCACGCGAACCGGAGAGCTCCTACGCGCGCTCACCGCACCCGACTGGAGCAAGCAGACGGACTGCCCGGCCTGGGATGTCCGACGGATGTACCTGCACGTGCTCGGAGCACACGAATCGGGCGCGTCTATGCGCGAGCTGATGCATCAGCTTCGCGCTGGGGCCCGCTATCGGCGCACGCATGGCGGTCCCCCGCATGCCGCACTTTCTGCCATCCAGGTGCGTGAGCGCGAGCACATCACCACACCCGAGCTGCTCCCTCGCCTCGAGCGCGCCGGAATGGCTGCCGCACGCAGTCGCAGGCGCATGCCTGCACTCATGCGCGCGGTCCGCATCAACGCCGACCCCGACTTCGATCGCTGGTCACTGGGCTACCTGAACGACACGATCTATCTGCGTGACTTGTGGATGCACCGGGTCGATGCGTCGCGAGCCACTGGCCGAACGATGATCCTGACGGCGGCGCATGACGGCCGCATCGTCGCGGACATCGTCGCCGAATGGGCCAGAAGGCACGGACAGCCGGTGTCCCTCAAACTCACCGGAACTGCCGGCGGCACCTACGTCAGCCAAGGCGGTGGCGCGCCCATGACGCTGGATGCCATTGAGTTCTGCAGGATCCTTGCGGGCAGGGCCGGAGGCGACGGCCTCATGGCGACGCCCGTGCCCTTCTGAGTGCATGGCAACGACCGGTCGCTCCCCCATAGGTTGCAGGGCAGGTGCAGAACACACGCCACGCCTGAGCGTGCATCGGCATTACCGGTGAGTGTCAGAGCCCCGTGCCATGGTCGGGGCATGTCTCAGAGCAACCTTCCCCTCGAATCCGTGCTGCTCCTCCTCGCCATCGGAGCGCTCGTGGGTGCCAGTGCCTGCGCCGCGTTCTTCCGCGTCACCCGACGCAGGCTGCAGGCCGATGGCCTCGCTACCTCAGGGATACTGGCACCGATTACCGAGTCGCTGCAGGCGCTCGCCGCCCAGGTGGAGCGCCATGAGCGCACCAATGTGCAGGCCCAGACCGAGCTGCGCACCACCCTCACGACCACCTGGGAGAGCCAGGTCCAGGTGCTGCAGCGCTCGACTGACGATGTGCGCCGCGAGGCCTCCCGACTTGCCGAAGTGCTCAGCCGCTCAGGCGCCCGAGGCCGCTGGGGCGAGATGCAGCTGCGTCGACTCGTCGAGGCCTCCGGGCTCCTGGATCGCGTGGACTTCGTCGAGCAGGCAACGGTGGGTTCCATCGAGGCCACCGGCCGACCCGACATGATCATTCGACTGGCTGGCGACCGATCGGTGGTCATCGATGCCAAGGTCCCGCTGGCCGCCTTCCTTGAAGCGGAGCAGGCAGCCGACGAGGCCAACGTGCAGGCGCGCCTGCAACAGCACGCCGATGCCGTAGTGCGACACATCGATGCCTTGAGATCACGTGACTATCAACGACTCATGCCCAACAACGCCGAATTCGTCGTCATGTTCCTGCCATCCGAGGCCCTGCTCGAGACCGCACTGCAGGTGCGGCCTGATCTTCTCGACTACGCCTTCGAGCGCAATGTCGTGCCAGCGACACCGACCACGCTCTTCGCCCTGCTGCGCACGGTCTCGCTCACCTGGCGCCAGGAGCGACTGGCCACCCACGCTGAGGAGATCCGCACCCTGGGCATCGAGCTCCACCATCGCCTGGCAACCATGGCCACGCACTTCTCCAGGGTCGGCACCGCCCTCGACACAGCGGTGGGCAATTACAACAAGGCTGTTGGCTCCCTCGAGACACGCGTGCTGGTCACTGCGCGGCAGTTCGGCGACCTGGGCACCGGTGACACCGTGCTTGAGCCACCCACGATGCTGCACACCACCAGCCGTCCGCTGACCGCGCCTGAACTGATTGCCGACGCTGGTTGAGTACCGTTAGCCATGTGACCGATGGGCCAGGGATGAGTGACACTCCGCAGGAGGACCCGTATCGCTCATTCTTTCGACCCGATGAGGCTCCCGAGGCTCTTCCTGTCGCCGAGCCCATCGTCGAGGAACCTGCTCCCCCGGTCTTCAAGAGTCCCAGTGCCGATACGGGTCGTCTTTTCCGCAGTCGTGGGGCCGAAGCGGCTCCGGGAGCCCTTCCCGCGCTCAGCTCTGACGAGGCCGCCCGCCTGCGCACCATGAGCGCCGATGCACCTGCCTCACTGGCCGAGCCGACGCAATCCTCGTCCGCTCCACCGGCTCCAGTTGCTGTGGCGCCGCACGAATCAGCACCATCGGCACCACCTCTGGTGGATCCTGAGCCATCCGTCGCAAGCAAGGAGATGCCCGAGATGGTGCAACGTCGACGAACTGACGCAGGGGTGAGCCCACTTGGTGTCTACCTGATCGTGATCGGAACCGTGCTGGTCGTCGGGTTCCTCGACTCATTCATCGGCGGCGCAGGCCTGGGATGGCTCACCGGGATCGCGGTGCTCATCGCGTCAGTGTTCTGCGCTCTTCGAGTTCGGGTGAGCGATGCCAGCGTGGCAGTCATCGCCCCGCCACTCGCCTATGGTGTTGCCGCCATCACCGTTGGTCAACTGGGTCAGAGTCGGGCCGGCGGCGCACTCATCTCCGCACTCAACAATGGCTTCTTCACCCTCGCCGACAACTGGTTCTGGGTGATCGGCACCACTTTGGTCGCATTGGCCATCGTGGTCGTGCGCACCAGGCGCTAGCTGTCCTGGGCCTTCATGTCACGGCGCAGTTCCGGCGGCAGCGCGAAGGTCAGCTTCTCAACGGTCGTCGTGACTTCATCGACGTCTCCGAATCCCTGCTCCGCCAACCAGGCCAGCACATCATTGACGAGGATCTCGGGCACCGAGGCACCACTGGTGAGTCCGACAACCTGAGCCTGGGCAAACCACTCGCTCTGCAGCTCATGAGCACCATCAACCCGATACGAAGCACGAGCCCCCGCCTCAACGGCGACCTCCGTCAGGCGCACTGAGTTCGAGGAATTGCCCGAGCCAACGACGATCACCACATCGCACTCAGGCGAAATCGCCTTGACTGCGGCCTGTCGATTCTGGGTGGCGTAACAGATGTCGTCACTGGGCGGGCTGACCAGATTGGGGAAGCGGGACTGCAGCACGTCAACGGTGGCAATGGTCTCGTCAACCGACAGGGTTGTCTGCGAGAGCCAGATCAGCTTCTCGGGATCCTCGATCACCACAGCCTGCGCATCGGCCGGATCCTGGACCAAGGTGATGACCTCGGGCGCCTCGCCGGTCGTGCCGACGACCTCTTCATGTCCTTCGTGACCGATCAGGAGGATCTGATAGCCCTCGGAGGCGAATCTGCGCGCCTCGGCATGCACTTTGGTGACCAGGGGGCAGGTGGCATCGATGGCCTTCAAGCCTCGTTCCCTGGCATCCACATGCACGGTCGGGGAGACACCATGAGCCGAGAAGACCACGGTCGCTCCAGCAGGCACCTCATCGAGCTCATCGACGAAGACCGCGCCCCGATCCTCAAGCGTCTTCACGACGAACTTGTTGTGCACGATCTGCTTGCGCACATAGACAGGCGCCCCATAGGTGTCGAGAGCGTTCTCGACAGTGGTCACCGCTCGGTCGACTCCTGCGCAGTACCCCCGAGGAGCGGCCAGGAGCACGCGCTTTGTGTTCGACATAGCGATCATCGTAAGTGGCGGCCAACCTCGAGCACATACGCTGCACCCGTGGCCTTGGACTCGTCAGCGGAGCATCCGGCACCGGTACGCACGGTCTCCCGGCTGGTATCCGAGTGGATCGGTCGCTTGGGACCCATCTGGATGGACGGCCAGGTGGCCGAATTCCGGCCTCGGCCAGGTGCCCGGAACATCTATCTGGTCCTGCGCGACCCTGATGTCGACATGTCGCTGACCGTCGTTGCCGACGCCTCGCTGATCGGTGGAGTGACTCCCCCTTTGGCGCAGGGCCAGCGCATCGTCGTGCATGCCAGGCCCGAGTACTGGACTGGTCGCGGCAGCCTGCAGTTCAGGGCCAGGGAGATCCGCCCGGTCGGCCTGGGCACCCTGCTCGAGCAGCTTGAACGCCTCAAGCAGCTGCTGCTGGCCGAAGGCCTGTTCGCACCTGAGCGCAAGAGGACCCTGCCGTTCCTCCCCCGACGCATCGGCCTGATCTGCGGGCGCAACAGTGCCGCGATGCACGATGTGCTCGTCAATGTCGAGGATCGCTGGCCGGGCATCCCCTTCGAGGTGCGCGAGGTCGCCGTCCAGGGGGTGCAGGCAGTCGCGGCAGTCACAGATGCCATCGTTGATCTCGATGCCATCGACGATGTCGACGTCATCGTCATCGCACGCGGCGGAGGCAGCGTCGAGGATCTCCTGCCATTCAGCAATGAGACCCTGGTTCGCGCCGCTGCCGCCTGCTCGACTCCCATCGTCTCTGCCATCGGCCACGAGCAGGACGCACCGCTCCTGGATCTCGTCGCTGATCTGCGTGCCTCAACCCCGACGGATGCCGCAAAGCGCATCGTGCCCTCATGGCACGAGCAGCGCAGCATCATCGATTCCCTGCGCACTCGATCCGTGACGGTGCTCCGCAGTCGACTTGACCGAGAATCGGGCTTTGCCGAGGACAGTCGTCGTCGCCTTCGACTGCATCTCAAGCACCTCGTCGATGCCGGCCAGCGCGACATCGAGCATCTCACCGCGCGTGTTCGCGCCCTCTCGCCCGCGGCAACCCTGGATCGCGGCTACGCCATCGTCACCAATGCTCAGGGCACCATCGTCAGGACAGCGAACTCGGTGAAGTCCGGTGAGCTTGTGCATGTACGCGTCGCCGAAGGCTCGTTCGATGCTCAATCGGTTGCACGCACAACGGAGGAATCATGAGCAAGCAGACAGATGTGTCGAAGCTGACCTTCGAGGAGGCTCGCGATGAGCTGGCCGGAGTCGTGCAGACCCTGGAATCCGGAGGCCACACGCTCGAGGCCTCGCTGGCCCTGTGGGAGCGCGGTGAGCTCCTGGCAGCTCATTGCGAGCAATGGCTTGAATCTGCGCGAACGCGTCTCACCGAAGCTGAGGCTTCTTCATCTGAGTAGCGAGTGATCCTGCAACCTCGATCAGCTCCGGCATGGGAACAGTCCCCGTGACAGCGGTGGTCACGCCATCAGCTGTGCGCACCAATGCATTCTTCCCAGTACCCGCGTAGGCCTGCCAGCTCATGCCTTTGATCTGCGTCGCCTGCAAAGGCGTCGTACCCGTCAGCTGATCCTGGACGAACTTCAGGTTGGTTGTCGCCGACTGCTCCAACTGCACGTACTTCGTGTCGGGCGTCACATAGCCAAGATGCCAGACCGGTGGCTTGCTCGTCTGCCAGCGAGCACTCGTGAGGCGGTAGCCCTCCTGCCCCTGCGGAACAAGCACGGGGAATGAGGCGCTCATCGTCGCCACCGTCAGCGGAGAGGTGATGTCAACCTCGCGAACGGGATCCGGGCTGGCGCGGTGCGTGAGCAGCAAGATCACGACGACTGCGGCAATCACCACTGCCAGTGAGCGGACCATGTCGCCTACCGTCTGCGACAGTCGAGCATTGGGACGCCCTGTGGGCGTAGGCGTGGTAGTACTCACATGGTCATGATTGCGTATACCTGCGCGTGCCATGAACAAGAGGGGTGATCGGTCATTAGGCTCTGCGCAGGAGGCACGTCATGACATCGGCCAGCAGAAACGAAGTACCCGACCGCAATCTTGCTCTTGAGCTGGTGCGCGTGACCGAGGGAGCGGCAATGGCTGCTGCTCGGTGGGTTGGACGCGGTGACAAGAACGGCGCCGATGGCGCGGCAGTCAATGCCATGCGCTCGCTCATCGGCACTGTGAGCATGAACGGCATCGTCGTGATCGGTGAAGGCGAGAAGGACGACGCCCCCATGCTCTTCAACGGCGAACGCGTCGGCGACGGCAGCGGAGCCGAGGCGGATGTCGCTGTGGACCCCATCGACGGCACGACGCTGGCGGCCAAGGGCATGCCCAACGCCATCGCAGTCATCGCCGTCGCCGAACGGGGCGCGATGTACGACCCAAGCGCGGTCTTCTACATGGAGAAGCTCGTGGTCGGACCCGTGGGGGCTGATGTCATCGACATCAGCGCGCCGATGGCCTGGAACCTCGAGCAGCTTGCTCGCGCGAAGGGCGAGCAAGTCGCTGATCTCACTGTCTGCATTCTCGACCGGCCCCGCCACAAGGCGCTGGTGCAGGAGGTCCGCGACGCAGGAGCGCGCATCAAGTTCATCACTGACGGAGATGTGGCCGGCGCGATCATGGCCGCACGGTCGAGCACCGGAGTCGATCTGCTCGCCGGCATCGGCGGCACGCCCGAAGGCATCATCGCCGCCTGCGCCATGGTGTGCATGGGAGGTGCCATCCAGGCGCGACTGTGGCCGCAGGATGAAGCCGAGCGCCGCAAGGCCCTCGACGCCGGGCACGACCTGACCCGGGTGCTGCACACCAATGACCTCGTGCATGGCGAGAACATCTTCTTCTGCGCCACTGGCATCACTGATGGCGAACTGCTGCGAGGAGTCCGCTACCGCCCCGAGGGTCCGTCAACGCATTCGATCGTCATGCGGGGCAAGAGCGGAACCATTCGCGAGGTTGCCAGCGAGCACTCTTTGGCCAAGTTGAGTCAATACTCGGCGATCGACTTCCACAGTCCTGGAGCCGGCCAGCCCGACATGGAATGACCTGATCGCCGGTGGCCCTGACGAGCGCCGCCGGCACGGGAGTCGTGGGGATGCTCACAGCCAAACAGCAACGGCGCGCAGCCGGGCGGGCCGTACGCTGGAGTCATGGCTGATTTTCGTTACCAGGAACTGCTTCCCCTTGGCGCTGACACGACGCCGTATCGGCTTGTCACCACCGAGGGCGTCAGCACGACGACCATTGCCGGTCGCACGATCCTGCAGGTCGAGCCCTCAGCCCTGCGTACCCTCGCCTTCGAGGCCCTGCGCGATATCTCGCACCTGCTGCGTCCAGGGCACCTCGCGCAGCTTGCTCGCATTCTCGAGGATCCAGAGGCAAGCTCGAATGATCGTTTCGTCGCCCTTGACCTGCTGAAGAACGCGAATATCTCCGCGGGTGGGGTCCTGCCGATGTGCCAGGACACGGGCACGGCGATCATCAGCGGCAAGAAGGGCCAGCACGTCTGGACCACGGGCTCAGATGAGGAGCACCTCTCGCACGGAGTCTTCGACGCCTACCAGAAGCTGAACCTGCGCTATTCGCAGATGGCTCCCCTGACCATGTGGGAGGAGCGCAACACCGGCACCAACCTGCCCGCGCAGATCGAGCTGTATGCGAATACCCATGAAGGCCATGAGGCCGAGTACGAGTTCCTGTTCATGGCCAAGGGTGGGGGCAGCGCCAATAAGAGCTACCTCTACCAGCAGACAGCCGCCCTGCTCAATCCTGCATCCTTCAGCGCCTTCCTCGACGAGAGCCTGCGGAGCCTGGGTACGGCTGCCTGCCCGCCGTACCACCTGGCAGTCGTCGTGGGTGGAACCAGTGCCGAGTACGCCTTGAAGACCGCCAAGTACGCAAGTGCCCGCTACCTCGACTCACTGCCAGTTCACGGTTCGGCCGACGGCAACGCCTTCCGCGATCTGGAGATGGAGGCCGAGATCTGGAAGCAGACCCAGGAGTTCGGCATCGGCGCCCAGTTCGGCGGCAAGTACTTCTGTCACGACGTCCGCGTCATCCGCCTGCCTCGCCATGGCGCCTCATGCCCTGTGGCCATCGCGGTGTCATGCTCGGCCGATCGCCAGGCACTGGCGAAGATCACACCCGAGGGTGTCTTCCTCGAGCAGCTCGAACGCGAGCCCGCGCATTACCTGCCCGAGATCACTGACGACCACCTTGACGATGACGTCGTCGCCATCGACCTCAACCAGCCGATGTCCGATATCCGCGAGCAGCTCTCGAAGCTTCCGGTCAAGACTCGCGTTTCGCTGACCGGGTCGCTCATCGTCGCCCGCGATCTGGCCCACGCACGCATCAAGACGATGCTCGATCGGGGCGAGCCCATGCCGGAGTACTTCCGCGATCACGCCGTCTATTACGCCGGACCGGCCAAGACTCCCGTGGGCTACGCATCCGGCTCCTTCGGCCCGACGACCGCTGGGCGCATGGACGGCTACGTCGACCTGTTCCAGAAGGCAGGCGGGTCATTCGTGATGCTGGCCAAGGGAAACCGCAGCAATGCCGTGACAGCTGCCTGCCAGGACAACGGCGGCTTCTACCTCGGCTCAATCGGAGGGCCAGCTGCCCGCCTTGCGCAGGACAACATCACCAAGGTCGAGGTGCTCGACTTCCCAGAACTCGGCATGGAAGCAGTCTGGAAGATCGACGTGGTCGACTTCCCGGCATTCGTCGTGGTCGATGACAAGGGCAATGACTTCTTCGCGGAGACGATGAAGCCGCTGATCTCGCGGATCCCGGTCGGCCAGCCCAAGTCGTGATCAGCCGCAGGCGTCAGCAGCCGCGAACATGCCAATGGTCGCTTCCGGCGCCGTTGCGCCAGATCGTCCAGAACGCGCGGTCCTGCCAATAGCGATTCCATCGTTGCAGCGGCAGATCGCGCAACTGCTCGACAGCTGCAGCGGTGTCGGCACCGAGTTCCTTGCGCACTTCGCTCTGCATCATCCAGCTCGCACCCACTGCCAGCGGTCGGCTCATCTGATAGGCGCCGCGATAGTCGCCGCCTGAGCTGACCGACTCGTAGTTGCCGCCGGTCTCCTTCCTGACGATGCAACGACGGGTGTCCTCGTCCTTGGCGTTGAACCACTTGCCCTTGTACAGGCTCTCCATCACTCCGTGAAGGTCGCTGGCCTTTGACTCACCCTTGGCGTAGGTGAGTTCCAGTGCGCGCTGCGTCGCCTCATCGACGGGGCTGACCACCGGTTCAGATGCGGCCGGAGAGGCTGAGGTCGATACTGCGGGAACGGGCGTGACCACTGGGGCGGGTGCCGTCGTCGGAGCAGCCGAAGCAGGCGCAGGCGCCGGCCCGGTGGCCAGTCCGTGAACGGCAGGTGCCGGGTCCCCTGCTGCATATGCAGGCGTGGCAATGGCGATCAGTGCAGACGCGATGAGCAGTGCAAAGCCGGCTCTGCGCACGTCCTGCACCTCCTCCGATGGCTGATTGCCTCGGAATACGGTGCCTTGCGAACGCCTGTCTGTCACCTAGGAATGGCGTGGCACATCTCACGCCGCACGGGAAATATGCCGGAATTCCCCGTGAATCCGCGCGGAAGGTGACCCACACCACACCTTAAATGTGATGGGGATCACATGCTTTTCCACAGGGGGTGCTCCCTGGCTACAGGATTCCGTCGTCGATGAGCCGCGTGGCCAGGGCGGCGATCGGGCTGCGCTCGGACTTGGTCAGGGTGACATGGGCGAACAACGCCTCGCCCTTGAGCCGCTCGACCACCGCCGCGATGCCGTCGTGACGGCCGACGCGAAGGTTGTCCCGCTGGGCGACGTCATGTGTCAGGAACACCCGACTGTTCCTGCCCAGTCGCGAGATGGCAGTGAGGATTGTCGAGCGCTCGAGGTTCTGCGCCTCGTCCAGGATGACGATGGTGTCGGTCAGGGTGCGACCGCGCACATAGGTCAAGGGCAGTACCTCGAGGATCCCTCGATCCGTGATCTCCTCGATGGTGTTGTCGCTTGCAATGGACTCGAGCGCGTCCTTGGTGGCCGCCGAGAACGGCGACATCTTCTCCGCCTCGGTTCCGGGAAGGAAGCCGATCTCCTGGCCGCCCACGGCGAACACCGGTCGGAATACCACGATGCGCTTGGCCTCGCGACGCTCCAGCACCAGCTCCAGCCCAGCCGCCAGTGCAAGGACCGACTTGCCGGTTCCTGCCGCACCGCCCAGTGACACCACGCCGATCTCCGGGTCCAGCAGATGGGACAGTGCGATGCGCTGCTCGGCCGATCGACCGTGGACACCGAAGGCGTCCAGATCACCGCGCACCTGCTCGAGTCGCTTGTCAACGGTGACACGCGCCAGACCTGACGATGAAGGCGACAGCAGCACGACGCCGGTATTCACCGGCAGGTCATGATCGAAGAGCTCGATCGAGCCGTGGGTGTAGAGGTCGTCGACATCCTCTCGCGAGGCCTCGATCTCGACCAGACCCGTGTATCCCGAATCCGCAACCTGCTCACGCCGATACTCCTCGGCAGGAATCCCCAGAGCACCATGGGCGAGCAGGCGCATGGGGAGGTCCTTGGACACGACGACAACATCATGTCCGTCTCGACGCAGTCCTTCCGCGACCGACAGGATGCGTGTGTCATTGCTGCGCTCTGACCGAATGGCCTCAGGTAGATGCGAGGTGTCAACATGGTTGATCTCGATGCGAACGGTGCCGCCTTGGGGATTGACCACGATGCCCTTGCGCAGATCCGAATGCGGTTCCTGGCGCAGGGCCTCAAGCGAACGCAGCACGGTTCGGGCGTTGTAGCCGAGCACGGGGTCATGCCGCTTGTCCTCGAGTTCCTTGATCACCACGAGTGGCAGCACCACCGCATGCTCAGCGAATGAGCGCAATGCGGTGGGGTCTGACAGCAACACCGATGTATCCAGGACGTAGGTACGAGTATCAGCCTTACCGGCTCGAAATGACGACACGGGCGCTCGGCCTCCTATTGGGGCCACGACCGGGCCCCGGTGCGGATTCGCACCCGCGGCTGCGGGCGCGTTATCAAGACGCTAGAACTGAACGGACCCGTTGAAGTGGCGCCACGCCGGGCGCTTTATTGCCATCAGGTTAACGTCAGGAGCCGTATCGACGATGGCGATCACCGTATGACCGCAGAGCGCGTAGGAAGTCGACATGACGGAAGTCCGGCCAGTAGGCCTCGCAGAAATAGAACTCGGAGTGAGCGCTCTGCCAGAGCAGGAATCCGGAGAGTCGCTGTTCCCCGGAGGTGCGAATCACGAGATCGGGATCGGGCTGACCCTTGGTGTACAGGTGCTCGGCAATGTGCTCCGCGTCGATGAACTGGGCGAGCTCATCCAGCGAGGTCCCCTGATCTGCATGCTCCTGCATCAGCGAGCGAACGGCATCGACGACCTCGCGCCGTCCTCCGTAGCCCACTGCGATGTTGACGAGCGCGCCGGGGGCGGTTGTCGTGGCCTCCTCGGCCTCCTTCAGCAGTCGCGCGGTCTGATCGGGAAGCAGGTCGAGAGCACCCACTGGATGCAGTCGCCACTTGGCCTGCTGCTTCAGGTCGGTGACCGTCTCTTCGATGATGCCCATGAGCGCGGTGAGCTCATCGGCCGGACGGTTCAGGTTATCCGTCGACAGCAGCCACAACGTGACCAGCTCGACACCGGCGTCATCACACCATCCGAGGAACTCCTCGATCTTCGCAGCACCTGCTCGATGACCGGCGGAAGAGCTTGATCCCTGCGCCTCGGCCCAGCGGCGGTTGCCATCGAGAATCACGCCGACGTGCCGGGGCACCTGATCGCTGGTGATCTGGGACGCGAGTCTTCGCTCGTAGATCCCATAGATGATGTCGGCGAGCCCCACAGGCGCAGGCTACTCCCCGAGGCGCATTCCCACCTGTTCTGCCAGTGCCAAGGGATCGGTGGTGGGCAGTTCGCAGGTGAATCCCCGGCACACATATGCAGCCGCCAGACCGCCTACGAGCGACCGGTCGCGCAGGAGCGGCACGGAACTGCCGGCCTCGCCCACTGCGACAACGGCTCCCGGGGCCGTTGCGGCCAGGGCCACCGACCTCAGGACTGAGGTCGCCGCATCGTCGGACTGGCCGATCACTGCGATCTCGATCGGCCCATCGATCAGGGCTGCCACGGCCGCCAGCCCCCAGCCGCAGGAACGCGGGGAGCGCTGGGCCAGATCGGTCACGACAGCGAGCGCCTGCTCGGCGACCACGCGGTACTCCGATACCCCCGTGATCGCGGCGTAGGTCACACAGGCGTTCGCCACTGCGAACCATCCGGAAGGCTCGGCATTGTCCGAAGGATCCTGAGGACGCTGCACCAATGCGGGTGCGTCATCCGAGGTGTTGAAGAAGCCTCCCTGGCCGTCGCGGAAATGCTGGATCGCCACATCGAGCAGAACACCGGCCAGGGCCAGCCAGCTGTCATCACCGGTGACTTGGTAGAGCGCAAGGAAGCCCTCGGCAACGCTGCCGTAGTCGTCGAGCACTCCGTAGTTGGTGCCGGGCCTGCCGTCGCGAGAGGTGCGGCAGAGACGATCGTCACCGTGTGCACCCAGATGCACCGCAAGCAGGAGGTCCGCGGCACCGGCGGCCGCCTCGATCCATTCGACCTCATCGAGCAGTGCACCGGCCTCAGCCAGGGCTGCGATTGCCAGACCGTTCCAGGCCGCGACGATCTTGTCGTCCCGGCCCGGGTGGACCCGGGTCGATGCGCGATGCTGGAAGAGTCGTCCGCGAAGGCGTGACCAGCGAAATCCATCACTCGGTTCATGCAGCAGCTGCAAGGTGGAGAACCCGTGCTCGAAGGTCCCGGTATCAGTCACGCTCAGCAGCTCGACAGCCCACGGGCCATCAGTCTCACCGAGGACGTCGATGATCTCCTGAGGCTTCCAGGCATAGAACCTTCCCTCGACTCCCTCGGTATCGGCATCGAGCGCCGCCGCGAACCCCCCTTGCGGAGTCATGAGCTCGCGAATCATGAACTCAGCGGTCTCACGCACGACGCGAGCCGCAGTACGCGAGCCGGTGAGTCGATACCAGTGCGCATAGGCCCGAAGCAGCAAGGCGTTGTCGTACAGCATCTTCTCGAAATGCGGCACCGTCCACGATGGGTCGACCGAGTAGCGCGCGAAACCGCCGCCCAGTTGATCGTATATACCGCCACGGGCCATGGCCTCCAGCGTGCGCTCGGCCATGTGCAAGGCGTTGGAGTCCTTGGTGCGAGCAGCCTCACGCAGGAGGAACTCGAGCACCATCGACGGTGGGAATTTCGGGGCGTAGCCGAAGCCTGCATTGACCTCGTCGAAGTCGGTGAGCAGGCGAGCGACCGACTGCTCGAGCACCGCTGACGTCGGGAACTCGCTGCCTGCGGGCAGGGCACGCTTCTGCAAGGCTTCGACGACGCGGCCCGCGACCCCCAGGACGTCCGAGCGCCGCTGCACCCAGGTATCGCTCAACGCTGTCAGCACATCCATGAAGCCCGGCAGGCCACTGCTGGCCTGTTTCGGAAAGTACGTGCCGGCGTAGAAGGGCTGGCCATCGTGATCAAGGAACACGCTCATCGGCCAGCCGCCGCTGCCTGTCAGCGCAATGGTCGCCTGCATGTACACCGCGTCGATGTCCGGTCGCTCCTCCCGATCGAGCTTGATGGCGACGAAGTTCTGATTGATGAGTGCAGCCACCTCGTCGTCCTCGAACGACTCGTGCGCCATGACATGGCACCAATGGCAGGCCGAGTAGCCCACCGACAGGAAGATCGGCACGTCACGGCGTCGCGCCTCCGCGAAGGCCTCGTCCGACCACTCCTGCCAGTCCACGGGATTCTCGGCATGCTGCAGCAGATACGGGCTGGTGGAATGGACGAGACGGTTGGTCATTCGGCAATCCTGCCTCAGGTCAGCCGGCGCGCAGCACCAGCAGGAACTGCCCGCCCCCTGGCTCGACATGCGTCGTCACCGCCAGGTCCGGAGCGAACCGGGACAGGCGGTCCACCAGCCATTGGGCCGCCTGGTCGGCGTCGGCTCGACTCGGGCAACGGGCCACCACTTCCTGACCGCCCTTGCGGGTCATCCGATCGACCGTCAACACGATCGGGGCCGGGTCCACGACGAACAACTCCGAGGACCAGGGCACGACGGGCGGGATCTTGCCCTTGCGAGTGTTGCAGGCCCGGTGCGCGAGGCGCTCCACTCCTGCGGATCCCTTCTTGCCCTTTGGCGCGGCACCGCCGTCGACGCTCGGGCCACGATCGGCGTTGACGGATGCCTCGGGGTCGACGGGCTCGTCGCACAGCCAGCAGCGCCAGCCATCACGCTCGCCAACCTCATTCAGGTCGCTCATGACCGCAGGCTACGTGATGCTGCTGATCGCCATCGGCCTGCTGGGCTCAGACCTGTGCAGACCCTGTCTCCGGGGACTTCCTGGTGCCGACAGCAGCCCAGAAGACCTCGTCGGAGAAGCGGATGTCCTCCAGGCCGGCAGCAGTCATCATCGCGGTGATCTGGGCGCGGGAGAATCGCTGTTCCAACTGCGTTCCGAACCTGTCTCGGGCATCGGTGCGCATGACGTAGAAACTGCGGTGCCGGTAGTACGACAGCGGCAGAACCGACACCTGCATGCCCAGCCGTTCGAGCAGTGCGCTGAGTCGGGCCAGTGGCCAGTACACAACGATGGCGATGGCAGTGGAGACAGCGTTCCTCACCGGATAAGGCGACCGGCTCACCCCACGACGGAAGACATCGCTGACCTTCCACAGCCCCCGAAACCACCAGGGCCGGTTCTCGAACGAGTAGTACAGGTACAGCAGCAGCGGCGCACCAGGTTTCAAGACGTCTGCACAGCTCGCGATCGCGGCCTGCGTGTCCGGCACATGGTGCAGAACGCCCAATGAATATGCGAAGTCGAGGGAACCGGCTTCCACAGGAAGCGCATCGACACTCGCGACCAGCACCTCGCAATTGGCCAGTTCGGCGAGATTGCCGCGGGCCACATCGGCTGCGGCACTGCTCGCATCGATGCACAAGAGGCGCCCGACCCGGGGTGCGACCTCAATGGCCCACCTGCCGCTTCCGCAGCCGATATCGATCCCGGCCGCATCTTCGGGGAGGACATCCCAGGGAAAGATCGCGAAGTACTGCTCGAAGAGCTCGCGTCGCTCCGCTGCACCCATCCTCGACTGGTCGTAGCGGGACCACTCATCGCCGAATGCATCGACGACGGCATCGTCCCTGTTCATGGTGATCGTGCTCGCTAGTCGTGCAGCTCAGCACGACCGTGTTTCACCACTGTCACTCCGTTGGACGAGGCCTCGAATGCGTACATCCGCTTTCCTTCCGCCGAGATGCCAGCATCGAACAGGGCGACTTCCAGCTGCTGTCGAGGAAACACCGGGGCCGAGAAACGCCCGGCAAGTCGCGCAAGCCTGGCAGGATCACCCTCGCCGACGAGCTTCACGACTGCGCCGCTGCACATGGCGAAGGTGCACAGGCCCTGGATGATCTTGCTCGGGAATCCCTCGGCCCGTGCAGCCTCGTCACTGATGGCGTGCGCATTGCGGTCGCCCGACGCACCGCCGTAGCGAAATCCCTGATCCGGCGAGATGTCGAAGACATAGGTGCCGACGGGCTTGTCACGCGCTGCATCCGGGAAGAGGTGATCGGGCAGGTCACTGCCCCGCTCGTGGTCCACCTTGCCGCCCACATGCATGCCAGTCCAGTAGTGACGCAGCAGCAACTGCCCGTCGAGGTCCAGAACGCTCAGCTCATTTGAGATCACCACTCCTGCGGGAGTCTGCTTGACCCCATGGTGCTGCCCGGTGATGCGCACCTTCGACCCTGGACGAACAGGGGCGAAGTAATGCACATCGTGCATGCCGTGAACGGATGCACGGGTGCCGGTGATCGCACCCTCGGGCACTGCCGAGCTCATGGTGTCGGTGAAGGCCTTGACGACCAGGGTCGACGTGTACAGCGGCGAGGCCACCGCCCCTGTCCGGCACAGTTCATTGGGGTCGTCAGTGGCCAGGGCATAGGCCAGGACCGCATCGGCATCGACATAGGCTTCATAGTCGCTTGGCAGCGTCTGGGATTGCATCACAGGCTGCACGTTAGCCAATGGGCTGCGACCTATGGTTGGCCCATGCCATTACCCCTCGAGGAGCTCGTGCATCCCACGTGGGTGCCGATTCTCGACAGCGAGCGAGAGAGGCTGGCCGACCTCGGCGAGTTCCTTCGGGCCGAGACCCAGGCAGGCCATGCGTGGTTTCCCGCCGGAGGCAGCATCCTTCGGGCGTTCTCCCAGCCACTGCCCGACGTGCGGGTGCTGATCATGGGCCAGGACCCATACCCGACTCCCGGTCACGCCGTCGGCCTGTCCTTCAGCGTCGCACCGGAAGTGCGCCCGATCCCACGCAGTCTGGCCAATATCTACAAGGAGCTCATCAGCGATCTCGGTGTGCCCATGCCGGTCAACGGAGACCTGACGCCGTGGACCGACCAGGGCGTGCTGCTGCTCAACCGGGTGCTGACAGTCAGGTCGGGCGAGCCCGGCAGCCATCGAGGCAAGGGCTGGGAGCGATTCACCGAGGTTGCCATTCGCGGATTGGCAGCGCGGCCTGCTCCCCTCGTCGCGATCCTGTGGGGCAGGGATGCGCAATCGATCGCTTCCATGCTGCCGGATGTCCCGGTCATCGCCTCGGCCCATCCCAGCCCGATGTCAGCAGACCGCGGATTCTTCGGATCGCGGCCCTTCAGCCGAGCGAACACGATGCTGCAGGCAGCCGGTCAGGCTGCGATCGACTGGGAACTGCCTAGCTGATCTGGGTCGGCTCCGACCTGCGCGCCAGGTCCTTGTGCACCGATCGTTCGGCTACAAACGACATGAACGGGATCGTTCCGGCCAACAGGATCAGCACGGTGCGTCCGATGTTGTAGCGCAGCCGGAAGGCAAGGTCGACGCCAGTGATGAGGTAGAGGAAATAGGCCCAGCCATGCACCAGCCACAGCACTCCATAGACCGTGGGCTTCTGCGCATCAGCACTGAAGAAGCTCGACGGGCTCTGCCCATCGGCCATCCACATGATGATCAGCACGACCATCCAGGTGAATGCCGTTGCGAGCACGACACCCGTGACATAGGCCATGACGCGATAGCGCAATGCAGCGCCAGGTATTCCCTTCACAGGGCTCAGGCTAACGACTGGCGACATCGGCAGCGAATGGCGGCTGTGCCCCTGCCTTCTGGCAGGTCAGTCCCGCGACGCGAATGCCGAAGCTCACCGCCGCCACGACATGATCCATATCCTGCAGATCCCTTCGCAGGCAGTCATGCGACTGCCAGTACGAGAGAAAGCCGCCGCTGAATGCGTCACCTGCACCGACAGTGTCGACGACGTCTATGGGCGGCACCGCAATCACCACCTCAGCTCGTGGTCCGATGACTCGCACGGCCTGCGCCCCATCGGTGACCAGCACCAATGCACGCGATTCATGCTGCAGGCGGCGCGCTGCAGCGACCAGGTCGAGTTCGGGGCTGAGGAAGTGCAGATCATCGCCGCTCACCTTGATCACATCGGCCCTGGCGAGAACCGCCTGCAACGTCGGGTGGAATACCGCAGAGTCCCGCATGGCCGATGGCCGGCAGTTCGGGTCGATCATCACCAGGCATTCGCTTGCGACCGAGTCCACGACCGCTCGAGTCGCGTGGGCCAATGGCTCGAGCATCAACCCGAGGGTGCCCACGTGCAGCACTCTGGTGTCAGGGT
Organism: Candidatus Nanopelagicales bacterium; assembly: GCA_041675125.1. Taxonomy (GTDB): domain Bacteria; phylum Actinomycetota; class Actinomycetes; order S36-B12; family S36-B12; genus UBA11398. The sequence goes on from JBAYUM010000002.1 coordinate 48,798, forward strand.
CCAGCGCGCGCACAGCCTGCGCAGGCCGCACCGACGCAGCAGCCGTGCCCTCGACCATGAAGCGGTAGGTCGCCGCGCCTGCCGGATCCAACTGCGCGATCGCCAGCGAGGTCGGCTCGGCTAGCAGATCACCCAGTGCGAGGCCGACACCGTCCTGGTCGAGGAGTCGCCTGATGCGTCGGCCGAATGCATCGCTGGAGACGCCACCGAGAAATGTGACCGCATGCCCGAGCCGGGCCAGGGTGCGCGCCGTGTTGAGCGGCGCACCGCCGACGACTGACGTCACTTCGCCTTCGGGAGACACGATGATGTCGATGAGAGCCTCACCCATCACGGTGATCATCATGAAAACCTAGTCGAGCGCCTCATCCCGCGTCGGCGCCTGGGCATCCAGCCACAGCCAGCGGAAGTACACGCCGACGACGAACAACGCGAACACCCACCATTGAAAGGCGTAGAAGAAGTTCTGCAACGGGAACGCGACGTCATTGGCCTGGGCGTTCACCGGCACTGGCTGTGGCGAGGGCTTGGCATCCGGCACCTGTGATTGCAGGGTGACGTACCCGGCCCGCGCAGCGGGACCCCAATTCAGGCTCTGCTGGGAGATGGCGGCAACTGTCGACCCTGCCGCCTGCTCAGCGCCCTTGTAGAACGACTCATCGGCCTGCAGCACGCCCTGGATGCGCACTTCGCCGGAAGGCGGATCGATGCCTGGGGCATCCACCGCGGGCAGCCAGCCCCGCATCACCGCGATCAGGCTTCCATCAGCGAGCCGCAGCGGGGTCACGACCCAGACACCGGGACTGTCATGCAATTCGCGCTGGACCACTACACGTTGGAGTGCTGGCTGATAGACGCCGACCGCGATGACTGGACGGCCGACCGTCTCGTTCGTGATCGGCTGGCCCACCTGATTCAGGTCATCAACGGCAACGGGCACAGCTGCTGAAGCACGCTCACTCGCAAGGGCATCCTGCGTTCGCTCCCACTGCCAATGGCCGAGGAAGATGAAGAGTGCAATGAGGAGAAGGCCCAGCAGCGCCCGCAGGATGTAGGCCGGCGTGCGTGCTAGCCGCCAGAGCTCATTCGCTGTCGGTCGGGCCATCAACTCGCGGAGGATCGATCGGAAGGTTCTCGTCAACCTTCTTCAATTGGCGGTTCATCGACTTCCAGAGCAGGTAGAGCGCAATGCCAAGGATGACGATGAACATGAGCGCAATCGGGCCGGCCTGGTCAATGACCGACTTCATTGCATCGTCTTCAGCTGCTGTGAACATCATCCCTCAATCCTGCGAATAGGTCATTCTCCGGAATCGTCGTCGGCACGAGTGAGCGCACCAGCTCGAACTCCTCGGTGGGCCAGAGCCTTGCCTGCATCTCGAGCGGCACTGCGAACCAGGTGCCAGCAGGGTCAACCTGGGTGCGATGAGCCAGCAGCGCTGCGTCGCGCGTGGCGAAGTGGGTGGAAGCCTCGACACTGGTGGTGATGCGATGCGAGTCGTCGGGACGCTGCTCCATGCGGGTGATCCAGTCGACATAAGGCGACTCGGCACCAATGGCGAGCATCGCCTCGTGCAAGGCATACACGCGTGCGCGCGTGAACTGCATGTTGTAGTAGATCTTCTGAACCTGCCAAGGCTCGGTCGTCGGATCGTAAGCAGGATCAGCTGCGGCCTCGATTGCGGCCATCGTGGCTTCGTGAACCCGGATGTGATCAGGATGCGGATATCCGCCCTGCTCGTCATACGTGGTCACCACCTGCGGCTGGAACTGCCTCATGAGGCGCACCAGCGGCAGCGTCACCACCTCAAGGGGGAGGTCTGCGAAGCACCCGGCTGGAAGCTGCGGGGGCAGGTCGGGGTCAGGGAAGCCGGAATCCTCGAAGCCCAGCCAGGCGTGCTGCACTCCCAGGATCTGCGCAGCCATCGCCATCTCCCGGCGACGAACCTCGGCGATGCCGAGCTCCTGGACCTCGGCGTCCGCAGCACTGTGCAGCACATCGCCACGCTCACCGCCGGTGCATGTCACGACCATCACGTCAACACCCTCGGCCACATACTTGGCCGTGGTGGCCGCTCCCTTGCTGGCCTCGTCATCGGGATGCGCGTGGACAGCCATGAGGCGGAGCGAGGAGGTCACCCCCTAAGTCTCGCAAGTGCAGCACCGGGCGCAGAGGTCGGCCACCCAACCATCAGAATGGGATCACCATGACGACACCATTTCGCCCAGCCCAGCTCTCACCGGAGATGGTCGAGCGCTACGGCCTGAACCACCGCTCGCTCACGGGACGGATCGTCACCTACACGCTGGCGATCGGCTTTGCCCTGGTCCTCGGGTTCGTCGCCTATCAGGTGACCCGGCCTTCAGTAGAGGTCAATCTGATCTCGTGGAAGGTCATCTCACCTGATCACGTGGATGTCACCTTCCGCGTGCACACCGGCGGTGCCGACCCAGTCACGTGCGTCGTGCGGGCCCAGGACCAGACTCGAGCCGATGTCGGCTATGCGAGCGTCGTGGTCAATCCCGTTGACGGAGCAGCGACGGTCACCTACCCCCTTCGCACTGCCATTGGCGCCTACACGGCCGAGGTCCTCGGCTGTGGATCAGATGGCATTCCGGCACCGCAGTTTCCGATCGGAGTCGTTCCCCCGAGCCAGCCGTGGAGTCCCTGACCCGTGCCTTCGCTCCCGGTGAACGACTAGCCTTGTCGGCTATGAGCAGCATCCCCACGACGTGGCTGACCCAAGAGGCCTATGACCGCTTGCAAAGTGAGCTGGCAGACCGCACTGGTCCCAGGCGCGCCGAGATCACCAAGCGCATCGAGTTGGCACGCGAGGAGGGCGATCTCAAGGAGAACGGCGGCTACCACGCTGCTCGAGAGGAGCAGGGCAAGAACGAGGCCCGTGTTCGCCAGTTGAAGCAGCTGCTCGAGAACTCGCAGATCGGTGCGCCCGAGTCCGAGGCTGACGAGGTTGCGCCCGGCAAGGTCATCACCATCCTGTTCACCGCCTTCGGTGACGAGGAGACCTTCCTGCTGGGTTCCCGCGAGGAGGCTGCACATGCCTCGATCGAGGTGTACTCGCCGACCTCGCCACTGGGATCAGCCGTTCTGGGCAAGCGCATCGGCGACACTGCCACCTACGCACTGGCCAACGGCAAGGAGATGTCCGTCGAGATCCGCAACGTGGAGTCGTACGCGCACTAACGAGTGATGGCTTGCGTTGTCGGCAGTTCGCCCTGTCGCGACAGCCGAGCGGCATCGGCCGCATTGCGGCCGGCCTGGGTCGCGCTCCCGCGATCACTGCGCATCTGGCCCGAGTAGCCGCGCCAGCTTCCGCGAGCCGTGCTCTGGCTCCGATGGAAGTCGGCGATCTCCTGCGACTTCTGGCGCAGTACGAGAGCCTGCTCGGAATGTCGAGGCGATGGAGCCTGCACCACGGCCTCCCGAGTCTCCTGCAGTCGCTCGCCTATTCGATCGACATAGGCCCTGTAGAACGCAACACGCACGGTGTGCGCGGTGTGCTCTCGCACAGTGCGCACAGCGCGTCCCCGCACTCGCATAACAGAGACATAGGTGTCTCCCCGCCAACTGCCCTGCTTGACCCATCGGTGTCCCGCATTGATCATCTGCACCGCAAGCGAGGTGAACAGGGCTGCGACGACTTCGAGATCAGTCGGCATGCCATAGGCGACGACGAAAGTGGAGTTCGCCGCTATGTCGACGTTGACGTCATTGGCGTGCGCAGTGGCAACGAACAAGGCGATCAGATGCTGATTGGCTCGCCTGCCCTTCTCGCCGATGGAAATGGTGCGCATCTCTGGTCGAGTTCGCTCCTCCCGCTTGGCGATATGCGCCTGCGCGAGCGCCAGATCGATGCTGGCTGCAGTCGCCAGGGACTGAGCCTTCAACAAGTAGGCCTCTGCCTCGTGCTCATTGTCGGTGCGCTCCGCCTTGGCCAGCAGGGCACTGATGCGCTCAAGCGGCATGGAACACCGCCAGGCCGGCACCGTCATACGAGGCTCTCAGGAGCAGTGCCGCCTCAGCCCCGAATGCAGTCTCAGCGAGTCGCACCATGGCGAGCCGGAAATGCTGATCATGGACCGCATCGCACTCATGCCACGAGCAGTGGTGCGCCAGTTCGTGCATGAGCACGGCCTCGCGGCAGGCCCATGGCTGCTCGACCGGTATCGCAATCACTCCGTCCGGCTCATAGTGGGCACGGCTGTGGCCACGGCGCGCACGCACCTGGACGGGACCGACTCTCGGATATGCCGCGCAGACGGCAGCACTGGTCAACCACAGGGCAGCCAGGTCCTGCATCGCCTGGAGACTCCCGAGAATGCGCTGGGTCGGCAGCGTGAACGACGAGCCGAAGAAATCCACGAACCCACCGCGATCCAGCGCGCGTGACCAGGAATCCTCGACCGAATACACGGCCGCTCGATCAGCATCAATCATCTTCGAACGCCCACGGCCAGCCATATCCCGAGGATAGGGTCACCAGCAATGACTTCCTGGCGTCCACATCACATCGTGCAGCGTTCACCGCTGTTCAAAGACCTGCCGACCGAGGTTGCCGTGCTCTCGGTCATCTCATTCTTCGTTGCGATCGGCTTCGGCATCCTGGCCCCGGCAATTCCGGTATTCGCCAGGTCCTTCGGAGTCTCGGCACTCGAGGCCAGTGCGGTCATCTCAGGCATGGCCCTGACGCGCTTCGTCATGTCGCCGTTGTCCGGCGTGCTCGCCAATCGATGGGGCGAACGCCTGGTCCTCTCGACCGGCCTGATCCTCGTGGCGATCACGAGCTTTGCCGCCGGCATGAGCCAGACCTACTGGCAGTTGCTCTTCTGGCGCGGCCTGACCGGCGTGGGCTCGTCCATGTTCACCGTGTCGGCAATGGCCCTCCTGCTGCGCGTGTCGCAGCCCGATCAGCGAGGCCGCGCGGCCAGCGCCTTCCAGGGCGGCTTCCTGCTCGGTGGAGTGGCGGGCCCGGCCTTCGGCGGCCTGATCGTCGCCTGGTCGATTCGCGCGCCGTTCTTCATCTATGCAGGCAGTCTGGCCATCGCCTCAGTCGTCAGCATGGTGTTCCTGTCCAAGGCTCACCTGAATGAGCGTGAGGAACTCGTGTCGCACGGTCAGGCGAAAAGTGAGCAGACCCTGCGCGGGGCTATGGGCGATGGCGCCTACCGTGCTGCCCTCATCGTCAACATGGTCACCGGATTCGTCTCATTCGGCATGCGCATCTCGATCGTTCCGCTGTTCATCACCGAAGGTCTGGAGCGCGGAGCCTCACTGGCCGGCTTCGGCTTCCTGCTCGCGGCCGTCGTCCAGGCAGTCCTGCTCATGCCTGCTGGCCGTATCGCTGACACCCAGGGCCGTCGCAAGGCCCTGCGCATCGGCAGCGTCGGCCTCACGATCGGCATGGTCATCCTCACCGTGTCCGACATCCTCAATAACGGCTTCGGCACTTCCTCGCTCATCGGCCCTGCCCTGTTCTTCCTGTCGATGGCCGTCCAGGGCGTGTCCGCAGCGTTCCTGGGCTCAGCCCCGGCGGCCGTTGTCGGTGACATCGTCGGCGGCAAGCGCGGCGGCATCGTGATCGCCACCTTCCAGATGACCTCGGACCTCGGCATGATTCTGGGGCCGCTGGCCGCCGGCGCCCTGGTCGACCTGCTCGACTACGACTGGGCCTTCGGCGTCGGTGCGCTGCTCTCGCTGGT
>JBAYUM010000003.1:0-51271 GCA_041675125.1 Candidatus Nanopelagicales bacterium
CGAGGATCGCCATCACTTGCCCCCTCTCTGGCAAGGGCAACACCCATACTGCGAAGACAGCCGCTTCAACTCCTCCATACCCAAGGTCGAGCACCACCGATTGCATGGGAAAGGGGCGAGTGGCACGAACGGCACGCCACGCACAAGTGGGTCGCGCTCCGAGTTCTCCAGTGGGGGAAGTCGATCAACTGCTGCCCTACGGGCTCGCAGACCAGAGGCGGGACTCCACAGGGAATTCCGGATGGGTCTGTCTGCCGTCTCGGCGCTCGTGTTTCGCCGGTGGCCCACTGCGTTGGGCGCGCTCAGGGCTGCCCCTGAAGATTGCTCACGTACCGAGTCAGCTCGTCGTGGGCGATCAGAGTTCGCCTGCCGATCTTCACGGTCTGAATCGCACCCGATGCGATCAGCTCGTACAACATGCTTCGCCCGATTCCGAGCTGAGCCTGAGCTTCGGGGATGGGGTGCAACAACTTGATGCTCATTCGTTCACCGCTTTCCTCTGGTAACCAAGCGGTCTTGCTCGGCTATTGACATTCAATTGGCAAAGTGGCATGGTGTCTCTACCAAGTGGCAAAGAGAGGTGGCAAAGTATGGCGCTGCGAGGAGCAGGTGACTTCGAACAGCTAGGCGACGAGTCTGTACAGCTAGGCGAAACGCACATGCCCAAACGCATTGCTTGGACAGTCGAGTCAGCGAAGGGAGACCCCACCGCGCGCATGGAGTTTGAGTTGCGCGGCGGTGACGTCTTTTGCAAGCTCGTCCACATAGAGGCCACGACCGCCGGACGCGGCATAACGACAGGCGACTTGGCTGGGCTACCTGGCCTTGAGCGTCTTGCGATGGACGGCTTTCTCTCGTTTGCCGTCAATATTGCTGACGCCGAAAATGGGCCACCGGAATGGTGGCTCACCAACGCAAGTCCTCGTGATCTTGCGCGAACGAACTTGCGAAGCCATGGCCAGGCCCAACTGAAGATGGCAGCACAGGTCGAGTCGGCGGCACAAATCTACCGAGAGAATGTGCATGGCACTCCTATTGAAGCTGTAGCCGACGCCCTCGGGCTGTCCTACCGGACGGCCTCGCGTCGAGTTGAAAAGGCTCGCGACCAGGGCCTGCTGCCGCGCACGTCGCAAGGCAAGCGAAAGGCGTAGCCATGGCAAAGAAGAGTTCGGAAAGTGCGTCAGTTCCAAACCAGCGAAAGCAACGCGGCAATGGTGAGGGTTCAATCTCGCTTCGCAAGGACGGTCGCTACGAGGTCGCGGTCATCGATCCGGCGACCGGCAATCGCAAGCGCACCTATGCGAAGACTGAAGCCGAGGCTAAGCGCGTCCTGCGACGCATGAATGGCAAGGCCGATGCTGGAGCGCCCGTGTTGGACGCAGGAGCGACGGTGAAGGTCTATGCGGAGTTGTGGCTGAAGGATCGTGCGGGGCGTCGCCGTCGCGAATCCACGGTGCGCGAGTATGGGTATCGCCTGAATCAATACGTCATCCCCACATTGGGCCGGATGCGGCTACGCGAAGTCACGGTCGTGGATGTCGAAGATCTGCTGGATGCTCTTGTCGCCAAGGGCTTGGCACGAGGCACGGTGGCCGCAATTCGCAATGCTTTGGCCGCGATGCTTCAGGACGCGGTACGTGCCCGTCAGTTGTCCGTGAACGTGGCTCGGTCAGCGCAGATGCCAGAGGTGGGCGCGAGCGATCACAAGCGGGTTGAGATTCCAACTGACGCGCAGGTGCGGGCATTGATCGCCAAGTGTCGCGGGACCGAATTGGCTGCCGTGGTCGCGGTGTGTGTCGGCACAGGTGCGCGCATCGGTGAAGTTCTGGCAATGCAGTGGAGTGATGTAGAACTGGAACTGGGCCTGTGGCGCGTGGCGCGCACTTTGACGCGCGGTCTGGATGGTTCCACGCAGATCGGCCTGCGCACGAAGACAGGCAAGGACCGCGAGGTCGCCATCACGCCAGAGGTTGTCTCGGCGCTGAAGGCGCAACGCAAGGTTGTCGCGGCAGAGCGCATGCGGTCGGCGTACTGGCAGGACCATGATCTTGTCTTTCCCACGAACATCGGCACTGCACAGGACCCCCACAACGTCAGACGGGCGCTGAAGCCCTTGGCGACGGCGGCTGGTTTCCCTGGCTCATTCCATGCCTTGCGCCATTGGTACGCATCCATGGCCGTGACCTTGGCTCCTGATGTGACGGTCAGCAAGCTCCTGGGCCACGCCCGCACCAGCACTACAACCGATCTCTACTCACACTTGCGGGCCACTGATTCAGCCCGAATTGCCGTTGCCGTCAGCGTTGCCGTCAACGAGGGGAAATGACAGTCATGTTTCCTCACAAAAAGCGCGCCCGGAGGGACTCGAACCCCCAACCGACTGGGTAGAAACCAGTTGCTCTATCCGTTGAGCTACGGGCGCCAGACGTGCTTATTGTCTAGCAGCCTTGGCCGATATCTCAGCAGCTCTCTCGATCGTGGCGAGGTCGTCATCCGTATGCGCTGCGGAGACGAACCATGCCTCGTACGCCGAAGGTGGCAGCCATACGCCGTTGTCCAGCATCGAGTGGAAGAAGCGGCCGAACACTGAGGTGTCCTGCGTCTTGGCGTCGTCATAGGTGGTGACGATGCGGTCGGTGAAGAAGAAGGAGAAGAGGTTGCCTGCCCGCTGCGCCTGGTGGGTGATGTCATTGCGGGCGAAAGCTGCACTGATGATCTCGAAGACCTGATTCGCCGTTGCATTGAGATGGTCATAGACCTCGGACGTGCACAGGGCGAGGGTTGCAAGGCCAGCGGTGGTTGCAACGGGGTTGCCGCTGAGGGTTCCTGCTTGGTAGACGGGACCTGCAGGAGCGAGGAGATCCATGATCTCCGCGGATCCGGCGACAGCTGCAAGTGGCATGCCTCCGCCGATGACCTTGCCGTAGGTGAACAGGTCGGGGGCCCAGCCCTCGAGCTTGCCCTCAAGGCCCCACCAGCCGTCGGGGGCAACCCTGAAGCCGGTCATGACCTCATCGAGGATGAACACCGCTCCGTGCTGCTTGGTCAGTTCACTGATGCGCCTGTTGAATCCGGCGGGCGGTGGCACGACTCCCATGTTCGCGGGGATCGCCTCGGTGATCACGGCGGCGATCTCGCTGCCTCGCAGCTTGAAGAGCTCTTCGAGTGCGTTGATGTCTCCGTATGGGAGCACGACGGTGTCCTGCGCCGATCCGGGAGTCACTCCGGGGGAGTCCGGCAGTCCGAGTGTTGCGACGCCTGAACCTGCGGCGGCGAGCATCGAGTCGGCGTGCCCGTGGTAGCAGCCGGCGAACTTCACGATCACTGAGCGGTTGGCCTTGGCGCGCGCGATGCGCAGCGCGGTCATGACGGCCTCGGTACCCGAGTTGGTGAAGCGGACCTTCTCGACTGCGGCCACGCGATTCACGATCGCCTCGGCGAGTTCGACTTCTGGCGGGCAGGGGGCTCCGAATGAGAAGGAGTTCACTGCTGCCGCACTCACTTGCGCCACCACCTCAGGATGGGCGTGACCCAGGATCGCCGGCCCCCAGGCGCCGACGAGATCGACATAGGTCTTGCCATCGACGTCGGTGATCTGGGATCCATGCGCCTGCGCGACATAGGGAGGCGTGCCACCGACAGATCGGAAGGCACGCACGGGTGAGCTGACACCGCCCGGGATGACTGCCTGCGCGCGATCGAACCACTGTTGAGATGAAGTCATCGGCTATCGATTCAGCAGGTGGGCGACTTCCGTGGCCCAGTAGGTGGCAATGATGTCAGCGCCGGCGCGCTTCACTGATGTCAGCGTCTCGAGGATGGCCCGCTCGCGGTCGATCATTCCGGCTGCTGCGGCAGCCTCGATCATCGACGACTCACCTGAGACGACATACGCGGCGACTGGTACGTCGACCTCGCCGGTGACGCGGGCAATGATGTCGAGATAGGGCAGCCCAGGCTTGACCATCACGATGTCTGCGCCTTCGGCAACATCGAGGCGCACCTCGCGAATGGCTTCCATGACATTGGCCGGATCCTGCTGATAGGACTTGCGGTCGCCTTCGAGTGACGACTCGACCGCATCGCGAAACGGTCCGTAGAAGGCGGATGCGTACTTTGCGGCGTAGGCGAGCAGGATTGTGTCGGTCACTCCGTCGGCATCAAGCGCAGCGCGCACCGCACCGACCTGCCCGTCCATCATTCCGCTCAGGCCGAGGATGTCGGCTCCGGCACCTGCAAGGGTCAGGGCCATGCGCTGGTACTGGGCCAGGGTCGCGTCATTGTCGACATTGCCGTGAGCGTCGAGCACCCCGCAGTGACCGTGGGTGGTGAACTCGTCAAGGCAGAGGTCGGCGATCACCGGCAGGGCATCGCCCGTCTCGGCCTTTGTCCAGCCAATGGCCTCGGCCAGGATGCTGTCGTGCGCGCAGGCCGCATCGCCATTGGCATCCTTGTTGGTCGGCACGCCGAACAGCATCACGGCGCCAACACCGGCTGCTGCGGCCTCGTTCACGGCCTTGGCAAGTGAGTCCTTGGTGTGCTGCACAACCCCTGGCATCGACCCGATCGGCACAGGTGCCGTCGCGCCCTCGCGCACGAACATCGGCAGGATCAGGTTGCCCGGATCCAGATGTACCTGGCGGACAAGACGGCGCAGGCCATCAGTGCGGCGCAGGCGACGTGGGCGTTCGTGGATGTTCATTGCGGTGCGAGCCTAGACCCCGGGGATCGTGGGCAATTCTGCTCGGGGGTTGGGGCAGCAGGTGCCCGAGCACAGGCCTGCCGGGCTGGTCCTGGTCTCGACCCCGTAGATGACGTCCTCGACGACATCGGCCAGGGCGCTGACGAACGGCGCGGCGATTCCGGCGGTGGGCACGCGGATGTACTCGAAGTTGAGCTCCTCAGCAGTAGCCAGGGCCTCTCGATCGAGATCCCAGATCACCTCCATGTGGTCGCTGATGAATCCGATCGGGACGATGACGACGGCGGTAGTGCTGCCGGCGTCCGCGAGGGCGCGCATTGCGTCATTGATGTCGGGCTCGAGCCATGGGGTGTCGGGCGCGCCGCTGCGAGACTGGAATACCAGTCGATGCGGCGAATTGAGCAGGGTGCTGATGCGCACCAATCGCATCATCTCCTCCATCACGGATTCGTGCTGGCGCACATACTCACCTGGAGCCTCATGCGGCTCGGGCCCGGATGTCAGCGCAGATTGCGCTGGGATCGAGTGCGTGGTGAAAAGGATCTGGATGGCGAGCTCATGGTGTCCGTTCTCGACCAGGAAGCGCAAGGCGTCGATCAGCACCTCCAGCGTGCGCGTGATGAAGCCCGCTCGGTTGCCGTAGGGGCGCGCCAGGCTGATGCTCATGTCGTCTGCGCCGACCTCGGCCTTCGCAGCAGCGATGTTCTCGCGGTATTGGCGGCAGCCGCTGTAGGAGGAGTGCGCGCTGGTTGATAGGGCCAGGACATTGCGGCGATCGTCATGCTGCATGTCACCGATGGCATCCGCGAAGCTCGGCTGCCAGTTGCGGTTGCCCCAGTAGATGGGCAGCCGCACGCCGCGATCGGCGAGCTCATCGCGCAGGGCTTCGATGAGCTCGCGATTCTGCTCGTTGATCGGGCTGATGCCGCCCAATTGGTAGTAGTGGTGACCAGCGGCCTCGAGGCGTTCGGCCGGGATATTGCGACCGGCGGTCACGTTCTGCAGGAACGGAACGACATCCTCTGGGCCTTCCGGGCCGCCGAATGAGGCAAGGAGGATCGCGTCAATGGTCATTGCAGGCTGGCGACCAGCGTTGCTGCATCGACCCGGCGACCGGTGAAGAACGGCACTTCCTCGCGCACATGGCGGCGCGCCTTGGCCGATCGCAGAGTGCGCATCATGTCGACGATCTCGTGCAGGTCGTCGGACTCAAGCGCCAAGATCCACTCGTAGTCGCCGAGGGCGAAGGCTGCAACGGTGTTGGACTGGATGCCACCGAAGTCACGGCCCATCATGCCGTGCTCGAAGAGCATCTCTCGGCGCTCGTCGTCTGGCAGGAGATACCACTCGTAGGAGCGAACGAACGGGTAGACGGACACCCAGTCCTTCGGCTCCTTGCCGAGCATGAACGAGGGCACATGCGACTTGTTGAACTCGGCAGGGCGATGCATGCCCATGCCGGTCCAGGTCATCTCCAGCGACTTGCCCAGCTCACTTTGGCGAAGCTCGCGCAAGGCCTGCTGAATCGCCTCGGCCGTGGGTGCATGGAGCCAGATCAGCACATCGGCGTCCGCTCGCATCGCAGAGATGTCGTAGAGACCACGCACCACCACGTCGCGACTGGCCCATTCGGCGAGCAACTGCTCGAACTCCTCGCCAGCCGAGGGCCCAGGTGCGTCGAGGCGCTTGAAGGCGGTCCAGCAGGTGTAGCGAATGGTCTCGTTGGCGACCTTGGCCGAGATCTTGACGTCTGTGGTGATCACGGGCTCAGTTTCTCATCTCGACGATGCTCGCCTGCGCCTGGCTGATGGTTCCGGCCAGACCATTGCCGGCGAGTCCTGCCGGAGCCACGGCAAGCCCGGGGAATCGGGCGATTGCGGAACGCAGTTCGGCGACATTGGCTCGGTGGCCGACCCGGGGGTGGAGCAGGGATCCGGTCCAGCGGGCCAGGTGGACATCCTCGAACTCGGGCAGGCTCGTGCCCAGCAGCAGTTCGAGATCCTGGTGGGCGATTGCGGGAAGATCGTCGAGGCTCTCGGTGATGACGCCGTCGCGCCCATATGAGAGGCGAACCACATGGCGCCCTGTGCCGTATGCCTCCCGTATCCACTGCCATTTCGCTGACGCGTGGGTGATGGCCTTGGCGCGAATGTTGGGCGTGGTCGGTGCGATCAGTGCACCCGAGCCCAGCGGATCCTCATCGAGCAACGGGTGGGAGATCACCGTGGCGAAGACGACGACATCGCCCACGTGCAGTCGCGAGAGCGGTGCGTGCACCTGCTCGATGGTGGTGAGCAGGCTGGCAGCGTGATGCGCGTCGACTGCGACGACCACCTGATCGGAGTGCAGGTCGCCTCCATGGACATGGGTGACCCAGGTTGCGCCCTCCTGCGTCACCGCAGTTGCGGCTGTGCCAAGCCGCAGGTCGACGCCCCTGGCTCGCACGTCTTCGACCAGCGCGGTCACCAGTCCTGACATGCCGCCGCGAAGCCCGTTGACTGCAGCACCGGGAACGCCGGAGGCGGCGCGCATGGCAGCGGCGGCAGCGGCAAGCCCGTTGTGCTTGCGGGTGGCGGCGCAGATGCCGGGGATCAGGGCCTCGGCCTCGGCAAGGTCGGGATTGAGGGCATGCACGCCGCCGACGACAGGCGTGGCGATGAGCTCGGCGATCGGATCGCCAAGGCGTTCGCGGATCAACGCACCGAGGGTCACCTCGGAGTCCCAACTGCCGGGAACAGGAGCGGCATCAAGCTCGGCTGCAGCCTGGGCGGCGTGCGCTCCGATGATCGCGACGACGTCGTCAGCCAGGGGATTGGTGGGAATGCCCAGCAGGGCGTGCGGCATCGGGAAGATGCCATTGGGCACGACGAGACGGGAGTCGGATCGGCGTGGCTGCACGATCCTTTCGCTCAATCCGAGTTCGCCGACGAGATCACGCGTCTCGGGGCGGGCGATTGCGAAGGCTTCAGCTCCGACATCAACAGTGATGCCGCCGAGTTCCTTGCCCTGCAATGCTCCGCCGAAGCGCTCACTGGCCTCGATCAGGCAGACCGACTTGCCCTGTCCTGCTGCGGTTCGGGCTGCGACGAGTCCGCCAATACCACCACCGATGACGACAACATCGAACCGCTCAGCCATGACTCAGCCCTCCTCGTGTACGAGTGCGACCATTCGGGTGAGCACATCGGGATCGGTCTCTGGTGGTACTCCATGGCCCAGGTTCACGACATGCCCAGGAGCAGTGAGTCCTCGATGCAGGACATCGCGCACATTGGCCTCGAGTGCTTCCCAGGGTCCGGTGAGCAGATCGGGATCGATATTGCCCTGCAGGGGAGTGGTGCCACCGAGCAGCTCATTGGCCGCATCCAAGGTGGTGAACTGATCGACGCCGACCACGGTCGCGCCGACATCTCGCATTGCCACCAGCAGGTGCCCGGTGCGGGTGCCGAAGTGGATACGCGGCACAGGGAGGTCCTCGACCTGCTGCATGACTGTAGCCGAGTGCGGTGCCACATAGGTCACGTACTCATCGAGGGTCAATGCCCCGGCCCATGAGTCGAAGAGCTGGACGGCGCTGGCACCGGCAAGGGCCTGGGTGCGCAGGAAGGTGCCCGTGACTCGCGACACCCAGGCAAGCAAGGCGTGCCAGGTCTCCGGTTCCTCGCGCATGAGCGCCTTGGTGTGCAGATAGTCGCGTGAGGGGCGTCCCTCGACAAGATAGGAGGCGAGGGTAAATGGAGCCCCGGCGAAGCCGATCAGGGGAGTATCGCCAAGCTCATCGACAAGGATGCCCACGGTCTCGATGATCGGGGCCAGGGCGGCCGGGTCGAGTCCGGGGAGATTCCTCACCTGTTCGGCGGTGCGTACTGCCTCACCCATGACAGGCCCGACCCCCGCGACGATGTCGACGTCGATCCCGGCGAGCTTGAGGGGGATCACGATGTCACTGAAGAAGATCGCAGCATCGACCTTGTGGCGGCGCACGGGCTGCATGGTGATCTCGGCGGCCATCTCCGGGCGCAGGCATGACTCGAGCATCGCCGTTCCCTCACGCAGGGCGCGGTATTCGGGCAGTGAGCGACCGGCTTGCCGCATCATCCAGATGGGCCGGGTTGCGGGTCGTCCTCCCCGGTAGGCGGTGATGAGAGGAGAGTCCGATGTGCGCCCCGAAACGAGGGGATGCTCTGCGGGGAGGGCGCTGAGGGAAGTCATGGCTCAAACCTAGTAGAGACGACCCTCACGCCCATCTGCGAGAGGTGGAGACCCCGGCAGCCGTAGAATCAGCGCATGGTCATGGTGATGGTGGGTGCGAGCCATCATGACGTCACCCTCGATGAGGTCAGTCGCCTGGCGCTCGCGGCCGAGGGCCTGGCCCCTCGGCTTACCAGCGCAAGCCCCGATATCAATGGCGCCGTCGTGCTCTCCACATGCAATCGCTTCGAGGTCTACCTCGATCTGGAGCGTTTTCACGATGCAGTCGACCTCACGACGACCTCTGTAGCGCAGGCTGCAGGACTCGACATCAACTTCGTGGTCGATGCGATGCGCGTGGTGATCGGAACGGCTGTCGGCCAGCACCTCTTCTCCGTCGCATCCGGGCTTGAGTCCATGGTGGTTGGCGAGGACGAGATCGCCGGACAGGTTCGCCAGGCTCTTGCCACGGCACAGCGCGATGGCACGACGTCACCGAGCCTTGAACGCCTGCTGCAGCGAGCGCTGGCGACCTCGAAGTCCGTGACCAGCTCAACCGGGCTTGGTGCTGCAGGGCGTTCGATCGTCAGTGTCGGTCTTGACATTGCTGAGCAGCGCTATGGAGCAGTCGAAGGTCGCCGAGCCCTGGTGCTGGGCACCGGCTCGTATGCCCGCGTGGTCACTTCTGCCCTGCAGAAGCGCGGTTGCACGGACATCCACGTGTTCTCATCCTCAGGTCGCGCTGCGCAATTCGCGCAGAACCGCGAGGTGGTGCCGGTCGAGACCGCCGACCTCACTGCCGAGGTCTCCGCGGCCGACATCATTGCCGCATGCAGTGGCACGCCTGAATACCTGCTTGATCGTGAAGTCATTGAGACTGCACGCGCGATGCGAGGTTCAGCAGAGCCAGGTGTTGTGCCGATCATCGATCTGGCCCTCTCACCCGATGTCGCTCCCGATGTCGCTGGCTGTGACTGCGCAGACCTGATCAACCTTGCGGTCATCGGCGAGTACGCACCTCGCGAGCACTCATCGGCGATCCTGGAGGCGCAGGACATCGTGCTCCAGGCAGTCTCGGAGTTCGAGCTCACCGAGACCGGCCGAACCGCAGACCATGCAGTCGTTGCCATGCGCACGCACGTGATGGCCATCATCAACGAAGAGCTCGAGCGCATTCGAACGCGAGTCGATGCAGAGACAGCAGAAGAAGTCGCGCGCGCCTTGCATCGGGTATCGAACACGATCCTGCACACGCCTTCGGTGCGGGCACAGGAACTTGCACGAACGGGTGAATTCGCCGATTACCGAAAGGCGATTCACACGCTGTTCGGTATTGACCTCGATGCCCGCGGCTAATCCGATCCGGCTTGGCACGCGAGCCAGCCTGCTCGCTCGTACGCAGTCGGCAACGGTCGGCAACGCACTGGCTGAACTCGCAGGTCGCACGTGGGAAGAAGTGCTGATTCGCACTGACGGCGATGACACCACCACCTCGTTGAATCAACCCGGAAATCCCGGCCTCTTCGTATCCACTTTACGCAAGGCACTTCTTGCGGGCCAGGTTGATGTGATCGTGCACTCATTCAAGGATCTGCCGAGCGCACCTGAACCAGGCATCGTGCTGGCAGCTGTCCCGCCTCGCGAGGATCCGCGCGATGTGCTCGTCTGCCGCGATGGCCTGACCCTTGCAACCTTGCCCCAGGGCGCTCGGGTTGGCACGAGTTCGCCGCGGCGAGCATCGATGCTGCTGGCCCTGCGGCCAGATCTCGAGATCCGGTCGGTTCGCGGGAATATCGACACGCGTATTCGCAAGGCCCATGAAGGTGAAGTGGATGCCGTCGTCCTTGCCTTCGCAGGGATTGCCCGCATTGGACGCACAGATGTCATCAGCGAGATCCTCGACCCTCAGCTGGTGGTGCCGGCACCGGCGCAGGGTGCCCTTGCTGTTGAATGCCGTACGGAGGACGAGCTCGCCGGCATCGTTGCGCTGCTGCAGGATCCAACGTCGCGCATCACTACTGCAGCCGAACGGGAGGTGCTGGTCGGCATCGACGCTGAATGCACGACGGCGATCGGCGCACATGCCACCTTCGATGGGCTCGAACTGCAGCTCGTGGCCGAGCTCTTCGACGGCGATGCGCGGTCACGGGTCAGGCTCACTGAGACAGTTGCGGTCACGGAGATCACCCAAGCGCGGGCGATGGGATTGCGAGCTGCTGCGAAGTTGCTGCAGCCCAGCGACTTGAGTCCAGTGCTCCTGGTCCGCGCAAGTGACAACGAGGCCGATGCAGCGGCACTGGCCGCTCTCGGTGTTCCGACGATCAGCGACTCATATCTTGAAATGCGCAAGTCGGCCCAGGCTGGGGATGCGCAGCGACTTCTGGCGCAGCTTGAGGCAGGCCCCGGCTGGTGCATTGTCACCTCGCAGATGGCAATCCCCAGCTGGGTGGGGCTTGTCGGCGAAGAGCCATTGCGTCGTGCATTTGCGCACGCGGTCACAGGCGGAATGAAGATCGCGGTTGTCGGCGACAAGACTGCCGGATCCATTCGCGCACTCGGGTTCGATGTCGATCTCATTGCGAGGCTGCCATCGGCCGCAGGGCTCATGGCCGAGCTTCCTGCTGAGCCATCGAGCGTGGTCTTTCCGCACGGGAGCATCGCGATGCGCACTCTTCCCGACGCACTCATGCAGCTCGGCTGGATCGTGCATGAAGGCGTGGTCTACGAGACATCGGTGGTCGAGCACGAACCCGTGTCGACTCGTCTTGTCAATGACGGGCATATCAGTGCGATCATCCTGCGCTCGCCGAGTGCCGCGCGCGCCGTGCTGCGTCATCTGGGCCAGGCACCCGGCATACCTGTGATCGTCTCTGGTCCGACGACTGCCGCGGCTGCCTCGTCCTTGGGCTTCAATGTCGCCGCGATCAGTGAGAGTCCAGCGGCACCGCATATGGCGGCTGCCGTGATGCAGGCTATTACGACTTAGGCGGTTCCGCACCGTCGCGGAGTGCGGCGAAGTCAGAATTGCGCATGCGCCTTAAATCGTGATGGGCTCTACGGCTTGCGCAAGGTGACGGTTACGGGCAGCCCCTTTATCCCAGCACCGCTTGTTGGCTTGACATTGACGACCTTGGTGCTGACCGAGGCCTTCGGATCCTTGGACTTCAAGTACTTCGACAGGCTGGTCGCGATCTTGCTGGGAAGCCTGGGGTCTGCCTTCTTCGCTGCGGCAGTCCGGGTATCAGTGACGGTGATCGCGATCTTGCACCGGCATTTCTTGGCCTTGGCTGCAAGTGCGTCGAGTGTCTTCTCGGTCGCCTTGCTCAGGCTGGGGGATGCTACGAGGACCTTGGACTCGGCGACGGGTGGTGCCTCGATGGTGCCCGAGGATGGTGCAGTCACCGTCGTGGGTGCAGGCGTGGGCGGTGCAACCGAAGCAGATGGAGTCACGGAAGTTGAAGCAGATGATCGCCCTGATGTTCCCACGCTGTTGGATGCGGTCGCAGTGAATGAATATGCCGTTCCATTGGAAAGTCCCGTGACGGTGCAGGAAGTGCCAGTGGTCGAGCAAGTAAGGCCTCCAGGCGAAGAGGTGACCGTGTACAGCGTCGGAGCGCCGCCTGAGCCTGGATTCACGTTGACGACTGCAGAGCCATCACCTGCGACGACCGACGTGATTGACGGAGTGCCAGGTGCGACCACTCCTGTCGTCGGGACCAGCCCGCCGGAGGCCGCGGACGCAACCGACGTGCCTGCGCTGTTCGTCGCAGTGACGGTGAACGAGTAAGCCGTCCCGTTGCTCAATCCGGTGAAGACGCAGAAGGTCCCCGAGGTTGAACATGTGGCTCCGCTCGGTGAGGCTGTGGCCGTGTAACTGGTGATCGTGGCACCGCCATTTGATGACGGAACGCTCCATGACACGGTCACCTGGCCATTGCCGACGATGCCGGAGACGCCTGTGGGAGCACTCGGCGCAGCGGCAGTGGGGACGACCGATGTCGATGCGGTCGAGGCTGCTGAGGTTCCGACGATATTCGTCGCAGTGACCGTGAAGGAGTATCCGCCTCCTGCAGTGAGTCCAGTTACCGTGCATGGAGTGGTGGTTGCGGTGCAGGTGAACCCGCCTGCAGTGGACGTGACGGTGTATGAGGTGATGGCTGCACCGCCTGTCGATGCAGGCGCTGTCCAGGACACTGCTGCCGAGCCGTTGCCGGCGACCGCAGTGACTGCTGTAGGCGCTCCGGGGACTGTGGCCGGTGTTCCGGATACGAAGTTCGACGATGCGCTGTTGCCAATGGCATTGACCGCGCGGATCCCGACGACATAGGCAGTGCCGTTCGCCAATGCACCGGCACCAGAGCTGACGGTGGTGATGACGATCGGCGACGCTGTCGTACCAGTGGCCCGGTTCTTCCAGTTGGTGCCAGCATTCGTCGTGTACTGGTAATTCGTGATCGTCGAACCGCCGTCGCTCGCTGCCGTAAAGGTTACCGTCAGCGTCTGGCTCGAAGGGGTGATCGAGACGATTGACGGAGTGGCTGGAACACCTTTCGGGGTACCGGAGGCAAGAGCCGACGTTGCACCGGAGCCATTCGGGTTGACTGCGCGAAGTGCCAGGCTGTAGGCCGTTCCGTTGGTCAGTCCGGTGATCACCAGTGGTGAGGTGACGGCTAATGGGCTGCGCACGGTCCACGTCGAACCGCCATCGAGTGAGTACTCGTAATTCGTGACCGTGAGTCCGCCCATGGCCACTGTCGTTGCGAGCGGGGTGAAGGCCCATGACAACTGTGTGCTGGAAGCCGTGACCACTCCCACGGTGGGCGCGGTCGGGACGGTCGAGGGGACAGCGGCCACGGTGGTTGACGCTGATCCACTGCCGCTGGAGTTCACTGCTCGAATTGCAACGGTGTATGCCGTGCCATTGACCAAGGCCGTGGCAGCGGTGCTGACAGTCGTGATGACCAGAGGCGATTCGGTCGTGCCGGTCTCCCGGGCCTTCCATGTGGTCCCGCCATTTGTCGAGTACTCGTAACTGGTGATCGCTGAATCCCCGGCACCACCTACCGTGAAGTTCACGGAGAGTGTCACATTGCCCGCGGTGATGGAGTCGATAGTCGGTGATCCAGGTGCCACCGCCTGTGCGGGTGAAATGACGAGTAGCATCGAGGTCGCAGCCAGCATGAGCGCCATCATTAGGCAAGTCAGCGTTCGAGTGCGGCGGTGCTCGCGCACTGACTTGGCGCGACACGTCAACCGTCGGTCTTCGGACACTGCTCAACCTCTCAGCCAGACCAGGTCATCAACTCTCTCAATATCCCTCTCCAGTCTATATCGGCGTTGTGCGCATGAATATGCCAAGTTTTAGCCGGGAAACGCTCAGCGGCTCAATTGAAATCTCATTGAAGTCGACAAGTTATCCACTGTTCGCAAGGGCGTGAGACCCCCTCCACACCCTGGTTTCGCCCATCGCGTGGATAGAAGTCAAACCTCACTCTTGCGTCATCGAGAACAGGCTCGGTCTCGCCCCCAGGGAGGTTCAATGCACGACATCACCTTGACCATCGTCGGCAATGTGGTCAGCGACGTGTCACTGAGATTCAGCGCGTCGGGTGACCCCGTCGCCTCATTCCGGATCGCCTGCACTCCTCGGCGCTTCGACCGGGCAAGCGATCGGTGGGTTGACAGCGATACCCACTATTTCGGTGTCTCCTGCTGGCGCGACATGGCTCAGAATGTCGTGCAGTCGATCACCAAGGGCATGCCGGTGGTGGTGCACGGCCGCATGCGATCGCGCGAGGTCGAGCGCCCGTGCGGCGATGCCACCCATCGCATTCGGTATCAGGACATCGAGGCACGCGCGGTGGGCCCGGACTTGTCGCGCGGGGTGGCGGCCTTCACCCGGGTGAAGCGGCAGGCGGTGGTCGAGAGCGAGGATCGGCTGATCGCCGATCTGCAGGGAGCCGAACTCGCCCTGGCCGAGATCGACGACCTTCCGGCAGGCGTCGACCCTGAGACTGGCGAGATCCATGAGGACCTCGCAGGCATTGCGGCAGATCAGATGGAGTCCGTCCCCCTCGGAGCCTGATCAATCTGCCCAGAACTCAGCCATATCGCGCAGCCATTAGGCTCACGCGTTATGGCTGAGTTCATTTACACCCTTTCAAAAGCACGCAAGGCACACGGCGACAAGGTCGTTCTCGACAATGTGACCCTCTCCTTCCTGCCCGGCGCGAAGATCGGTGTGGTGGGCCCCAATGGCGCTGGCAAGTCGAGCCTGCTCAAGATCATGGCCGGCCTTGATGACGTCTCCAATGGCGAGGCGATGCTGCATGAGGGCTTCACCGTAGGCTTCCTGCAGCAGGAGCCGAAGCTCGATGAGTCCAAGAACGTTCTCGAGAACGTCCAGGATGGCGTGTCCGAGATCAAGGGCATGATCGACCGTTTCAACGAGATCTCAGTCGAGCTGGCCAGTCCGGATGCTGACTACGACACCCTCCTTGCCGAGATGGGCCAGTTGCAGGAGGCCATCGATCACAAGAACGCCTGGGATCTCGATGCCCAGCTCGAGCAGGCCATGGACGCCCTGCGCTGTCCGGCCCCCGATGCTGACATCAGGGTGCTGTCCGGTGGTGAGAAGCGTCGCGTCGCCCTGTGCCAGCTGCTGCTGCGCCAGCCGGATCTGCTGCTGCTCGACGAGCCGACCAACCACCTCGATGCCGAGAGCGTGCAGTGGCTCGAGCAGCACCTGGAGAAATATCCGGGCACTGTCATTGCCATCACCCACGATCGCTACTTCCTCGACAATGTCGCCGAGTGGATCCTTGAGCTCGACCGCGGACGCGCCTACCCGTACGAGGGCAACTACTCCACCTATCTCGAGACCAAGGCAACGCGACTGAAGGTCGAGGGGCAGAAGGATGTCAAGCTGCAGAAGCGCCTGACCGATGAACTGCAGTGGGTGCGCTCGAATGCCAAGGCCCGCCAGACCAAGAGTCGTTCGCGTCTTGATCGCTATGAGGAGATGGCGGCCGAAGCCGACAAGGCTCGCAAGCTCGACATGGAGGAGATCCAGATCCCGCCGGGTCCGCGCCTGGGTGCAGTCGTGGTCGAGGCGCAGAACCTCACCAAGGCCTTCGACGATCGCATCCTGATCGACAACCTCTCGTTCACCCTGCCGCGCAACGGCATTGTCGGCGTGATCGGCCCGAACGGCGTCGGCAAGACCACGCTGTTCAAGATGATCGTCGATGCGGCAGGAGGCGAGGGCGATGCGGACTCGAAGCCGACTTCGGGCAGCATCAAGGTGGGCGAGACGGTCAAGCTCTCCTATGTCGACCAGAACCGGTCAGGGCTGGATCCCAGCAAGAATGTCTGGGAAGTGGTGTCTGACGGCCTTGACTGGATCAAGGTCGGCAATGTCGAGATGCCATCACGCGCCTACGTGTCCGTGTTCGGATTCAAGGGCCCGGATCAGCAGAAGCAGGCAAAGGTGCTCTCCGGTGGGGAGCGCAACCGATTGAACCTTGCCCTGACCTTGAAGATGGGCGGCAACCTGCTGCTGCTGGACGAACCGACGAATGACCTCGATGTGGAGACCCTCGGCTCACTCGAGAACGCGTTGCTCGAATTCCCGGGATGCGCCGTCATCACCTCCCACGATCGCTGGTTCCTCGATCGCATCGCCACGCACATCCTCGCTTATGAGGGTGATTCCCAGTGGTTCTGGTACGAGGGCAACTTCGACAGTTACGAGAAGAACAAGGTTGAACGCCTTGGTGCAGATGCGGCACGTCCGCATCGCGCCACCTACCGGAAGCTGACGCGAGGATAGCCATGACAGTTGTTCGATTGATGATGCAACGACGGATCAGCGACCTTGATGGGCAAGGGCACGTCAACAACGTGAACTACAGCCAGTACATCCAGGAGGCACGCGTCAACCTCAAGAACGTGCTGATGGGCGAACGTGCTGCCTCGTTCGCCCAGGTCGTCGCGAAGATGGAGATCAGCTACAAGGTCTCACTCCTGCACGGTTCAGAGCTCGTACCGATCGATGCCTGGGTATCGCGTATCGGCAACAGTTCATACGACATCACGTATGTGCTGTATGACGAGCAGGGCCGGGTGTCGCTTGAGGCCAAGAGCACCATGGTTGCCACGAGCGCGGGTGGCTCATGCCCGATCGCGGACGACGTCCGGGCGATGCTCGAAGCCGCACTCGAGCAGTAGTCACTGCTGCGAGCGGATCCACACCGCAGTCTCTGCGCCGAGCACAAGGTGACTGCCCTCGTCGGTATCGACGATGGCCACCGCATCGCCTGAGGCGATCAATACGTCTGTGCCCAGGGCAGCTGGCAGATGCACGAGGTGCTCGCCGGTGTTGATGATCGACGTGACCCCCAGTGCTTCGTCGATTCGCTTGATGGCCAGCACCCCCTCTGCTGCAACCTCGATCCATTCAAGCCGACCGTCGCCGAGACTGCCCTCGGCTCGACGAATATGCAGCGCACGACGATAGAAGCTGAGGGTGGAGTCTGGATCCTCGCGTTGTGCGGTGACCGATAGCCCAGCCCAGCTCACGGGCTGGGGCAGCCAGGATTCGCCGCTGTCATTGAACCCATGGCTTGGTGCGATGCGAGTCCAGGGGATTGGGACTCGACAGCCATCGCGCACACCATCGGTGCCGCCACTGCGCAGCCAGGCGGGGTCCTCGCGCAATTCGGGCGGCAGCTCGGTGACTTCAGTCAAGCCCAGTTCCTCGCCTTGGTAGATATAGGCCGAGCCCGGCAGTGACAGCAGGAAGAGCGTGGCCGCTCTCGCGCGATCCAGTCCACGATCTAGATCAGCGACGCCGTCGGCAACTGGGGCAAGGCGCGTGCGATGCCTGATCACATCGTGGTTCGAGAGCACCCAGGTAGGCGGCGCGCCGACAGCGGCATGCGTTGCCAGGGTCTGATCGATCACCTCGCGCATGGCCAGGGCGTCCCAGCCTGCATAGAGATAGGCGAAGTCGAAGCAGGTGTGGAGCTCATCGCTGCGCAGGTATCTCGCCAGCCGCTCCTCAGTGACATCCCAGACCTCCCCGCAGAACACCCGTGGCTCCAGGTACGCATCTGCGATCCTTCGCCACTCGCGATAGATCTCGTGTACGCCCTCCTGATCCCAGAAGGGTCGGTTGAGATCGGACTCAGGATGCGCCACGTCGATGACAGCGTCAGGCAGGCTCGGAGCCTTGATCAATCCGTGGGCCACGTCGATGCGGAAGCCGTCGATGCCCAGGTCGAACCAGAATCGCAGGATCGAGTGGAATTCCTGTCGCACCTCTGGGTTGTCCCAATTGAGATCAGGCTGCGTGACGTCGAAGAGGTGCAGGTACCAGTGACCGGTCGGACTGCCCTGGGACACGAGCGGACTCCAGGCTGCGCCATGGAAGACGCTCTCCCAGTTATTGGGTGGCAGCTCATGACGAGCGCCCTTGCCTTCGCGAATCACATACCGATCCCAGGATGGCGATCCGGGCGGATCACCGAGCACCTCCTGGAACCAGGCGTGATCGATGCTCGTGTGATTGGGTACCAGGTCGAAGAGGATCCTGATGCCAAGCGCATGGGCTTCGTCGAGCAACTGCCGGACGTCATCGAGGGAGCCGAAGCGTGGATCGATCTGCCGGTAGTCGGCGACGTCATAGCCACCGTCGTGGAGCGGCGACAGGTAAAGGGGCGAGATCCACAGGGCATCGACCCCGAGCTCATGGAGGTAGTCGAGGCGACTGATGACTCCCTGCACGTCGCCAGTGCCATCACCGTCGTGATCCGCGAATGAGCGCGGGTAGACCTGGTAGACCACTGCCGAGCGCCACCAGCCGGGGTCACTCACCAGCGTCGTCCTGCGGGCCAAACGGCGAGGGTCGGTCGTCGTACACGTTCTGCATGGCGAAGGCCGCATCAACGAAGTACTGCCAGAGCTCGTCGCCCAGCTCCTGCGGCGGGTTCTGCTCGACGAGTGCATCATGCATGGCAACTAGCCATCGGTCGCGGGCTACGGAGTCGACGGGGTAGGGCTCGTGGCGCATCCGAAGGCGCGGATGGCCGCGCTCATCCCCATAGGTCTTGGGCCCGCCCCAGTACTGCTCGAGGAACATCCGCAGGCGGTGCTCTGCTTCGGCCAGATCGTGATCCGGGTACATCGGGCGCAGTACCTGGTCGCGAGCCACGCGCTCATAGAACGCATGCACGAGGCCCTGGAAGAATTCAGCGCCGCCGAAGCGCTCATATGGCGTGGGCTCGGTCGTCACGTGCCCATTGTGCCGGACGACCGGGTAAGCGTTTCCCGCAGCCGCCGTGGCATCTGGCTGGGATGGGGGCCTTGGTCAGGGCCGCATCGCCGGCCCATTGGGATCCTCGTTCGCATTCTGCGCGAAGCGCACTGTCTGCACCGGCACCTTGATGTCGGCTGCGTCGAGCGCCTCCTTCATCTCCTGCCGGATCGCGCGGGTGGCCGTGAACTGCTTCTCGGGTGCCGTCTTGGCCAGGATGCGAATGATGATGGCGTCACCGCGCACCACTTCGACACCGGCGTAGGTGGGCGAGTCGAGCAGGATCCCGTCGTACTCTGCGTTGCGGCCCATGGCCTTGCCTGCTGCATCGATGACCGAGCGCACCTTGTCCAGGTCTGCGTCGTAGGGCACTGGGAAGTCGACGCGGGCCACTGTCCATCCCTTGGACTGATTGGCGACGAAGGTCATCTGCCCATTGCGGACGTACCAGACCGTGCCGTCGAAATCCCGGATGCGGGTGTAGCGAAGCGCAACATCCTCGACAGTCCCGGTGACGGTGCCGACGTCGACGACATCGCCGACACCCAGTTGGTCCTCGAAGATCATCGAGATGCCGGCAAGGTAGTCGGCCACCAGCTGCTGCGCCCCGAAGCCGATGATGACACCCAGCACTCCAGCGCTGGCCAGCAGGGGAGCGACGTTGATGCCGATCGTTGTCAGCATCGTCATGATGGTGATGGTCCAGATGGCGATGATCGCAGTGCTGCGCAGTAGCGCGCCCATGGCTTGTGAGCGCTGCTCGGTGCGCTGGGTCAGCATGACAGTGGAGAGTTCCGACGTGTCATCCAAGGACCGCAGGTCACTGGGCTGGGTGGTGCGGGCACGTGAGGTCATGCTCTTGACGGTTCGGCGGATCGCGCGGGTGACGAGGATCTGCGCGGCGACTGCACTCACCAGGATGATGAGCAGCTTCAGCGGGATGTCCCATGGCCAGTCGGCTATGGCGTTCCAGATCGAGTCCCAGGTGATGTCCCTGGCTGCGGCAAGCGACTCCGAGATCATGATGCGCCTTCCAGCCCTGTCCACTTGGCCATGAATGCGAGCGTCTCGGCGGACTCATCGATCGACTTGCTCACGGATCGCGCACCATGGCCGACATCGCCTTCGGTGCGCAGCAGGATCGGGCGCGAACCTGAGGTCGCATGCTGCAAGGCTGCGGCCATCTTGCGTCCGTGCATCGGATCAGTCCTGGTGTCGTTGTCGAAGACAGCGATCATCGTCGCCGGATAGTCCGTTCCCTCGGATACTCGGTGATAGGGCGAGTAACTGTGCAGCCAGTTGAACTGCTCAGGATCATCGGGATTGCCGTACTCGACTGTCCAGGTGGGTCCGAGTTCTGAGGTGACGTAGCGAATCATGTCGAGCAGCGGTGCAACGCAGACAACTGCGTTGAACAACTGAGGCTGCTGGGTCTCTGCAGCACCAACCAGCAAGCCCCCATTGGATCCGCCATAGATGGCGAGCTGCTCCGGTGTCGTCCAGCCGGTCTCGGCGAGGTAGCGAGCAGCCGAGTGGAAGTCGTCGTAGACATTCTGCTTCTTGTCGAGCATGCCATCGCGATGCCAGTCCTCGCCCTCCTCGCCTCCACCACGAAGGCAGGCAATGGCCCACACCCCACCGGCCTCGACCCAGGCAAGGGTTGCCGCTGAATAGCCGGGAGTCATCGGGATGCCGAATCCGCCGTATCCATAGAGCACCGTGGGGCGAGGCCGATCGGCCGTTGCGGTCGGAGAGATGATGAACATGCGCACTTCGGTTCCATCAGTCGACGTGTAGGTGACGAGGGTGGAGTGCACTGAAGGCACTTCGACCGCGCCCGGAGGCGAGGCGAAGAGCGTGACTTCGCGTGTGCGTGCGTCGTACTGGTAGACGTGCGGAACGGTCGCATGATCGGTGTAGACGAACCAGACCACGGGCCCGCCATCGATGTGCTCGATGGGTCCGCTTGTGGTGCCAGCACCAGGCAGCGTGATCTGCTCGATGAAGGTCCCGTCATCAGCTCGATGCAGGGCAAGCTCGCTGACGCCATGTCGAGTCCGGGCGATCATGAGCAGTGGAGCTTCCAGCTCATTCCCGTCGAGGATCGCGAAGGAGTCGAAGACGGCATCCTGATCCTCAGGAATAAGATCGGTCCATGAGGTGAGGTCATTCGGGTCGGCAACGGCAAGTCGGCCGCGCGGGGCCTGAAGGTCGGTGGTGACGAAGATCCGCCCATCTCGCCCGAACGCCAATGAGGACTGGGCATCGACATCGCCCTGAACGAGCGTGAACCTCGGCTGCTCAGGTGAGCATGCATGCAGATCGGCAACCCAGAGATCGTTGCGTGGTTCCGTGCCCTCGGCAGCCGATACCTCGAGCCAGCGTCCATCGCGACTGACATGCACGCCGTAGTAGTTGGTCATGTTCATGCCGGCGCCGAACACCAGGATGTCCTCGCCGGTGCCGACCTGATGCAGGTACACCCGCCGATGGAAGTTCTGCTCCGACTCAGGCAGGAGCTCGGGTGCTATCCGGCGGACGTAGTAGAAAGCCTCGCCTCCCAGCAGCCAGGCGATGGGAGAGAAGCGGCAGCGATCAAGAGGGCCTTCGATGTTCTCTCCTGTCGCAACATCCATGACATAGAGCACTGACTCCTCAGTGCCTCCCTCGGAGATCTGGTACGCGATGCGATCACCCTCCTTCGACGGCTGCCAGCTGTCCAAGGTGGTGAGTCCATCGGGATCCAGGGCGATCGGATCGATGAGTGTTCGTTCGATCCCGCCCTCACGGACCAGGAGGGAGGCGAACTGCTCCCCGGGAAGGCGACGCACGAAGAAGGTCCGGTCTCCGCGCGCATAGGGAGGCGAGATCGTGCCTGCTCCCAGCAGTTGCTCCATACGGTCGGCGAACTGATCACGTTCGGTCCAGGTGGCGCGCTCGTCGTCCATCAACTCGCGCTGTGCCAAGACCCATGCGCGCGTTGACTCGCTCGTGGCATCCTCCAGCCAGCGATATGGGTCGGGCACGACGGTTCCGTGGTAGGTGTCCACGACTTCTGAGCGATGCGCAATCGGATACGTAGGCCTGGTCACAAGACTCACCATAGGCTGCCCCCGTGGCCCAGTTGCATGACCTCACGGCTCTCGAGCAGGGACGGGCGATCGCCGGCAAGGAGGTCTCATCCGTTGAACTGACCACCCACTACATCAATCGGACCGAACTCCTTGACGAGACGGTGGGGGCCTTCGCGATACGCACCCCAGACCTTGCCCTGGCATCAGCCCGGAAGGCTGATTCCGAAGTCGGTCGGTCGGGACTCTCGCCACTGCATGGGGTCGTGATCCCCCCGAAGGATCTCAATGCCTGGGCTGGGGTTCCCTGCCGCCTTGGGTCCGCAGCCTTCAACTTCGTTCCTGAGTTCGATGATCATGCGGTCATCCGAATGAAGGAAGCAGGCTTCGTGTTCACGGGCAAGACGAATACCCCGGAATTCGGGCTGCCGTCGTACACCGAGCCGGAGGTCGCGGCACCCGCGCGCACTCCGTGGGATCTGATGCGCACCGCCGGTGGTTCAAGTGGCGGTGCAGCAGCCGCCGTCTCGTCCGGTCTGGTCGCCGCAGCCGTGGGTTCCGATGGGGGTGGCTCGATTCGCATTCCAGCCAGCTGCTGCGGACTCGTTGGCCTGAAGCCGAGCAGGGGACGAGTCTCCAACGGCCCGGGCGGTGAGGGGGTCGGTGAGCTCGGAGTGCAGGGGCCTCTTGCTCGTACCGTCGCCGACGCGGCGGCAATCCTCGATGCCCTGAGCAGGCCTTTCGTCGGCGATCCATTCGTGGCACCACCGCTTGCGCGCGGCAGCTCCTTCCTGGGTGCGGCAGGTGTCGAGCCCGGCAGGCTGCGGATCGGTCGCTTTGCCACACCCATCATCGCCCCGGTCCCCGTCGATGCAGAATGCCTGCAGGCCTATGAGGAGGCCTCCGCGCTCCTCGAGCGGCTCGGCCATCGGGTCGAGGACATGGCGGTGCCGTTTCCTGCTGATGTCTTCGCCTACTTCGAGATCCTCTGGAGTGTCCTGTCGTCCTCGGCTGAGCTCGATGCAGAGCAGGAGGAACTGCTCCGTCCATTGACCACCTGGCTACGCGAGATGGGTGACCGGGTGTCGGGAAGCCTCTTGGTGCGCACCATCGCAGGGCTGCGCACCATTGCCCGCCAGGCGCTGCAGGCGATGAGTGACTACGACGTCATCCTCACGCCAACCCTTGCGCAACTGCCGCATGCAGTCGGCGCACTGCGCAACGATGCCGACCCCGCTGCCGATTTCGCTGCGCAGTGCGCATTCACACCCTTCACCTCACCGTTCAACCTGACGGGACAGCCAGCGATCTCGCTTCCGCTCCATTGGACTTCCGAGGGTCTTCCTGTTGGAATTCAGCTCATCGGCAGACTGTTCGATGAGTCCACCTTGATTTCATTGGCGGCTCAGATGGAATCTGCTCAGCCCTGGCTCTCTCGACACCCAGATCTTTGGTGAGGAACGCAATGTCAGATCAAGATCGCAGTCCGCTGCTCGTCGAGCTGGCTGGCGTGAGCGGTGTGGCGACGGAGTACTGGGATCAAGCCGGCGGACGAGTCGTGGTGTCGACCGCAACCTTGCAGGCTGTCCTGACCGCCCTTGGATATGACACATCGTCCGAGGTCGCGCTTGCGGCGTCCTTGCAGCAGGAGCACCAGCGCAATTGGCATCGGATGCTTCCACCCTTCACCGTTGGCGTGCAGGGCCAGGACCGCAGACTGTGGGTGCATGTGTCGCATGGCGATGATGTCGAGGTCTGGGTCGAGGCCGAGGACGGGTTCCGCACCGATCTCGTGCAGATGGACCACTGGGTTGATCCTGTCGAGATCGACGGAATGCTGATCGGCGAGGCGAGCTTCACGATTCCGCATGATCTGCCCGTCGGGTACTACTCGGTTCATGCGAACTCGGGGGTTCGAGCAGCGAGTGCGCCACTCGCGATGACGCCGGCACGACTGGATCCCGAAGCCATCACGGGCGATCGGCAGTGGGGCTTCATGGCCCAGCTGTACGCGACCCGGTCCCGCAACTCATGGGGGCTTGGCGACCTTCGGGACTGCGCTGACCTGGCCGCGTGGAGTGCGACCGACCTCGATGCAGGCTTCCTGCTCATCAACCCGCTGCATGCGGCTGCTCCGACCAAGCCGATGGCTGCTTCGCCCTATCTGCCAGTGACGCGTCGCTTTGCCAATCCGATGTACCTGCGTATCGAGGATGTGCCCGAGTTCGCTGATCTTGGACGCCGGGATCGCAAGCGCATCGAGCAGCTTGCCGCACCGCTGCGCGAGCTGAATGCCACGGCTGAGCTGCTTGATCGCGATGCCGTATGGGTCGCCAAGCGCAAGGCGCTCGAGCTCATCTTCAAGTCAGGTCTGACGACACCGCGTGCCCGCCAGTTCTCGGACTTCTGCCAGCGGGAGGGACAGGGGCTTGTTGACTTCGCCACCTGGTCGAGCCTGTGCGACGCCTACAGCAATAAGCCGACTCAATGGCCAGCTGCGTACGGCGATCCGCGGAGCGAGGAGACGCGAGAGTTCGCGCGAACACATGCCAACAGCGTGCAGTTCCACATGTGGATGCAGTGGATATTCGACGAGCAGCTCACGCGTACGCAGGCCACTGCCAAGGCTGCTGGCATGGCAATCGGCATCATGCATGACCTTGCAGTCGGCGTGCATCCCGAAGGCTCCGATGCCTGGGCACTGCGCGATGTCCTGGCCCAAGGGGTGAGTGTCGGCGCGCCTCCGGACATGTACAACCAGCTGGGCCAGGACTGGTCGCAGCCGCCTTGGCACCCGATCGCCCTGGCCGAGGCCGGTTACGGGCCCTACCGCGATCTCCTGCGCGCGATGATGCGCCATGCGGGCGGACTTCGGATCGATCACGTGCTCGGACTCTTCCGGCTTTGGTGGGTACCTCAGGGACAGCCCGCCAACATGGGCACCTTCGTGACCTTCGACCACGAGGCGATGATCGGCATCCTGGTGCTGGAAGCCCAGCGCGCCGGCATCGTCGTGATCGGCGAGGATCTGGGAACAGTCGAGCCCTGGGTCCAGGAAGTCCTGCGCGATCGCGGAATCCTCGGCACGACCATCCTGTGGTTCGAGACCGGCGACGGAGGGTCGGTCAAGCGTCCGGCGAACTGGCGCCGCGAGGTGCTTGCCAGCGTGACGGTACATGACCTGCCGCCCACTGCGGGATTCCTGCGCGATGAGCATGTGCGCATCCGCCATGAGCTCAATCTGCTCACTCGACCAGTGCAGGAGGAGCAAGCTGCCGCCCGCCAGGAGCGGGAGGAGTGGGCGGCGATCCTGCGCGAGGAGGGTTGGCTGGCCCAGGACGCAGACCTGACGACGGACGCTGGCCTGGACGCCATGGCCATCGCCCTCTATCGCGCCCTGGGAGCCTCCCCGGCACGACTGCTGGGGGTTGCCCTGCCCGATGTGGTCGGCGATCGCCGAGCACAGAACCAGCCCGGCACCGATCAGGAGTACCCGAACTGGCGCGTGCCGATGACCGATGCTGCAGGTCAGCCTGTGCTGATCGAGGATCTCTATGAGCACCCAGAGCAGGTCAGGCTGTTCGTCTCGGCCCTGGGCTAGCAGTTCCAGTTGTGCAGCGCTCAGGGCCTCATTGCCCTTCCAGGCGGCTATGCCATGCCTCTGGTCTGCAGGAACTCTTTCACGATCTCGCGCACGTCTTCTCGGATGAGGTCCTCGCCCCACACCTGGGTACAGATGTCCCAGACCTGCTGTATCTGGGTGAGGCCCAGGATTTCGCACAGCACTGCAACGTCCTGGAGGTCGCGAGGCCCGCGGCCAGCACGTGCCTTCATCGCCAGCAAGTGCTCGGCCGATGCGACCTGCACGCTCAATCCTGGAACGGAGAGCATCTCCCAGCTGCGCGAGTCTGCAATGCGAGGCAGCAGTGGCGCCACTCGGGCGTTCAACCAGTCCGGCGCAAGATCACCGCGCTCTGCAGCCATCGTTGCTGCGGTCTCATCGATAACGCCCATCGGCGTGATCAATGCATCAATGTCCCTGGTCACTGCCAAGCGGTCGTATCCCAGCAGCATCGCTGCTCCTCCGACAATGTAGAGCTCTGCTTCGAGTCCTTGCGCGTCCAGGCGCGCACCAAGGTCGGTGAGGAGTTCGATGATCTGCTCTCTTGTGGCGAACACGTCACACCGAAGCCAGGGTTCGTCGATCAAGGAACACCCCACGGGCGCGCAGGCTTGGGATGCCGTTGACGAACGCTTGTGCACGCAACTTCGGAGTGCTGGCCTCTACGCCGATCCACCATGCGTCATCCAGGTACAGGTGAGACTCGCGAGTCCACGAAGGAACGCGCGGAGCTTTCGTCGTGCGACACCAATGCACAGCCATGCCTGCCAGGAGGGCATCGACGTCGCGGTCACCTGTGGAGTTCGGCTGCGAGAGGAATAACGCCTGATCGGCCGGCGACGTGAGTTGACTGAACGCGTCATGCATTCCAATGACGGTGCGCATGATCACCAGATCAGACTCGTGCGCAGAACCGCTGAAACTCTTGAGCAACGTGCGCAGTCCGGCAGCGCATGAGGGCAGCGTCCCGGCCCAGCTTCCCTGATGCGCCGTGCCAGTTTTGAGTTCGAGGAAAGCGGCAATGCGACGCCCGACCACAACACCTGGTTCCAGCGTCCCAGCCTCGTAGGCGCTGATATTGGACTGCTGGGTGCCGAGCAGGAAGGCCACGTGCGCCTGAGACATACCCAGGCGATGCCGAACAAGCCGCAACTGCTCCACGGTGAAAGTATATATCAATGACTTAATAGATATATAAATGGTCGATCTCGGTCGAAGGGTTGGATCCTGTTGTCGATATGCGCGTTGAATGCAATGACTGGTTACGGCTAGGCCCGATCCCGTGCCTGCGTGCGGATGGAGCGCTCGACCCCATCGCGGCCCTCGGCGACCAGGCGACGCCCAGCAGGCCCGAGGTCATCGGCCGCCGGGCCATTCAGCAGGGCATCGGTCAGGCTCAGGGTCACGTCATCTGCCAGCAGGAACGGATAGAGCCCGACCGTGAGCTCCTGTGCGATCTCATGCGTGCGTTCACGCCAGATACGAGGAATCTCCGCGAAGTACCTCTCGCGGAAGGCCACCAGCAGATCGCGCTGCTCCGGCTGGACGAATCCGGCCAGGGTTGCGCCGACCAGCGCATTGGGCAGGTCAGTGCGCTCGAACAGGTCGGACCAGGCGGCCTCCTTGGCACCCTTATCGGGCCGAGCAGCGAGCGCATGGGCGGCATGGCGTCGACCGGTGGCGGTGTCGTCGCTCTTGAGCTCGTTGTCGACGCTCTCATCTCCGTACTTGCCGGTGGTGACGAGGCGGTCGAGCATGAACCAGCGCAGGTCAGTGTCGACTGCGAGTCCGGGCCACGCGATCGAGCCGTCGAGCAGGCCTGCGACGACTCCGAGATCTGCATCGGTTCGTGCCGCGCCGACGAAAGCACGGGTGTAGGCCAACTGGTGATCGCTGGCAGGCACCGCTGATTCTGCAAGCGCCAACATGGCGCTGGCCAGGCGGTCGTTGTAGGCATCGCGATTGCGATCATCGGCATATTGGTCGATCGCGCTCTTGAGCTGGCGCAGCACGCCTTGTACGACTCCGATGTCGGTCTCGGCTGCAGTGCCGCTGAGGACGAGTGCGAGGTAGTCGCCTGTTGACACCTCGGCATCGCGAGTCATGTCCCACGCTGCTCCCCAGATCACGGCCCGAGCGAGCGAATCGTCGATATCGCCGAGATGCTCGACCACGGTTGCCCATGAGCGGGCATCAAGACGGATCTTCGCGAAGGTGAGGTCACCGTCGTTGAGCAGCAGCAGATCGGGCTGGCGCACGCCGGAGAGTTCGGGGATGGCTGTCTGCCCGCCGGCGATGTCGACCTCGATGCGACTGCGCAGCACGAGGCGGCCTGCGTTCAGGTCGTAGAGCCCGATGCCGAGACGATGCGAGCGCAGGGTCTGGGCGATGCCCACGGGCGAGGTTGGGGGCTCCTGCTCGACGATCACGGAGGTGTAGTTGCCGGAGTCATCTACCTCGATGAGCGGGCGCAGGAGGTTCACGCCGCTGGTGCGCAGCCATTCATCGGTCCATGCAGATAGATCACGTCCCGAAGTCGCCTCCAGTTCGACCAGCAGATCGGGAAGCTGGGTGTTCTTCCAAGCGTGCTTGATGAAGTACTGCTGCAGGCCGTCGAGGAATTCGCGCTCGCCGACCCAGGCGACCAGTTGGCGCAGGGCCGAGGCGCCCTTGGCGTAGGTGATGCCGTCGAAGTTCACGCGCACGGAATCGAGGTCGACCATGTCGGCGGCGATCGGATGCGTCGAAGGAAGCTGATCCTGCCGGTAGGCCCAGGCCTTGCGCTGGTTGGCGAAGGTGGTCCATGCATCTGAGTAGCGCGTGGCATGCACATTGGCATAGTGCGCTGCCCACTCGGCAAAGGACTCATTGAGCCAGAGGTCGTCCCACCAGGTCATGGTGACCAGGTCGCCGAACCACATGTGCGCCATCTCGTGCAGGATTGTGTTGGCGCGCTGCTCGTATGCGGCATCGGTCACGCGCGAACGGAAGATGAGGTCCTCGAGGAAGGTCACGCACGCGGCGTTCTCCATGGCACCGGCATTGAACTCGGGCACGAACAGCTGGTCGTACTTGCCGAACGGGTAGGCGACCTTGAACTGGTCCTCGAAGAAGGCGAAGCCCTGCTTGGTGATCAGGAAGATGTCGTCTGCGTCGAGGTACTGCGAGAGCGACTGGCGGCAGTAGATGCCCAATGGGTAGGTGCCATGCGCGCCTTCATAGGCGTCCTCGACGAGGAAGTAGGGGCCGGCAACCAGAGCAGTGATGTAGGTCGACATGCGATCCGAGGGCGAGAACTCCCATCGGGCGACTCCTGGACTCACCTCGGTGGCAACCGGGGCGGGGCTGTTCGACACGATCTTCCAGTGCGCCGGGGCGGTGACTCGCAGTTCGAAGGTGGCCTTGAGATCGGGCTGCTCGAAGCAGGCGTACATGCGGCGCGCATCGGCGGACTCGAACTGCGTGTAGAGGTAGGTCTCGTTGTCGACCGGGTCGACGAATCGGTGCAGACCCTCGCCCGTGTTCATGTAGTGCCCTGCTGCCGTGATCGTCACGGTGTTCTCGTCCTGCAGGTTCGCCAGCGTGATGCGCGCACCATCGGCCACGAGGTTGACATCGAGGGCGACCCCATTGAGCTCAACGGCATGAACATCGGCGATGTGATCGATCCACGTCGATGCACCGGGCTGACGACAGGCGAAGGTCGCAGTGGTCACGACTGCGAACTGCGGATCGGCGCCGGTGAGATCAAGATCGACCGTATAGCTGTGGGTGTCGATCAATGCTGCGCGGTCCGCTGCTTCTGCTCTGGTGAGGTTCTCGTTGCTGGCCATGTGCCGATCCTGCCACCTGGGCCACGCTGCTTGGTTACGGTGTCATGTGTGACAACGACTGCTGATTTCTATATCGATCCGATGAGCCCGTGGGCCTGGGTGACTGCTCGCTGGCTTGAAGAGGTGACCGGCTTGCGGGATGTGCAGGTCAACTGGCAGGTGATGTGCCTGGACATCCTGCATGAGGGCGATGAGCTCCCCGAGAGCTATGCGGCGTGGCTCAAGGCAACCTGGAAGGCCCCGCGTGCCATTGAGGCGGCGCGAGCGGCTGCAGGTGATGATGCGGCCCGCAGGCTGCTGTTCGCCATCGGACGACTCACCAATGTCGAGCGCAATCGAGATATCGATGCGGTCATTGCCATGGCAGTGGCTGAGTGCGGGCTGCCCGACTCCGTTGCGGCGGCTGCCGAATCGACCGAGTTCGATGCCGCTGTGCGGGCAAGTCACGACGAGGCGATGGCCCTTGGCGGCAAGGATGTCGGAACGCCGATCCTCGCCATTCCCGGTCCTGACGGCACGCGGGTCGGGCTCTTCGGTCCAGTCGTCACCCCAACCCCGCGGGGAGAAGCTGCTGGCAAACTGTGGGACGGACTGCTCCTGCTTGCCGCAACCCCCGGCTTCTATGAGCTCAAGAAGGAGCGCAAGGCGAAGGTGTGGTGCGACTGATGCAGGCGACGATCTGGGTGGACCCGAGATGCCCATGGGCATGGATCACGGCGCGCTGGATGGACGAGGTCGAGAAGGTGCGCGATGTGGAGGTCAGGTGGCAGGTCATGTCCCTGGGCGTCCTCAATGAGGGCAATGACGTCTCGCCGGAGTATGCGGAGCTCATCAAGAGCACCTGGCGACCGGTGCGTGTCCTGATCGCTGCTGCCCAGCAGCAGGGCGACGAGATCATCCACCCGCTCTACACGGCGATGGGCACGCGGTTCCACCTCCAAAAGGAGCGCGATATCGACAAGGTGATAGCCGAGTCGCTGGCCGAGGTGGGATTGGATGCAAGCCTGGCCGCCGCAGCTGACAGCACGGACTATGACGAGGCTGTCCGGGCAAGCCATGCCGCAGCCGTGGCGATGTCCGGCAGCGGAGTGGGAACTCCGGTCATCGCCTTCGAGGGTGATGACGGCAAGCCCGTCGGCTTCTTCGGGCCGATCATGACTCCGATTCCGCGCGGCGAGGATGCGGGCAGGCTCTGGGACGGGTTCGTCCTGGTGTCGCAGGTGCCTGGCCTGGTGGAGATCAAGCGCACCCGCACGATGGGGCCCGTGGTCGACTGAGTCGGAAATCAGCGATAAATCGCACGTCGGTGGCCGATGCGCAGAATTGTCACAGTGACGATCTCCTCGTCGATCCTGTAGACGACACGGTATTCACCACGCCTTGCCGACCACGATCCGGCCAGACTGCCCGATAATTCCTTGCCGACTCGATGCGGGTTCTGCGCGAGTGGGCCCTGGATGAATGCCCAGACAGCCGCAGCGACCGACTCGGGCAGGGATTGTTCGAGGGCTCTGCGGGCTGGCGGAGCAATCAGGATCCGATAGGTCACGAACGCTTGCGCATCTTGATGTCTGCGATGCCGACGAGGTCACCTGACGCGATTGCGGCGCGGGCTTCGGCGATTTCGGCCATGGCCTCCGGGTCGGACAGAATCGCGATGGTCTCCTCCAGCGATTCCAGGTCATCTGGCGAGATCAGCACTGCTGCCGGCTCGCCATTGCGCGTGATGACCACGCGTTCATGTGTGCCGTGCACGGACTCCACGAATGCAGAGAGCTGAGCTTTCACTGTCGCCAAGGAGGTCGTAGTCATGACCAGAATTATAGTCTCTTAGGTGGGCGGCGTCAAGTGCCGATCTGGCATTCGGTCTCCTCCGTCAGTTCCCTGCCTACGCCCAGATCGTCGGACCGCTGCCCTGCGCTGGCCAGTGCCTGGCCACCCCATCCTTGATGCGTACCGCTCCTGCGAGCGCGGCAAGCGCATCGAGGGCATCGTCGGTCGGCACCTCGACTGGGCACTGCTCAAGGAGGGTCCCGGCGCTGGTGCCCAGGGTCTGCAGCCACGAGTCGAGGACGCGAATGCGCCTGCCGACTCCCTGAGCGGACTTCTTCGACGGCAGCACCGTTCCGCCGAGCTCGGCGAATACGAGTTCTGGATGCACTTCGAACAGGCGCGAGTCGGGCAGCAGCTCGTTGACCGCCAGGACGCGTTCGGCAAGAGCCATCGCCTGTCGTGACACTCCCTGTCCGGTGAGTGCAAGGCTCAGTTCCTGAACTTGGGCATTCGGTGCAGCGAAGCCCAGTTCCAGCACGGCTCTGGGAGGTGTCATGAAGACTCGCGAGGCTGCACTGCCCAGTGCCAGCTTCGCTTCTGCATCGCATGCACGCCACCCTTCCGAGACCAGCTCGATGGGAATGTCGATGGCGACGAGTGCAAGGTCGGCAATGAGCGGACCGAGGTCATGCACCCCGCAGATGCGCCAGGTGATCCCGTGGTCTGCAAGGACTGCTGCGACCCAGCCCTTCGGGTAGCCGTCGATGCCGGCGATTGCGGTGTTGGGCACGCGCCGATCCTTGCAGTTGCCCGCTTACATAACCGTGAGCCGCTCGTTAGCGTTGAGGCATGGAATCCATGGTGCAGATGCTCGGGCTCGCCCATCAATGGCGCCTCGATCTTGAGTCCTGGGCCATTCCGGAGGACATCGTGGCCCAGGCGCCGACCTCGCCATGGGTGCATCCTGTCGAGTTGTTCACCGTCGGCGACGAGATTCCGGACTCCATCTCTCACCGGAGGGCGCGCGAGGCGCTCGGCGCTGGTGGAAGCGTGCTCGATGTCGGATGCGGAGGCGGCAGGGCTGCGATGGCCCTCATCCCGCCAGCGACACTGGTCATGGGTGTCGACCACCAGCAGGCGATGCTCGATCAGTTCGCCCTGGCTGCGGCATCACGAGGAGTCGAGCATGTTGAAGTGCTCGGCAACTGGGACGACGTCTATGAGTCAGTTCCGAGTTGCGATGTGGTGGTCAGTCATCACGTCGCCTACAACGTGCAGGACATCGTCCCGTTTCTCGCTGAACTCAACCTGCATGCCAGATCTCGCGTGGTGCTCGAACTGCCGACGCGCCATCCCCTGACGGCGTTGAGCCCGTTCTGGAAGCACTTCTGGGATATCGATCGCCCGACGCGTCCTGGTGCCGACGACCTGCATGTCATCGCCCAGGCGATGGGCTTCGATGCGCACCTGGAGATCTGGGAGGACCCGACGTGGCAGAACCGCGTGGTCGTCGAATCTGGGGATGCTGTTCGCAACATGCGCATCAGGCTCTGCCTGACTGATGACCGCGACGACGAGATTGCCGAACTGATGGCGAAGACGCCGCCACAGGGGCCACGTCAGGTGGCGACGCTGTGGTGGGACGTCGCGCAGCAGTAGTGGTGCTACTCCATCGGCAGGATGCCCTCGGCATGCTCATGCCCGACCAGTGGTGACAGTCTGACTTCCTTCAGGAACCAGGTCAGCGTGAATCCGATCAGCATGAGCGGGAAGGCGACGAGGAACACGTGGCCGAGTGCGCCTGCATAGGCGGTCAGCACGATCTCGTGGAGCGCTGCTGGCAGCGCGCTGATAGTGCTGACCGCATTGGTGATGCTCGAGACGTCGATGCTGTGAGCCGTGTCAGCAGGCAGGGCTGCCTCGACGTTCTTGGTGAGCTGGCCAGCCATGATCGCGCCGAACACAGCGGTGCCGAAGGTGCCGCCGATGGAGCGGAAGAAGGTGCTGCCGCTCGTGGCCACGCCGACATCCTTCACATGCACCGAGTTCTGCACCGACAGCATCAGCACCTGCATGGTCGAGCCCATACCCAGGCCGAGGACGAACAGGCCGATGGCCAGATACCAGTAGGGCGTGTCGACAGCGATGCGACTCAGGATGAGCATGCCGGTGGCAGCGCTTGCGGTGCCGAAGATCGGGAACATCTTGTAGCGGCCGAGGCGCGAGGTGAGCCGGCCGACGGTGATCGAGGCACCTGCCATGCCGGCCATCATTGGAATCATCCGCAATCCGGCTTCAGTCGGTGTTGCCTGCTGCACGATCTGCATGAAGACCGGCATGAAGATGATCGCGCCGAACATCGCCAGGCCGACGATGAAGCCGATGCTGCTCGATACGGCGAAGATCGGGTTGCGGAACAGCGACATGGGCACCAATGGCTCTGGTGCGCGAAGCTCATGCCAGACGAAGGTCGACAGCAGGACGATGCTCGCGGCGATCATGAGCAGGATGTTCGACGATGACCAGTCGTACCGGGAACCGCCCCATTCGGCGACCAGCAGCAGGATGCTCACGCCCGACACCATGAGCGCAGCCCCGAAGTAGTCGATCTTGTGCGGAATCCTCTCGGTTGGAACATTGAAGACCGCGGCGATCACGAAGAAGGCCAGGATGCCGAATGGCAGGTTGATGTAGAAGATCCAACGCCAGTTCAGGGACTCGACGAAGAACCCACCCAGCAATGGCCCTGCCACGCTCGAGAAGGCGAAGACTGAAGTGAACAGGCCGGTATAGCGACCGCGCTCCCGCGGTGGGATGACATCGGCGATGCTCGCCATCGCCAGCACCATGATGCCGCCACCGCCGAGTCCCTGCAGGCCGCGGGAGATGATCAGCCACTCCATCGACTGCGATGCGCCGGCAAGGAACGATGCGGCGAGGAACATGACGATCGCGATCTGCAGCATGATCTTGCGGCCATAGAGATCGGAGATCTTGCCCCAGATGGGCGTTGAGGCAGTCGATGCGAGCAGATAGGCCGTGACCACCCACGACAGCGAGCTCAGTCCATTGAGTTCGCTGGTGATTCGGGGGAGTGCGACCGAGACGATGGTCTGATCGATGGCAGCCAGGAACATGGTGAGCATCAACGAGCCCATGATCCAGCGCAGACGACTGCCAGTGATGCGGTCCTCTGCCGGCGCACCTTCGGCGATCAGTGCTGCATCTGGGTCGGCTGTCAGGCCGGGGTCTTGATTCTGCGTCGTGCTGCTCACGCTTGCTCCGCTTCAGTGATGGTGCGATCGAAGTCCGTGACGAACCGTGCGAGCAGTCGGCCGAATTCAGCCTTGTCGCCCAGGGGCCAGTCGCGAATGACATGTTTCAGTTGAGAGATGCGCTCGAGCATCCGAGCCTGCAGGTGCTGCTGGCCCAGGGGCGAGATGGTGACCCACTGGGCACGACGGTCGTGCTCGTCAGGAGTGCGCGTGACCAGCTGGTCATCGGCCATGGCGCAGATGTGCCGGCTCACGGTGGAGGGGTCGAGCATCAGGTACTGCGAGATGGCCGAGGAGCGCATCGGGCCTTCGATGGCCAGCTTGGAGAGCATCGCGTTGACCGTTGCCTGGTCGCGCTGCCCCGGAACCAGGCGCTTGGCCGTCACGAGGAATTCCAGGAGGCTGATCGCTACCTGGGCGTCGGCCGAGTCGCTCACCGCATCGGCAAGGAACGCCCGGGTGCGCTCCAGCGGGGAGGTAGTTGGTTGCGTCATGCAACTATCTTAGACCACTGTCCGGGCGGGACTGACACTGGGGGACTTTGGTCCCTATGCCTGGGCGAGGATGTGTGCTGAAAGCGGTGGCTGACGCACGGGGCAGAGGTCGTTCGAGGCGTAGTGGAGCGGGTGACCGGGATCGAACCGGCATGGCCAGCTTGGAAGGCTGGGGCTCTACCATTGAGCTACACCCGCGTATCGGTTCACACCGACCGGCAGAGTGTAACGGGCCGGGCTCATCGGTCGAATTGCTCATCCGATCTGAGCCGGGAACCGACCCGGTTAGTCGATCTGCAGGCCTACCCCTAGACTTCACCCTCGGTCAAACGCGGGGCGTAGCGTAGTGGCTAGCGCGTCTGCTTTGGGAGCAGAAGACCGCAGGTTCGAGTCCTGTCGCCCCGACCACCGGATCGTGCTTGCAGCACGGTTCTGTTGTCCAAACAACCAGGAGTGAACTGCCGTGAAGAGCACTGTCGAGACCCTGTCTCCAACCCGAGTCAAGCTCGCCATCGAGGTTCCCTTCGATGAGCTCAAGTCGGCGTTCGATGAGGCCTACGCCACCATCGGCAAGCAGGTCACCGTTCCCGGTTTCCGCAAGGGCAAGGTCCCGGCCCGAGTCATCGAGCAGCGCTTCGGCCGCGAGGCAGTCATCGACGAGGCGGTCAACAACGCCGTTCCCAAGGCCTATGAGGATGCGCTTCGCGACAACAACATCGTCCCCGTCGCCCGACCAGAGATCGATGTCACCGAGGTCAAGGACGGCGAGTTGCTCTCCTTCACCGCTGAGGTCGATGTCCGCCCCGAGTTCGAACTGCCGGCCTTCGACTCGATCAAGGTCGAGGTTGCCAACGCCGTGCCGAGCGACGCCGATCTCGATGAGCAGCTGACCTCGCTGCGCACTCGCTTCGCATCGCTGAAGGATGTCGAGCGTGAGGCAGTCGACGGCGACGTGCTGCTGGTCGACATCGCGGGCCAGACGCCCGAAGGCGACTCAGTCGACGATCTGGTCGGCAATGCGCTGTCCTATGAGCTCGGTACTGACGGCATGCTCCCCGGATTCGATGACGCCGTGCGTGGAGCCAAGAAGGACGGCGAGGTCTCCTTCACCTTCGCTCCGCAGAACGGCGATTGGACCGGCATCGACCTGGTCGTGCATGTCAAGGTCCAGGCAGTGCGCGAGCGCGAGCTTCCCGAGCTCAATGACGACTTTGCCCAGCTGGCCTCGGAGTTCGACACCGTCGAGGAGCTGCGCGCTGATCTCTCCGAGCGCCTGGTGCGCATGAAGAAGATCGAGCAGGTGGGCCAGGCTCGCGAGAAGACCCATGAGGCGCTCATGGAGCTCATCGACATCCCGCTTCCCGAGGGCGTCATCGACGCTGAGATCGAGGATCACTTCCACGATGGTCACGAGGGTGACGAGCACCACCGCACCGAGGTGGCCGAGCAGGCTCGCACCTCGCTCAAGAGCCAGTTCATCCTCGACAAGATCGCCGAGACCGAGGAGATCTCCGTCGGCGAGACCGAGCTGTCTTCCTGGCTGATGCAGAACGCACCGCGCTACGGCATGGCACCGGACCAATTCGCCCAGGCGCTGGTCGAGGCCGGCCAGGTTCCGATGGCGCTGCAGGACATTCGCCGCGGCAAGGCACTCGGCGTCGTGCTGAAGCAGGTCAGCGTCGTCGATGCCGATGGCAATGCGGTCGATCTCGAAGCCCTCGAGGCTGAGCTCAATCCGATGCCTGATTTCGGCGAGGTCGAGGTCGACTGAGTCTCCACACTTCACTGCGGGTGCTGCCTTCGGGCGGCACCCGCAGTGCTTTGCCCGCTACAGCAGCGTGGATGCGCCATTTGGCTGCGGGCGAACACAGTGCCATCTGGGGAAGGTCTGGGTGCTCGTGCAGGTTAGGGTCAGAGCAGTTCACTTCAGGAGGTTCGCGTGAGTAACAGTTTCTCTGCACCGACCGGCCCGTTCATGGCCGCAGGAGGCTTGACCGGCTTTGGTGACATGCTCGATGAGCGGTTGCTGCGCGAGCGCATTGTGTGGCTCGAGGGCGAGGTCCGCGACGAGAACTCCAATCGCATCGCCAAGCAGCTGCAGGTGCTGGCTGCCGAGGATCCTGATGCGGACATCACCTTGTACATCAACTCACCAGGTGGTTCGGTCACTGCGGGCATGGTCATCTACGACACCATGCAGCTGATTCCCAACGACGTCACCACCATCGCGATGGGACTGGCGGCATCCATGGGCCAGTTCCTGCTGTGCGCCGGCACCGCCGGCAAGCGCTATGCGACTCCCAACACGCGAATCCTGATGCATCAGCCGCTCGGTGGCATCGGCGGAACTGCCTCCGACATCAAGATCCAGGCAGAGCAGATGCTCTTCATCAAGAAGCGGCTCGCTCAGCTCATCGCCAACCACAGTGGTCAGCCGCTCGAGCAGATCGAATCCGATTCCGATCGTGATCGCTGGTTCGATGCCGAGGAAGCCCGTTCATACGGTCTTATCGATCATGTGTACTCCAGTTCGACCGATGCACCGGACTCGAAGCCGAAGAAGAGCACCAAGGGAGACGACAAGTGAGCTACATGAATCCCCAGAGTCGCTACATCCTCCCGGAGTTCCGCGAGCGTCATGCCAATGGCGAGCGCACCCACAACCCGTACACCAAGCTCTTCGAGGAGCGGATCATCTTCCTGGGCGTTCAGATCGACGATGCCTCGGCCGATGACGTCATGGCCCAGCTCCTCTGCCTCGAGTCGATGGACCCTGATCGCGATATCCAGATCTACATCAACTCTCCCGGCGGCTCCTACACCGCGATGACCGCGATCTACGACACGATGCAGTTCGTCAAGCCGCAGATCCAGACGGTCTGCCTCGGCCAGGCTGCCTCGGCGGCATCCGTGATCCTGGCGGCAGGCACCCCCGGCAAGCGCTTCGCCCTGCCCCATGCACGGGTGCTGATCCACCAGCCGTACACCGAGGGTGGCGGGCAGGGATCTGATATCGAGATCCAGGCCAATGAGATCCTGCGCATGCGCGTCGAGATGGAGGGCCTGCTGTCCCAGCACACGGGCCGCACCCCTGAGCAGGTTGCCAAGGACATCGAGCGCGACAAGATCC
Source organism: Candidatus Nanopelagicales bacterium (assembly GCA_041675125.1). Taxonomy (GTDB): domain Bacteria; phylum Actinomycetota; class Actinomycetes; order S36-B12; family S36-B12; genus UBA11398. The sequence goes on from JBAYUM010000003.1 coordinate 38,407, forward strand.
TGACTGCTGCTGATGCCAAGGAGTACGGCATCATCGATCAGGTCATTGCGTCACGTAAGGCCTAAATCGTCACAACCTGCACATGCGTTGCGGCGCGCCGTGCGGTATTTCTGCATGAAAGGCCCAGGCAAGGTAGCGTCAGCGGGGTCGGCATGACACTTTCACGGAGGGTATAGGCGTGGCACGCATTGGCGAGAGCGGGGATCTGCTCAAGTGTTCTTTCTGCGGAAAGAGCCAGAAGCAGGTCAAGAAGCTCATAGCGGGCCCGGGCGTCTATATCTGCGATGAGTGCATCGAGCTCTGCAACGAGATCATCGAGGAGGAGTTCAGCGACAGCATCGAGCTCGGTCTCGGCGAGCTCCCCAAGCCCCGTGACATCTTCGAGTTCCTCGATCAGTACGTCATCGGCCAGGAGGTTGCCAAGAAGGCCCTGGCAGTCGCCGTCTACAACCACTACAAGCGCGTGCAGGCCGGCGGCGAGGGTGCCAAGGACGACGCCATCGAGCTGGCCAAGTCGAACATCCTGCTGCTCGGGCCCACGGGCTCGGGCAAGACCCTGCTGGCCCAGACCCTGGCACGGATGCTCAATGTTCCCTTCGCCATCGCTGATGCCACCGCCCTCACCGAGGCGGGCTATGTCGGTGAGGACGTCGAGAACATCCTGCTCAAGCTGATCCAGGCCGCCGACTACGACGTCAAGAAGGCCGAGACCGGCATCATCTACATCGACGAGATCGACAAGGTCGCCCGCAAGAGCGAGAACCCGTCGATCACCCGCGATGTCTCCGGTGAGGGTGTGCAGCAGGCACTCCTGAAGATCATCGAGGGCACCACCGCGTCAGTGCCACCCCAGGGTGGGCGCAAGCATCCGCATCAGGAGTTCATCCAGATCGACACCACCAATGTGCTGTTCATCGTGGGTGGGGCCTTCGCCGGGCTCGACAAGATCATCGAGCAGCGCATGGGCAAGAAGGCACTCGGCTTCACCTTCGACATCATCGAGGGAGAGCATTCGCAGGTCGAGATCGATCCACTCGACATCTACAACCAGGTGCTGCCTGAGGATCTGCTGAAGTTCGGCATGATCCCGGAGTTCATTGGTCGCCTGCCGGTGTTCACGGCAGTCAGCAAGCTCGATCGCAATGCGCTGGTAGCAGTGCTCACTGAGCCGAAGAACGCGCTCGTGAAGCAGTACCAGCGTCTCTTCGATCTCGATGATGTCGAGCTCGAGTTCACTCCTGAGGCACTCGATGAGATCGCCGACCAGGCCCTGGTCCGGGGCACAGGTGCACGCGGCCTGCGAGCGATCCTCGAGGAGGTGCTCCTCAACGTCATGTACGACGTGCCGAGTCGCACCGATGTCGGCAAGGTGGTCATCACCGACGAGGTCGTGCGCGAGAAGGTGCATCCCACGCTGATGCCTCGCGAAGAAGAACGTCGCGACAAGTCCGCCTAGCGCCTTGATCCGGATACCTGACGATGAGTGAGCCAGCCGATCCCGGTCACATGCACTTCGACCGCATGGACGACATGACCGCCGATGACTTTGCGGTGCTGCGCAGGGTGCATGAGCACAATCTCCAGCGCCTGCCCGAATTGCTGCTTGGGATGCTCGATCAGCTGGGCGGCGATGAGGCGTATCCGGTCGATCGTCGCACCCACAGCCTGCAAAGTGCCACGCGTGCCCTGCGCGACGGACGCGATGATGAATACGTGGTGGTCGCCCTCCTGCACGATGTGACCGAGACCTTGGGCCCGCTCAATCACGGCGAGGTGGTTGCGGCGATCCTCAAGCCGTTCATCTCCGAGGCCAATCTGTGGATGCTCGAGCATCATCCGCTGTTCCAGACCTACTTCTACGGCAGTCGGGTCGGCATCGACCCCAATGGCCGCGATGCGTATCGCGACAGCCCGCATTTCGATCAGACTGCGGAGTTCTGTGCTCTGTACGACGAGGTCTCATTCGACCCGGAGTATCCGAATGAGCCCATCGAGACCTTCATCCCGTTGGTGCGCAAGCAGCTCTCAGTGCAGTGGACTCCGCCGGCTGCTAGTCAGTGACAGCGGCAAGGGTGACAGCGACCTCGATATTGCCGCCCAACGCGAAGTGCAGCTCCTCGATCGACCCTGCTGCCTTGAGATCGCGCGCCGCGAGCTGAAGGCGCGTGGTCTGCTCAACAGTCGCGCTGATGGTCGCGGTCTGGATCGGTGCACGCATGCTGACCTTGGCATCGGACTTCGACTTGCGGATCTGGCTGAGCGACTCGGCGACATCGGTGATGAGCGCGGTGTCGCCATCAGCGGCAAGCGCGGAAATCCGCTGTGCCACCGGCCAGCTGGCTCGGTGGATCGTGCCCTGCTGCCACCAGCTCCAGACCTCCTCGGTGACAAATGGCAGGAAGGGTGCGAAGAGCTTCAGCAGCGCATCGAGGGTCGTTGCCAGGGTGGCCTTCGCTGAGGCTGCGCCTGCCAGGTCGACCTCGCTGTATGCGCGCACCTTCACCAGTTCGACGTAGTCATCGGTGAAGTTCCAGAAGAAGGTCTCGGCCACCTCGAGGGCCCGGGCATAGTTGTAGTCCTCGAAGGCGTCAGTTGCCTGCTGCACCACACGAGCCAGGCTGGCGAGCAGGGCGCGGTCGACCGGAGTGGTGATGGCCGCGTCGTCCTGCCGGGCATCCAGGCCGAGCACGAACTTGCTGGCATTGAGGATCTTGATGGCAAGGCGACGGCCGATCTTCATCTGGCCGACATCGAAGGCGGTGTCGGTGCCAGGACGGCCCGAGGCGGCCCAGTAGCGCACCGCATCGGCGCTGTACTCGTCGAGCAGGCTCATGGGGGTCACGACATTGCCCTTGGACTTGCTCATCTTCTTTCGGTCGGGGTCCAGGATCCAGCCTGAGATCGCGGCATGCTTGAACGGCAGGCGATCGTCCTCGAGGTGACTGCGCACCACGGTGCTGAACAGCCAGGTGCGGATGATCTCGTGTGCCTGCGGGCGCACGTCCATCGGCGAGACGCGGCTCCACAGATCCGGATCGCGCTCCCAGCCGCCGGCGATCTGCGGGGTCAGGCTTGAAGTGGCCCAGGTGTCCATGACATCGGGATCGCCCATGAAGCCGCCAGGCTGATTGCGCTGGGATTCGTCGAAGCCGGCAGGGGCATCGGTGCTCGGGTCGATCGGCAGATCGCCCTCCTGCGGCATCAGCACCTCGTCATGGATGGGATTGCCTTCAGCATCGAGGCGATACCAGAGCGGGATCGGCACCCCGAAGAAGCGCTGGCGGCTGATCAGCCAATCGCCATTGAGCCCCTCGACCCAGTTCTCGTAGCGGACCTTCATGTGCGCCGGATGCCAGACGAGCTCACTGCCGCGCTTGACGAGCTCATCGCGCAGCCCTTGGTCGCGACCGCCATTGGTGATGTACCACTGTCGGGTGGTCACGATCTCCAGTGGCTTGTCGCCCTTCTCGAAGAACTTCACCTGGTGGGTGATCTCGCGCGGCTCGCCGACGAGGTGATCGTTCTCCTTCAGCAGCGCGACGACACGCTCCTTGGCAGTGTGGCTCGTCGCGCCGGCAATGTGCTCGTAGCCCTGCCTGGCACTCGCAGTGGTGATCCATTCAGGAGTCTCGGCAAGAATCCGGCCGTCCCACCCGATGATCGGTCGAGTCGGCAGCTGCAGCTCGCGCCACCAGATGACGTCGGTGAGGTCGCCGAAGGTGCAGATCATGGCGATACCCGATCCCTTCTCAGGGTCGGCGAGCTGATGGGCCACGACCGGGACCTCGACATCGAAGATCGGGGTGGTCACCGTCGTGCCGAAAAGTGGTTGGTAGCGCTCATCATCTGGATGGGCCACGAGTGCAACGCAGGCCGCAAGCAGTTCAGGGCGGGTGGTCTCGATGAACACCTTGGTTGCCGGATCTGCAGTGGTCGGGAAGCCGATGCGGTGATAGGCGCCCGGACGTTCGCGATCCTCGAGCTCGGCTTGCGCGACTGCAGTGCGGAAGGTGACATCCCAGAGCGTGGGTGCCTCGGCCTGATAGGCCTCGCCGCGCTTGAGATTGCGCAGGAACGCGAGCTGGCTGACCTTCTGGGCATTGCCGTCGATGGTCTGGTAGGTCTGCGACCAGTCGATCGACAGGCCCAGGCGGCGCCAGAGGTGCTCGAAGACGACCTCGTCCTCGACAGTGAGCTGCTCGCAGAGCTGGATGAAGTTCTTGCGGCTGATCGGGACCTGCTGCTTGGCATCAGGCACGGCCGGGGGAGTGAAGTCGGGGTCATACGGCAGGCTCGGATCGCAGCGCACGCCGTAGAAGTTCTGCACGCGGCGCTCGGTCGGCAGTCCGTTGTCGTCCCAGCCCATCGGATAGAACACCTCGAAGCCGCGCATCCGCTTGTAGCGGGCCATGCAGTCCGTGTGGGTGTACGAGAACACGTGGCCGACATGGAGCGAGCCGCTGACCGTTGGCGGCGGGGTGTCGATGGAGAAGACCTGCTCACGCGTCTTGGAGCGGTCGAACGTGTAGATGGCCTGCTCGTCCCAGCTCTGGGCCCAGCGGTCCTCGATGCCGTCGAGGGTGGGCTTTTCAGGAACACGGGTGCCGGTCATGGTGGGCAATCTTATTGAGGCGGTGCGGCTCCATAGACTGCTGCATCGTGGCCCCTTCCCCAGCAGAGCAGAACGCAGCACTCAACGAGGTGTGGCGGAACCTGCTTGCTCGCTGGCCCGAGAGCCAGCTGGAGCCCTCGTTGTCGCGAATCGCCTCGTTGACCACGCTCCTGGGAGACCCGCAGACTTCCTATCCGGTCATCCACGTGACGGGCACCAATGGCAAGACGTCGACTGCCCGCATGATCGAGATCCTGCTGCGCTCCTACGGCCTGCGCACCGGGCTGTTCACCTCGCCACATCTCATTGATCCGCGTGAGCGCATCTGCCTCGACGGCGAGCCTGTCGATGCCGAGAGATTCCTCGGTGTCTGGAACGACGTTGCGCCCTATGTCGACCTGGTCGATGCGAACTCGACCGCCGACGGCGGCCCGCAGCTGTCCTTCTTCGAGGTCATGACAGCCCTGGCGTTCGCGACCTTCGCCGATGCACCGGTCGATGTCGCCGTGATCGAAGTGGGCATGGGCGGGTCGTGGGATGCGACCAATGTCGCCCATGGCCAGGTTGCCGTGATCACCCCGATCTCCCTTGATCACCAGAACTACCTCGGCGACACGCTCGCCGCGATCGCTGAGGAGAAGTCCGGCATCATCAAGCCCGAGTCATATGTGGTGATCGCAGGCCAGGACGAGGAGGCCGCAGCCGTGATCTCCGCCCGAGTGGCACAGGTGGGAGCCATCGCCTTTCGCGAGGGCATTGACTTCGGCCTGATGGACCGCCAGATCGCCGTCGGTGGGCAGATGCTGAGCCTGCAGGGCATCGGCGGACGCATCGATGAGGTGTTCCTCCCGCTCTTCGGCGAGCACCAGGCGCGCAATGCGGCAGTTGCCCTGTGCACAGTCGAGGCGTTCATGGGCGCCGGGAAGCCACCGGTCGATGACGATGTCATCCGCGCTGGATTCGATCAGGTCACCTCACCCGGGCGCTTGGAGATCGTGCGACGCACGCCAACGGTGCTCGTCGATGCCGCGCACAATCCTGCAGGTGCCGTCGCACTGGCGCATGCGCTGGAGGACTCCTTCGAGTTCGCAACCCTCGTCGGGATCGTCGGCGTGCTGGCCGACAAGGATCCCCTGCATTTCCTCATCGCCCTGGAGCCGATCCTGTCGACAATGATCGTCACCGAGCCCACATCGCCGCGCGCGCTGTCCGTTGACTCGCTGTATGCCATTGCCATCGAGGTGTTCGGCGAGGACCGCGTGATCTCGCAGAAGTCCCTTTCTGCGGCCCTCGACCAAGCGGTCACGCTGGCCGAGGCTGATGCGGTCTACGGCGGTGGGGGAGTGCTGGTGACAGGCTCGGTCGTGCTGGTCGGTGAGGCCAAGCAGATGATGCAGACAGGCAGGAGGCATCAATGAAGGTGCTGTGCTCGGCAGTGCTCAGCCTCGAGGCGATCGTGGTGCTGCTCGCGATACCGATTGCCACGACCAATGGGTCCGTTGCCAATACCGCGCTCGCCGTCTGGCTGGGCTTCGGGATCGCACTGCTGCTCCTGCTCACCGTCGGCACCCTGCGCCGGCCTTGGGGCATCACGCTCGGGTGGATCCTCCAGGTCGTCGTGCTCGCCATCGGCTTCTACGTGCCCGCCATGTTCATCGTCGGGGGCATCTTCGCCGTGCTCTGGTTCGTTGCGATCCAGCAGGGCTTGCGCATCGATGCGCTCAAGGCGCAACGGGTAGCAGCTGCGCCCCCGGTAGGCTGAGGATCCATCGATTTGTGAAGGAGCAGCATGTCTGAGCGCACCCTGGTGTTGGTCAAGCCCGATGGCGTCGCCCGCGGACTTGTCGGCGAGGTACTCGGCCGCATCGAGCGCAAGGGATTCAAGGTCATCGCCCTCGAGTTGCGCACGCTCACCGCAGCTGTCGCCGAGGAGCACTACGGCGAGCATGAGGGCAAGCCCTTCTTCAAGGATCTGGTCACCTTCATCACCGGCGGCCCGCTTGTCGCCGCCGTGATCGAGGGGGAGGCCGCAATCTCGTCCTGGCGCACGATGATGGGTGCCACCAATCCTGCCAGTGCCGCGCCGGGCACCATCCGAGGTGATCTTGCAACCGAGATGCAGATGAACGTCACCCATGGCTCGGACTCGCTGGAGTCTGCTGCTCGCGAGATCGAGCTCTTCTTCCCGGGCCTGTAGGCCATGCGTCCCACCGTCCTTGGCCTCGGGCTGGGCACTGCGGTCGGTGGCGTGGTCGGCGTGAAGGCACGTGGGGCAACCCTGGTTCCCTGGCCGGCCCGGGTGCGCAGTTCCTTCCCCGGCCTGCTCGGTGGCATCTGCGGCACCACTGTCGGACTCTCGGCCGACCTGCTGATTGCGGCGGCTCGACGGCCCCAACGCGTGCCGGTCGCACTGGTCGCCACCGCAGGGATCTTCGCGGTGGCCGGACTCGCAGGAAGGTATGCAGCGGGCAATGTCCTGGGCGGCATGATCGCCAAGGGACGGGATCTGGATCCCGGTTTCTCGACTCCGCCTCCCTCGCCGCTGGTGACGGGTTCAGCCGCCTCTGCGGTTCCCCTGGCAACGCTCGGGCGCGAGGGTGCCAGATTCGTCGGCACCATGACGAGCGAGGCCGATGTGCGATTCGTCATGGGGGCCGAGCGCGTTGCCGAGCCGGTGCGGGTATTCATCGGCGTGGATGCAGCACCGACGATCGCGCAGCGAGTGCAGCTGGCGATCGCCGAACTGCGCCGAACCGGCGCCTTCGATCGGTCGCATCTGCTCATCCAGGCTCCTGCTGGCACGGGCTATGCCAACAGCACGCCTGTTGACGTACTCGAGATCCTCGCCCGGGGTGACTGTGCCGCAGTGGCCATCGGCTACGGGCTGCTGCCGTCCTTCCTGTCGCTGGGCAAGGTGGCAGTTGCCGCCCAGACCCAGCGCGAGCTGCTCGACGCCCTCGCGGCTGAATTGCGCGATCGGCCGACGCGACCGCGGCTGCTGCTCTATGGCGAGAGCCTGGGCGCCCAGGTGCAGGAGACCGCCATCCCGGCGGGCCTGGCCGATCTCGACGCCTATGGCATCACCCAGGCGCTGTGGGTCGGCACCCCAGGAGGCAGGGCGGCCGATGCCTTCCATGCACGCTGCTCGGAGTCGTCGATCACCATCGACCGCCCTGAGCAGATCCCGGCAGATCTCACCGACCGCCCGCGCGTGTGGTTCCTCGAGCACGATGGCGATCCGGTGGTGCGGTTCCGGCCCGATCTCATCACCGAGCGCCCGGACTGGCTGAGCGACGACCAGCCGCGTGGTCGCAATATCCCCGCGTCGATGACCTGGCTGCCTGGCGTCACCTGGGCGCAGGTGCTGGTCGATGTCCTGTTTGCCACGAATGTGAAGCCAGGCGACTTCCAGAGCCTGGGTCATGACTACCGGGCCGATCTTGGCGCTGCAACTGCGGCCGCCTTCGGGCTCGACGCCTCCGCAGACCAGGCCGCTCGCCTCGAAACCCGGCTCCGTGAACTGGAAGTGGCACGGGCCGAGCGCATCGACGTCAGCGCCTGACCTGTCTGGGCCGTAAGATGAGGTCCCCCCGCTCAGGAAGGGCCACTTCCCCTATGGCTACTGCATCGTCCTCGTTCGTCGGCCGCGACATGGCCGTCGACCTAGGCACGGCCAACACGTTGGTCTACGTGCGCGGGCGTGGGATCGTCCTGAATGAGCCTTCGGTGGTAGCGATCAACAACAACACGGGCGGCATCCTCGCAGTGGGCTCAGAGGCCAAGCGGATGATCGGCCGCACCCCGGGCAATATCGTCGCGATCCGGCCACTCAAGGACGGCGTCATCGCCGACTTCGACACTACTGAGCGCATGCTGCGCTACTTCATCCAGAAGGTGCACCGCCGCCGCCACCTGGCCAAGCCACGGCTGATCATCTGCGTGCCGTCCGGCATCACCGGAGTTGAGCAGCGCGCCGTCAAGGATGCGGGCTATGCCGCAGGCGCACGCAAGGTCTTCATCATCGAGGAGCCCATGGCGGCGGCCATCGGAGCCGGGCTTCCGGTGCACGAGCCCACCGGCAACATGGTCGTCGACATCGGTGGCGGCACTTCGGAGGTCGCAGTCATCTCACTGGGCGGCATCGTGACCAGCCTGTCGGTGCGCGTCGGTGGCGATGAGCTCGACAACGCGATCATCCAGTACGTCAAGCGCGAGTACTCGCTGATGCTGGGGGAACGCACGGCAGAGGAGATCAAGGTCGCCATCGGCTCGGCCTTCCCGATGCCCGATGAGCCGCACGCCGAGATCCGCGGACGCGATCTGGTCACTGGCCTGCCGCGCACCATCGTGGTGTCAGCCGAGGAGATCCGTCGCGCGATCGATGAGCCGGTCAATGCGATCGTCGCTGCAGTCAAGGCAACCCTTGATCGCACCCCGCCCGAGCTCTCGGGCGACATCATGGACCGCGGCATCGTTCTCACGGGCGGAGGTGCGCTGCTGCGGGGCCTCGACGAGCGACTGCGCCATGAGACGGGCATGCCGATCCTCATTGCCGACCGTCCTCTCGACTGCGTCGCACTGGGCTCGGGCAAGTGCGTCGAGGAATTCGACGCACTGCAGGCCGTCCTCGTCTCAGAGCCCCGGCGATAGGGCGGCTGGTCTCACGACCCGCCGTACTTCACCATGTTGCAGCGCCGCGCCCGAGTGGTCATCGCGCTCCTCGTGGTCATCACGCTGACCTTCGCGATCCTGGACCTGCGCGGCGGCAAGGGCCCTTTCGCCACGTTTCGGTCGGTGGTCGGCACTGCTGTGGGCAGCCTTGAAAGCGTTGGTGCGGCCATCTTCTCCCCGGTGCTCGCAGTCGGCGGCTGGTGGGGCACCTGGGGTGACCAGCGTGACCAGATCGCAGCCCTCGAGGCCCAGAACAAGGCACTGAGCGACCTGGTGCGTCGCTCGGCCGAGGACCGGGCTCGAGCCGATGCCCTCGATGGACTGCTCAAGGTCGCCGGTGCGGGTCGCTACCGGATCACGCCGGCAGAGGTGATCGCCGTCGGTCCGCAGCAGGAGTTCAGCTGGACGGTCACCATCGATATCGGCACCCAGGACGGCATCGAGCGTGACATGTCGGTCATCAACGCCGATGGCCTGGTCGGCCGCGTATCGGCAGTGCACCGCACCACCTCGACGGTCGTGCTCATCGTCGATCCGTCGGTCTCGGTCGGGGCTCGCATTGCCGGAAGCGAGGAGGTCGGCATCCTCTCGGGCACTGGCGACCAGAACTCACTCGAATTCCAGATGCTCAATCCACTGGCCAAGGTCGATGTCGGGCAGGCCATCGTCACCTTCGGATCCAAGAACGGCAAGCCCTATGCACCCGGTATCCCCATCGGCGAGGTCACCGAGGTGCGTGGCACCGCCGGCCAACTGACCCGTGTTGCCGCCATCCGTCCATATGCGCAGCTGTCGGCCCTGTCGATCGTCGGCGTTGTGGTGCGTCCGCCCAGGACCGATCCGCGCGACTCAGTGCTCCCTGCCCGCCCGGCGGCCGAGGCGACAGCAGCACCGACTCCGACCCCGACGTCGTCCAGCGACGTGCTCTCGGCGACCCCGCAGCCCTCGCCCAAGGCCTCCTGATGTGGCTGCGCCAGGTACTGATCCTGTCGATCACGCTGCTGATCGCCATCACCACGCAGAACTCCTTCCTTGGCAGGCTGGGTCTGCCAGGAGCCACGCCTGATCTCGTGCTGGTCTCGGTGATCGCCGTTGCCTTGGCCTACGGCTCGGCGATGGGCATGATCTATGGATTCGCCGCTGGCATCCTGCTCGATTTCGCGCCCTCGACCGAAGGGGTGGTCGGCGTCAATGCCCTGCTGTTCATGGCTGCGGCCTTCGTCGCAGGCCGGGCGATCGACCCCCGTGACCGCACGGTTCCGCTCATCATCGCGCTGGTCGCGGGCATCACCGCTGGCGTGATCCTGGCCCGGGGCCTGGTGGACTCGCTCCTGGGACAGCCGACCGTGGTGTGGGGCAATATGGCCGGCCTGATCCTCAGCGGCGCGCTCTACAGCGCCTTCCTGGCACCGTTCGTAGTGATGCCATTGCGATGGGTGGTGAAGAAGTTCACTCCTGAGGTTGCGATATGAGGGACCCGGATTGGACTCAAGGAACCCCCATGGGTTCTGATGAGTCAGAGTTCGAAGGCAATGGTCGTCACAAGTCGGGAGCAAAGCGTGCGTGATCGCTCGGTGCTGCGCCTCATGGTGCTGGGCGTCCTGGTCTTCTCGCTCATGCTCACCCTGTTCGCCAGGCTGATGTACCTGCAGGTGATCAGCGGGGACTTCTATCGCGCGGCATCGGAGAACAACACGGTTCGCGAGATCGTTCGACCAGCGGTGCGCGGCCTGATTCTCGACCAGGCCGGACGCCCCATCGTCTCCAACCGCACCACCCTCGAGGTCACTGTCGACCGGGTCACCCTGCAGCGCGAGAAGGACAAGGGCACTGCGGTCATCAACCGCCTGGCCCTGCTGCTGAACCTGCCGGCGGAGAAGATCACCGACCGGCTCAAGACCTGCGGCACCGAGGGTGCCAAGCCGCCACCCGTGTGCTGGAACGGGTCGGCCTATCAGCCGGTTCCGATCGCCAATGGCATCGATACCCAGACTGCGATCAACATCATGGAGCGCAGCACGGATTTCCCAGGCATCTCAGCCCAGCTGCATGCCAATCGCATCTACCCGGCACCCTTCGGCGTCAATGCCGCGCACATCCTGGGCTACCTCGGTCCGGTGACCGAGTCACAGCTCCAAGCACAGGGCGACTCCTCGGCCTATGACCGGTTGCGACGCACTGACGTGGTCGGACGCTCCGGACTCGAGGCGCAGTACGACACGACCCTGCGCGGCAAGCCGGAGGTCACCTCACTGGCGATCGACACCTCTGGGCACGTGACCGGCAAGCTGGGATTCGATGCGGCGACTCCAGGCAATTACCTGGTGAGCACCATCGATGCCCGGTTGCAGGCTGTTGTCGAGCAGCAGTTGGTCGCTGCAGTGCAGCGCGCGCATTCGCAGGGCTATGGCGGTAAGTCGGGGGCAGCTGTTGTGGTCGACGTCAAGACCGGCGACATTCTCGCGATGGCGAGCTATCCCACATATGACCCAGCGATCTGGGTCGGTGGTGTCACGAAGAAGCAGTATGAGGCGCTGAAGACATCCGAGGCGCTCTCATCCAATGCCATCCAGGGCACCTTCGCTCCAGGATCCACCTACAAGGTGGTCAGCACCGCAGCTGCAGGCAAGGACGGTTTCAACCTGCACGGTCAGTACCAATGCCCAGACCAGTACCAGGCCGGCAACCAGACCTTCCGCAACTATGAATCGCGTGGCTACGGCACCATCTCGCTTGCTCGTGCCCTCGAAGTGTCCTGCAACACGGTGTTCTATGGCATCGCAGACAAGATGTGGAAGCAGGGCGGCGGCCTCGATGCCCCACGTACCGCACCGGATCCGATCGCCACCATGGCCAAGTCCTTCGGCCTGGGCTCCAAGACGGGCATCGACCTTCCTGGCGAGTCGGCAGGACGGGTCTCCAGTCGGTTGTTCAAGGCCGAGAACTGGGATGCCAAGAAGGACAGTTGGTGCGCGAATGCGCTCGACGGGTATTCGGAGACCCGCAAGACCAATCCCAAGCTCGCGGACTTCTTCACCTCGCTCGACAAGGAGAACTGCGCCGATGGATTCCGCTGGCGCGAGGGCGATGCGCTCAACGCTGCCATCGGTCAGGGCGACACGGGCGTGACGCCATTGCAGATGGCCATGGTCTATGCGGCGATCGCCAATGGCGGCACCGTCTATCAGCCACGCGTGGTCAAGGGCGTCATCGGGCCTGAGGGCAAGGTCGTGCAGCAGTTCGCTCCGGTCGTGAAGTCCAAGGCCGCTGCGCCGAGGTCCGCGATTGCCTTCCTGCACGCGTCGCTGCCGGGCGTCACGACCGATGGCTCGGGCAAGACGCCATTCCTTGGCTTCCCCCTCTCCCAGATTCCTGTTGCCTCGAAGACCGGCTCGGCGCAGGTGACCGGAAGCAAGACCTCGACCTCCTGGTTCGCGTCGTATGCGCCTGCGAATGATCCGAAGTACGCAGTCGTGATGATGGTGACCGAGGGCGGCACCGGTTCCAAGACCTCGGGTCCCAGTGTGCGCAGGATCTATGAGGCGCTCTTCGGGGTCAGCGGCCGTTCGGTCAATCCTGGCA
>JBAYUM010000004.1:0-45162 GCA_041675125.1 Candidatus Nanopelagicales bacterium
CATCATGATCACCGGCGATCACCCCGAGACAGCACGCGCAGTCGCCGACCAAGTCGGGTTGCGGGGACCTGAAGGAGTCGTAATCGTCGGAGACGAACTCCCCAAGGACGATGAAGCACTCGGGGCACTTGTTGAGCAGCACGGCACGGTCGTCGCGCGGGTGGCCCCCGAGGACAAGCTGCGCATCGCCCGCGTTCTGCGGGAGCGTGGGCATGTCGTTGCAATGACGGGAGATGGGGTCAATGACGTACCAGCCTTGGAGGCTGCTGACATCGGTATCGCCATGGGTGCCTCAGGCACTGACGTTGCGCGCGAGGCAGCTGATCTCGTGTTGCTCGACGATCACTTCGCATCTATCGTCGCCGGCATCGAGCAAGGGCGTGCGACCTTCCTCAACACGCGGAAATTCCTGACCTACCACCTGACCGACAATGTCGCCGAGCTTGCACCGTTCGTGGTCTGGGCGGTCAGTGGAGGTTCGATTCCGCTTGCCTTGGGTGTCCTGCAGATCCTGGCCTTGGATATCGGCACCGACACCATGTCCGCAGTGGCGCTCGGTGCCGAACCGCCCGGTCGACATGTCCTGACCAGTCCACCTGTCAGTGGTCGACTTCTCAACCGCACGGTGCTGCGTCGAGCCTTCGGTCTCTTGGGGCCCACGATGGCCGCCATGAGCATGGCCGCATTCTTCGTCTCGTTCATCGCTGCAGGATGGCGACCGGGCGATGAGTTCCCAACCGGTTCCACAGCCCTTGCCGCCTCAGGAGCAGCGTTCATGGCCGTGATCTTCGGTCAAGCCGCCAATGCGTTCGCCTGCAGGAGTTCCATCATGCGACCGGGGCAACTGGGCTGGTTCACCAATCGACTGCTCCTGCCCGCTGTCGCACTCGCCATCGCGGTCTCCCTTGCTCTGCTGTTGATTCCCTCCGTTGCCGATTTCATCGGACAGGCGGCACCGCCACTCGCGGGCTGGTTGGTGGCCATGTCCACGGCCATCGTGATTCTGGGAGTTGATGCAATCGACAAGGCCCGTCGAGCTCGAGTCGATCAACGATGAGGCAGCTGCATGCGGTCACGACGTCCTCAGGCTGACAGTTCTACTGCCGATAGATTGACGTCTGTCAGCTAAAAGCCGCCCTCGCAGCATCTAGGCTGCTCACTGCCCCAGATTTGATCGGAGAACGTTGATGGTTGAAGTGCCAGGGACGCGATTCTCACGCGTCGCAGTTGTCCTGATCGGCGCACTTGCGATCCTCTTGGCAAACCTCGTCGTGGTCGATCGCGCGCAGGCCGACGGAACAACCCCCGGACCCTCGGGAATCGCTCCGACCGTGGTGAGTGCCGCGGGCGGCGAGACGATGTACGTGTGGGGCGCCAATCTGGCCAGTTCACAGGTCCAGTTGTACTGCCCTGTGCCCAACCCCATTCAGCCCCAGGCCACCTCAACTGCGTCGATCACGCCGTTCTACACCAGCGCCGACGGCACCTGGCTCGCCTTCACCATGCCCACTGCAGCTGCCCTGGGCGGAGCCAGTTCCTGCATCGCTGGAATCTCGAACTCCTCGAACACAGGAGTCAAGACCATCCTCATCGGCGGCCTGCCGACCATCACCATCGCATCCGGCAAGGCGCCGTCAGTGCTGGCAGCAACGCCGAACCTGGTGCTGGCGAATTTCGCGGCGAGTGACCAGCCCACGGTCTCCATCCCCACTGACGGCAACACGGATCTCGCGGGCGCTTCCGTTGGCGAGATGCTATGCACATCAAATCGTGGCGGCGCATACGCCACCACGAACGCAGCGATCCCGACGGCTGGCAAGATTCAGATCTACCCGTACGCGCTCAGTGCCAGTGGTGCAGCCGTGAATTCCTGCGCCATGGTCGTGACGCTCGGACCGACCAGCAAGTACGCCAACAAGACCATCCTGGTTCCCGGAACGGCACCCCAAGGAACCGATGCACGATTGGGTTCCACCTACGCCATCGGCTACAAGCCGCCGTACACCGGACCCATCCGCATCAACGTTGTGAACACCACTGGGGTCCCTGACAACCAGCTGTATGTCTCCGTCGCCGGGGATACCAGCAAGGGCGGGACTGCCTCGGGATTCCCTGGCGTCAACACCGCCACGCTTGTGACCCAGCCCTTCACCGGACTGGTCAACGGGGCTGGCGGCCCCACCTACAACAGTGCCACGCACTCTGCATACTTCGAAGTCACCAACGGCATTGATTCAGGCAACGTCTATCTCTCCGAATCAACCACCACCATGGTGAAGGGAAAGCCCGTCACGACGAACATCTCCAGCAGTTCGAGTGCGCCACCAAGCCCGCTGACCTCGCCCTATCGGTATGCGATGGTGGAGTTCACCTACGACGGCAACTTCTATGAGGACCTGACGCTGATCGATCAGGTGGGCTACTCGATGTCCTCGGCGTTGTACACCGATGCGGCGGGAACCAAGCTCTTCCCGAACTCGAATCGCAGTACGGGTTGCCTCAATACCCTCGTGGGCGGAATCGAGCGGAATGTGCCGGCCGCCGCCTGGTCCACCGCGCAGCCGGACGGCACGGGTGGTCTGCTGCGTCGGGATGCCAATGGCGTGGTCATCGGCTACGTCGGGGCAGCAAAGAAGCCTGCCCTTTACATGACGAACCAGGTCACGGCGTACGCGAGATACGTGCAGTCACTCACTCCGTTGACGATCCGTGACAAGCACAATGCGGCGAATCAACCAGGAGAGTTCGACTACACGGCTGCCTACGGTGCGAATGACACCTGGACGCTCAGCGGCTCCATGATGTCGAGTGCCTCGACCCCCGGACCGACACTGCAGGTCGAGGGCGCGAGCATCTATGGCGCAGGCTCGAACGGCGGCACGGGCTATGCCATGTATGGCGAGGATGGTCCCTTCCGCGTGCAGATCCCCCAGACAGGCGGGGGGCTCAAGGACTACGGCTGGGGCAACGGCTCGCAGGTCGCGGGCACCGGCTACCAGGATCTGGTCAAGACCATCTACCGCGACTTCATCGCCGGATTCGCCTATGGCTACTGGGGAAGCAAGTACCCGCAGCCCCCAGTGCCAGGCGTGATCTCCGGATCGAGCACAGGTCCGCAGGCGACCTACTTCACGATGGATCCGAGCCTGCATGCATACGCGAAGGCCGGTGCTCCCAGCGCCACTGCCGCCTGGAATGCCTACGACCAGCTCGTCCGCCTGTCATCGACGGGAGACGGTGGCGCGAGTGGCGCCTACGGAACGGCATACAGCGACACCTTCCTCGACAGCGCACTGAGCCCGGCCATCGGCACGAATGCTGCCCGTTCCTGGCAGATAGTGCTGGGCGATCCGCAGTACTGCGCTCAGCTCAAGCCCAGCCCGCAGACCCTGCGCCTCTCGCCTGGCAGTGCCATCACGGTTCTGCCGGCCGGACAGCAGCCACCTGCAGGTGTGAACACGGACTATGTGACCCCGACTCCGGTTCATTTCACCTCGGCGGTCACCTACACGATCAAGCCCGACCTTCCTGCAGGACTCCACTTCGATGTCCACACTGGTGTGATCTCCGGAACTGCGCAGACGGCAACGCCGAGGAGGATCTACACGCTGACAGCCTCGGACGGTACGAATGCGGCCACCGCCTATGTGACGATCGTCGTCGGTGACTACTCGATCACCCCAGTGCAGCAGAACATTGCCGGAACCATCGGTCAGGATGTCACCACCACTCAAGGACCTCCGGTGGCCTACACCCTGGGAACGGCCTGGGCCACGCCGGTGACGTTCACTGTCGCACCTGCACTCCCTGGCACGCTGGTAATGAACCCTGCAACCGGCTTGATCACCGGAAATCTGCCGAGCAAGGCGTCGGTCGCACAGGCGTACACGGT
This sequence comes from Candidatus Nanopelagicales bacterium, assembly GCA_041675125.1. Classification (GTDB taxonomy): domain Bacteria; phylum Actinomycetota; class Actinomycetes; order S36-B12; family S36-B12; genus UBA11398. Next base: position 3,893 of record JBAYUM010000004.1, read on the forward strand.
GACAGCAACCGACTCCAAGGGCGGAAACGCCACCTCAACAGTCTGGGTCACGACCATGGGTGCCCTGACGCCAGCACAGCAGACCGTGCAGGGTGTAGTGGGTCAGGCGATCAGCAGGACCAAGGCCCTTGCACCCAGTGGATTCGCCGGTGCGCAGCTGACGTACGCGATCGTCGGAGCCAATAATCTGCCGACTGGACTCAGCCTCAACCCGACGACGGGAATCATCTCGGGCACGCCCCAGGCGACCCAGAAGAGCACGACTGTCTTCATCCAGGGCACCTCGACTGCCGGTACCGTCGGCAAGGCCACCGTGTCGATCAGCGTGAGCAATCAGCCGTCTTCCTCGCCCAGGGCCACGCCGACGACAGCGCCGACTGCCGCCCCTACGCCATCGCACTCAGTGACACCGACTGCGAGCCCCACGCCGACGCGCACGGCGACTCCCACATCGACTCCAACCCCGACCACGAAGCCAACGCCCGCACGCACCGTCACTCCTACGCCCGCGGCTTCGCCAACTCCCACCTGTACTCCACCGGCGATCTGGATCGCGTCATTGCAGCAGTGCGCCTCGATCGCCTAGGTGGGCAAACTGGGTATTCAACTGCCTGGTTCCTCTGCGGGTCCAACCTGATCCGCAAGCCATTCCATGACTGTCCGGATGGCACGCCAGTCTGCTCTCACATGGGTGAGCAGCTTGCGTGTTCCGATCCACGGCTCCCCTTCGTACTCGCGCATCATGGTGAAACGCCTGAATCGCATGAGTTCCAGCCGCGGGTGGTCAGCGTCCACGCCACGTGGGCGAGTCTTGACCGGATCGCCGTCAATGGTCAATCTCCTGCCAAGAGCCTTGATCAAGCGCTCCAACTCCGCACCCGCAGGACCTTCGACCGCGTTTCGGTAGCGATGGATCTGCTGTCCTTGTGGCGCATACCAACCACCACCGACCATGAGTCCCGCAGCTGACACCTGGATGTAGTAGCCCATGGCGTCTTCAATCTCGATGACAGCGCCCTGATGCTCCTTGATCGGCGACTTGTCCTTCGAGAATCGTGTATCCCGGTGCGGACGGAACAGATGTCCATTTCCGAACTCATCCTGAAGCTCGGCGAGGAGATTCACGAGTGGGTCTCGGACACTCGTCTCATAGTCACCCTTGTGGGCCGACCACCATTCACGCGTGTTGTTGGTGGCGAGCACTCGATAGAACTCAAAGGCCTCGACGGGGATCCCCTGGAACTCAGTGGTCATGCTGCCGGAGTATGCCACTGCGGCTTAGGCTTGCTGATGACCATATGCAACGCAAACGTAGGAGCCAGGCGAGACGGATGACCTTCGACGCCCCGATTGCACGCGACCGTTGGCATCACCGCACCTTCGCCTCCCTGACCAACCGCAACTTCCGGAAGTTCTTCATCGGTCAGGCAATCTCGCTCAGCGGGACCTGGATGCAATCGGTGGCACTGGCCTGGCTGGTGCTGCAGTTGACCGGATCGGCGACCTGGATCGGTCTGGCGATCGCGATCCAGACCCTTCCGGTGCTCCTGCTGGCCCCATATGCCGGAGTCATGGTCGACCGGTTCAACAAGCGCAGACTGCTCATTGGCACCCAGGTCGTTGCTGGCCTGCAGGCCTTGGCTCTGGGACTGCTGACGATCAGTAGCGACGTGAACATGCAATGGGTCATTGCACTGTCGATCACCCTTGGGCTCGTCAATGCCATCGACAACCCATGCCGTCAGGCGTTCGTACGCGAGATGGTCTATGCCGAGCATGTGCAGAACGCCGTGAGCCTGAACGCGGTGCTGGTGAATATCGCACGCGCTGTAGGTCCGGCGATCGGGGGAATTCTCATTGCCACACTCGGTGTCGGCACCTGCTTCATCGTCAATGCAGCCAGTTTCGTGGCAGTGATCATCGCCTACGCAAGCATGCACCGCAGTGAGCTTCACTCAACGGGACCGGTGGCGCGGGCGCCCGGCCAATTGCGTGCCGGCCTGGCCTATGTCCGCGGCAATCGAGAACTGCTGATCCCACTGATGATGATGGCCATCGTCGGCACCCTCACGTATGAGTTCCAGGTCGTCCTCCCTGCCTTCGCAACCGACACGTTCGGCAGTGACGCAAGAGGATTCGGCTGGATCACCGCCGCGATGGGAGTCGGGGCCGTCATCGGCGGGTTGATCACCGCCGGGCAGACGAGAGTGGGGATTGGCTACCTGGCGCTCGCATCCGCCGCCTTCGGTCTCTCCGTAGCACTCACTGCGATCTGTCCGAATGAGGTGCTTGCCGAGGGTGCCCTGCTGCTCGTCGGCGCTTCGAGCATCTGGTTCCTGTCGACAGGGAACGCGACCCTGCAACTGGCCGCGTCGCCCGAGATGCGCGGACGCGTCATGGCACTGTGGACGGTGGCATTCATCGGAACAACGCCCATCGGTGGACCAGTGATCGGATGGATATCCGAGAATGCCAGCCCTAGGTGGGGACTGCTCGCGGGCGGGGTGGCCGCATTGATCGCCGCGCTCATCGGGATGCAATCCATCCGACGCAATCGTGGTGGACTGCTCGCCTAGCCGTCACCCCGGCGTGCTGTTGTCTGTACTGAAGAGCTTCCTTACACAACCCAAACGCTGTCTCGCACGATCCCTCACATAGCCTCGCCAATCTGCGCCTATGACTTCTCGACCTGCCTGGCTCTCGCGCCGCCCACGACTGCTGTCGGGACACGGACGCTGGCTCAACATCACTCTCATCGGCGTACTGGTGCTCATTCTCGTCGGCGGCTGGTTCTGGCTGTTCAAGGACAAGGCCGTTGCGGTCAGCAACCGCACTGCAACAGTGGCCCTCGGTTCAGTGGCGTCGACCGTCACTGCATCAGGAACCGTCGAGTCCTCCGGCAACTACGCACTCAGCTTCGCGACCAATGGGACAGTGACGAAGGTCTATGTCAAGACCGGCCAGAAGGTCAAGGCAGGTGCTCCCCTGGTCAGCGTCGACAGCACCACCGCCGCGCAGCAACTCGCGACCGCGACTACGAGCTACGCACAGGCAGTGGCCAGCAACAGCCAGAACACGATGACGCTCACATCGGCCCAACAGTCACTCGCCGACGCCAAGACCAACGCCGTCACCAATGCCACCTCGTATCAGCAGGCAGTCGACAAGGCGCAGCTGGATCTGGACAGTGCTACAGCCGGTGCCTCCGCTGCCTGCCTCAACCCGGCCAGTCAGCCCACCACCACTGACTGCGCCAACAGCCAGGCCTGGGCCACCCTGCGCAACCTCGAGGCCGGGATCACCACAGCGACCCTTGATCTGCAGAAGTCACAGTCCCAGGCAGCGCTGAACCTCAACGCCTACAACGCGGCCATCAGCCAGGCGACAACGTCTGACGCGTTGGTCAATGCGAACAATGCCAAGGACAAGGGCGTGCTTGCAGATCAGGCGGCCATCAACAGTGCGCAGACGAACCTGTTCAAGGCGAATGTCGCCCTCCTTCAGCAGAAGGACACGCTCACGAGGGCAGTGGTGTCGGCCCAGCAGACGTACAACGCTGCCATGCTCAATCAGCAGAAAGGCACCGAACAGGACCGCCAGGCAGTCAGCAAGGCGGAGCAGGCGCTGAAGAGCACCGAGGCATCCTCCTCGCTCCCGAAGAATCTGGGCGTTGCCAGCGTTGCCGCAGCATCCGAGGAGGCTGCTCGTCTGCAACTGGCAAATGCACATCGCGCCTATGACGCCACGACCCTGCGCTCACCGGTAGCAGGAACCGTCGGGGCAGTGGACGCGACTGTCGGTCAAAGCTCAGCCTCCAGCAATTCATCGTCAGCCAGCAGTGTCGTAACGATCGTGGGCCGGGGCGCGCTCGACGTGACCGCGAGCTTCAACGAGTCCGATGCGGCCAAGGTCAAGGCAGGACAGTCGGCAACCATCTCCTTCACCGCACTGCCCGACACCACGGCAACAGGCAAGGTGATCAGCGTCAGCCCGATCGCGTCAACCAGCGATGGACTGACCACCTACCCGGTGATCATCTCAATCACGGACGCACCTGATGGAGTGCTGGCAGGCATGAGCGCGGATGTCTCAGTGACCACCTCTGAGGCAACGGATGTGCTCGTCGTGCCAAGCACCACTGTCACCTCGCTTGGCGGCACTACCACCGTGACCGTGGTCAAGGGCGAGACCGAGACCATCACCCCTGTCACCGTGGGCGTGAAGGGTGACTCCACGAGTGAGATCACCTCCGGGCTGAAGGCCGGTGACATCGTGGTAGTTCCAACCGCAGTCTCGTCAACGACATCGAATGGGTTCCCTGCAGGAGGCATTCCTGGCGGAGGTCTCGGTGGAACGGCGCTGGGTGGAACTCGAATCGCAGGGCGCGGCTAGCCATGGGCAGCGCGGAGCCAGTCATCGCATTGCGAGGCATCACGAAGGTCTACGGCCAGGGAGAGGCCGAGGTTCGCGCACTCGATGGTGTGAGCCTCACGATCCACCCAGGTGAGTTCGTCGCGATCATGGGTGCCTCAGGATCGGGCAAGTCGACGATGATGAACATCATCGGCGCCTTGGACGTCGCCACTGCAGGCACCTACGAGCTTGATGGCATCAACATCGAGCAGCTCAACGACGATGCCTTGTCCGTGGTGCGCAATCGCAAGATCGGCTTCATCTTTCAGTCGTTCAACCTGATTCCGCGGACGAGTGCACTGGCCAATGTCGAACTACCCCTTGCCTACCGCGGCATCAATCGAGCTGACAGACGCCGTCGCGCGGAGATCGCCCTCACTGCCGTTGGCCTGGCCGGACGGGCAAGCCACCAGCCCAATGAGCTTTCGGGTGGGCAGCAGCAGCGCGTCGCCATCGCTCGCGCCTTGGTCACCAATCCTTCGCTGATCCTGGCCGATGAGCCAACGGGCAACCTTGATTCGTCAAGCACAGCTGAAGTCCTGCACCTGCTGGACGAGACCCATCGGCGCGGGAACACGATCGTGCTGATCACCCATGAGGACGAAGTGGCGGCACGAGCCAGCAGGATCATCCAACTCATCGATGGTCGTATCCACAGCGACGAGCTGGTGCGCGCATGATCCTTCGCGAATCCTTCGGCCAAGGGCTCACCGGTGTCCGCCAGAACAAGCTGCGGTCCAGCCTCACCGTGCTCGGCATCCTCATCGGCGTCGCCGCTGTGATCGTGCTGCTCGCCGTGGGCAATGGCTCGTCTCAGGCCGTTGCGAACAGCATCGAGAAGCTCGGCACCAACTCAGTGTCGATCCTGCACGGAACCTTCCGTACCCCAGGGAGCAGTACCAGTGGCTCACTTCAGAAGGACCTCACTGTCGCAGATGCAGAGGCGTTGATGGACTCCACGAATGCGCCCAGCGTGAAGAGCGCCTCGCCGGTCAAACAGGCCAGGAGCGTCGCCTGCACCTATGCAGGGACCACGCACAGCACATCCATCACGGGAACCTGGCCATCGTATTTCGAGGCGTCGAACAGCAAGGTGACCAACGGCAACTACTTCACCAATGACGATGTGATCAACGGGGCGCGTGTCATCGTCATAGGACAGAGCGTCGCCGAACAGGTCTATGGCACCGTCGACCCGATTGGCACCACCCTCAAGTGCAGCGGAACCCCCTTCACCGTTGTCGGCGTACTCGAGAAGAAGGGCGGATCCGGATTCCAGGATCCGGACGATGTGGCCATCGCTCCCCTGACCACTGTGCAACGACAGTTGACCGGGTATGGATCCCTGGACTCGATCACTGCCCAGGCCGTCAGCGCCGACGCATCTGATGCCGCCCAGTCGGAGATCTCCACGATCCTCGATGCACGACACGGAACGAGCGCGACCAATCGCGACTACCAGGTGCTGAACCAGGCAAGCCTGCTCACGACGACCAGCGACAGCAATCAGGTATTCACCGTGCTCCTTGGAGCAGTTGCTGCCATCAGCCTTCTCGTTGGCGGCATCGGCATCACGAACATCATGCTGGTCTCGGTCACCGAGCGCACTCGCGAGATCGGCATTCGCAAGGCGATCGGCGCCAATCGTTTCACCATTCTTTCCCAATTCCTCATAGAAGCCACCCTGCTCAGTGTTATCGGAGGCGTCTCAGGCGTAGTCGTAGCACTGGTCGTATCAAAGTTCCAGATTGCCGGAGTGCAGCCAATAGTGATGCCCCTGTCCGTCGTGGGTGCATTCGTGGTGTCCGTTGCCATTGGCCTGTTCTTCGGCAGTTATCCCGCCAACCGCGCAGCTCAACTGCGCCCGATCGAGGCCTTGCGACATGAGTGATGAATATGTGCCAGAGTCCGTGGCCAACCAGGCAGAACTCGAGGTACTTGCCAATGAGCAATTCAACGATGACGTTGACCTGCATCAATTGATTGAGAAGCAGCAGCGAGGGTCCTTGCCCCGCGGCACGAAGGTGCTGGTTGGAGCCATCGCTGTCGTTATCGCATTCTTTGCCGGATCCCTCGTGCAGCAGCATTTCGGCCAGACGAGCACAGGTCAGCCTGGCTTCCCTGGAGGCGCAAATTTCGCGGCCTTGCGGGCTCAGGGTGGTGGTTTCCCCGGTGCGGGGCTGACGGGGGCCAATCCGTCCGCATCAGGCAGCGGTCAGGCGACAGCAGAACTTGCCAGTGCCGGCGTCACCGTCGGATCAGTGACCCTTGTCGATGGCAATCATGTCTACGTCACCTCGAGCACCGGAGCAGTCACCAAGGTCAACCTCACCGACAGCACATCGATCACGGTCAGCTCCAAGGCAACTGCCAAGCAGCTCAAGACCGGTCAGCAGGTCGTCGTGCGCGGCACCACTGCCACTGACGGCACTGTGACCGCAACGGTCATCACCCAGGGCTCACTCTCAAACAGCACATCAACCACGGCGAACGGAAACTGACCATGCGCATGACGATGACCCACAAGGCCCTTCTCCCCATTGGCGCAATCGCGCTTGCTGTCCTGCTGTCCGGCTGCGGGGGCTCCTCGGATGAGAATGAGACCCAGGCAGCCCCTGCTGCCGGAACAGTCACCTCTTCACAGGCTCCGGACTCGACACAGGGCCAGCAGGACCAATCAGCCCAGCAAGATCAATTACGCACGTGCATGTCCAAGCAGGGCATCACGCTGCCAAGCCGAGCATCTGGAGATGCGGCGCAACCGCCTGCTGGTACCACGGCTGCTCCCGGGAATGGACCCAACCCCGGACAGGGACAGCCAGGTCAGCTCCCTGATGGTGTCGATCAGCAGCAGTTCCAGAAGGCCATGCAGGCATGCGGGGGCTTCACCGGAGGATTCGGCGGGCCCGCGGGTGCCACTGGCCGCAACAGTGTCGAGTTCAAGGCCTATGAGTCCTGTCTGGCCGACCACGGAGTGAAGACGTCAACGAACTCCGCACGGCCGTCATTCAATTCAGCTGATCCGACTGTCGCCAGCGCGATGAGGACCTGCGCTCCCCTGCGGCCCAAGCTCGGCGCGCAACCCTCGTCGTCGCCAACGAGTTGATGAACAGCCTCCCGGGATCATGGATTGTCGCCATGACGCGGAATTCCATGGATACCTGAGTTGAGCAAGTATCGTTCACCTGTCAGTTCAAGAGCCCTTGGCGGCGAGTCGCTCTCCTGATTCGAGCCATTGACCAGGGAGCGTGAAACGAGAGTGTCCAAGTCAACGTGGTATCTCATAGGAATCGGCTGCTTCATCGTCGCCGTCATCGCCGGCATCGTCAGTGTCATCACCGGCGAGGGGACCTGGACGAATATCGCGATCCCATTCGCGCTCGGCGCGATGGTCGTGGCGTTTTGGTCGCGAATACGAAAGGGTTGAATCGCACTCTCATCGATTACTTGAGATGCGCATGAAACCATTCGACGACGGCTACAAGGGCTTGTGCGAGACCCGGATCCGAATCCAGGTCATTGTGGTCGGCACCGATCACGAGATCCCATCGCTTCGTGCCTGCAAGGGCGCGAAAGACCGGCTCAACCGTCTCGACCGGAGCCGTGTCGTCGTCCTCACCGTTGATGAGCAATGTCGCGCAGTGCCCTAGATCAGAAGCAGCGGCTTCCGGATGGAAGGCGAGCATCCGATCGATACTGGCCAGATAGAACTGGGACTTCCCAAGCCCATCAGCTCCCTCCAATGCGCTGGTCCCACCCTGGCTGGCCTGCAATTCGGCATAGGCCGACTCGAACTTGGGGCTGAACGGGAAGATCTCGCCGATGTCGACGACCTCTGGCGACTGACCAGCAGCAATCCGGCTGCGTTCCTGATCAAGCCGATGCCGCAGCTCAACCCATGCCCACGCAGGTCGGGCAGCACGCAGCATGTCCGAGCCCGAACCTGGGCCCGAGACGCTGACAAGCGCCCGGATCCGTCGATCACTTGCAGCGACATGCACGGCTACCGGTCCCCCGTAGCTGTGACCGTAGATGCCCGCCCTTGTCGGATCGATCTCCGATCTGGCGAGCAGGGCCTCGAGTGCGTACTTTGCGTCGGCGACTCGCGCAGTCGGATCAATCCACCCTCGTTCACCGGAGCTGTCCCCAAAGCCGCAATAGTCGAAGCGCAGCGAAGCGATGCCGCCACTCGCAAGTGCATGGGCGACCTCAGGCAGCACCAGATTGCGCACTCCGGAAAGCCCTTGGCACAGCAGCACTGCTGGCCTGCGTCCCTGGCCTGTCGGCAGACAGAATGTCGCAGCCAGAGTCTCGCCATGTGCATTCCGAAAACGCAGTTCAGTCTCCTCAGATGCCATGGCGCAACGGTATCCACCTCGATCCGTAGCATGCATGGCATGACCTTCATTGATTTCGACGACTCCGCCGATCTGGACAGCATTCGGCTGCTCGGCGATGCCCTGCGTGGAGTGCAGGATCGCGTTGCCGCCACGGGCGCACCCAGTTCGATCGCTGCAGAGGCGGCCCTGCTTCTCGATCAGGCGTCCGCGCTGCTCGATCCCTTCCGCTACCAGGCGGCAATTGACAAGTCCTGGGATGACGTCAAGCGGTCACCCGGGAGCAGGACTCTCAATCCCCGAATGACCGACGTCGTGTGGTCCGAGGAACGCCTGCACGCGAAAGTCACGTTCACGAGCTTCTACCTCGGAGGCAATGGGGCGGTTCATGGCGGCGCGATTCCCTGCCTCTTCGACCAGATTCTCGGTCAGGTCGCCAATCACGGTCGGCCCATCTGCCGTACCGCGTATCTCAATGTGGACTACCGGAGCGTGACGCTCATCGATCATGAACTTCGTGTCGAGGCGTATCTCGAGAGCATCGACGGTCGCAAGCGCTTCGCCTACGCAGCCTTGTACGACGGTGACATCCTGACCGCGGAAGCGCATGGCCTGTTCATCGAATTGCGTGAAGGTGCTGCATAGGAACTCTGTGAAACACATGTGAATTTGCGCAGTCCCCCTAGGGATTTCGCCGTTCCCACCTCGCTTTACCTGAACTTAGCCATTTCTTGGTTCACAGATCGGTCGCCCGAACGCAGACTCCCGATAAGGCACAACAACGAAGAGGGAGTTCGACATGAAGGTTCAACGCATATTCGCAACCACGGCAGCTGGACTCGCACTCGTCGCTTCGGTTCCTCTGGTGGCATCTGTCGCATCCGCCGACAACAACGGCCGGGACCATGGTCGAGAATCCAGCAGTCATTCGCAGAAGTTCACGGTGAAGGTCACGCTGACGCAGGCGCAGTACACAGTGATCGCCGCGGCCCGCAAGACCTACCTCACCACCGCGGCCTCCGTGAATACGACGCTGCACAACGCGCTCGTGCAGGTTCAGATTGACATCTCCGGAGCCACCAGCGCTCAGAAGCTCGCCCTGGTCATTGCCCAGGACGCATTCGAGTTCGCCAGTCAGAGCGGAGTGGACACCGCTGCGACCCGCACCGCGCTTGATCAGGCACAGGCCGCGTACCAATCAGCGGTGACGGGTGCGCGAAGCGCCGCCCAGGCCAAGACAGCAGCGGCCAAGACTGCAGCCAGTACGGCGCTGGACAAGGCTCGCACTGATTACCAGGCCGCAGTTACCGCTGCCTTCCCTTCGGGAACTGTCGTGCCGAAGGATCTCTTGAATCCGCCACACCAGAACTTCAAGTGGATGCATGAGAATGAGAGCTGGAATTCGATGCTGAACAGTCAGGGCCTTCACCTTGGCTTCGGCAATTTGAACCATAGGTAGTCGCTTGGGTCGAAGTGAGAGTGAGGGGCGAGCCCATCGGGCTCGCCCCTCACTTTGCGCGTGGGATCACTTGGTGGTGAAGGTGGCCTGAGTGGAACCCTTGATACCGCGAAGGGTCAACTGGCCACCCTCGCGGGTGTAGCTGCTCGACTTGCCCAGCGCAGTGAAGAAGTTTTGCTCCATGGTCATCACCTCTGGAGCGCAGGCCATCATCGTTGACGCGACCGGCCCTATCCAGATGACATGCTTGCCGCGAGTCGAGTATCTGGCGCTGTAGTTGTTGCATCCACCAGAGCCCGTTAGCCGGCCATTGGCGCCGAAGTTCGCCGTGATCGCGGCAACCGTGCTGTCACTCACCACGGCCTGCTTGCCGTTGTTGACTCCGGTGGCCTGCCACGACGTACCGGGCAGACCGACTTCCGTTGCCTTGTAGGAGAGCTGGGTCGCATGTCGAGCGTCCTTGAGGACAAGCAATGCCACTGCGGGTGCTGTCGCTGTCTGGTCGGACGAGAACGTCACGATCTTGGGGAAGGCAGCCAGCACTGCCGACTCCTGCACTGCAAGGTCACCCGGGCAGGCCCTCAAGGTCATCGGGCCGATCTTGATCGAGAGTGAATTGCCTGACTGCGTGTACGTGCCATTGAAATTGTTGCAGCCCGTTGAGCCAGATACGGAACCACCGGCGATGAAGCGCAGGGTGGCGGCGGCCGAGGCCACCGCATTGGCCCGCTTTCCGCTGGCCGATGCATATGCACTGAGGGTCCAGGTGGACCCTGAGAGCGTGGTGATCGGCGCCGGTGCGGGTGCAGCCAATGCGATTGAGGAACCCAATGACGCCGTAGTCGCCACGGCAACTGCGAGTATCGTGAATCTGCGGGTCAACGGGCTCATGCGAAGTGACATGATTCGAGGATAATTCAGGGATGCAGGCATCCCATGCTCATGAATGCAAAAGATTCGCAACTGTTATGTTCGATGTGGACAGTTCCGTCACTCACTCGTACGGTCAATGCATGACGTTGCTCACGCGCCGAATGCATGTGGATCTCATGCGCGCGTCCTCCATGCGCTGTCGCTAGTCGCCCCCCCCCTCAGGCGACCCAACCCCTCACGCTGCCGATGGCATGCCATCGGTGTTCGTATCTGCCCCCAAGATCAGAAGGACCCCCATGAGCACTGCAACAGGCCCAACACGCGCGACCAAGTCCCATGGCCAGTGGGCGGTTGATGGCAAAGCCCCGCTCAATGCCAATGAGGTCATGAAGCAGGAGGGCGACGGCCTTGCCGTGCGCGAGCGGGTCGAGTCCATCTATTCCAAGCAGGGCTTTGACTCGATTCCCGGCGACGATCTGCGTGGACGACTGCGGTGGTGGGGCCTGTACACCCAGCGCAAGCCAGGAATTGACGGTGGCCGCACTGCTGCACTGGAGCCAGAGGAGCTCGAGGACTCCAACTTCCTCATGCGGGTGCGGTCAGACGGCGGACGCCTGACCCTCGAGCAGCTGCGCACCATTGCGACTATCTCGACTGAGTTCGCCCAGGACACCGCAGATGTCACGGACCGTCAGAACATCCAGTTGCACTGGATTCGCATCGAGGACGTTCCTGAGATCTGGCGGCGCCTGGAATCTGTCGGCCTCTCCAGCGCCCAGGCCTGTGGCGATGTTCCCCGCGTCATCCTGGGTTCACCGGTTGCTGGGGTCGCGGTCGACGAGATCATCGACGGCACCCCCGCGATCGAGGAGATCCTGCGTCGCTACCTGCTCGATCCGGAACTGTCGAACCTGCCACGCAAGTTCAAGTCGGCGATCAGCGGCTCACCGCGGCTCGATGTCGCACATGAGATCAATGACATCTCCTTCGTCGGCGTGGTGCACCCCGAGCACGGTCCGGGATTCGATCTGTGGGTCGGTGGCGGCCTGTCGACGAATCCCCATCTTGCTGTTCGCCTGGGTGCTTGGGTCCCGATCGATGAAGTGCCCGATGTCTGGCTCGCGGTCGTCCGGATCTTCCGCGACTACGGCTACCGTCGCCTGCGCACCAAGGCACGCTTGAAATTCCTGGTCTCGGACTGGGGTGCCGAGAAGTTCCGCGAGGTTCTTGAGACCGAGTACCTGGGTCGCACGCTGATCGATGGCCCCGCGCCCTCAACCGCCGCCCAACGCGACCATGTCGGCGTCTTCCCACAGACGGACGGCCGCGTGTACGTGGGTGCAGCTCCAACCGTGGGTCGACTCTCTGGATCGCGCCTGCATGCCCTTGCCGACCTCGCCGAGGTCGCTGGCTCAGATCGGGTACACCTGACCGCCGATCAGAAGGTAGTCGTGCTCAATGTCGATCCTGCTCGGGTCGATGCGCTTGCGACCGGACTCTCCGGGATCGGCCTGGAGGTCCACCCGACGCAGTTCCGACGCAGCACCATGGCATGCACCGGCGTCGAGTACTGCAAGCTCGCCATCACCAACACCAAGGACCGGGCAACCGCACTGGTCGGCGAGCTCGAGGCCCGATTCCCCGAGAACACCCTGCCGCTGGCCGTGCACGTGAATGGCTGCCCGAACTCCTGCGCACGCATTCAAGTCGCTGACATCGGGCTCAAGGGCATGCGTGCACTGGATGCCGACGGCAACGACGTCGAGGGATTCCAGATCCATCTCGGTGGTCGCCTCGGCCAGGATTCCGGCTTCGGCCGCACGGTCAAGGGCCTGCGCCTGCCTGCCGACGATCTGCCCGACTACATCGAGCGGGTCTTCAAGCGCTATGTCCAGGAGCGCGACGGCGAGGAGACCTTCAGCCATTGGGCTCTGCGAGCCGACGACGAGGCCATCAGATGACCGTCGTGCAGCAAAGTGACGCCCGGGTCCTCCAGGCGGTAGCTCGCTATGCCACGGCAGGCCTCCAGGGCGCCGATGCTGCCGAGGTGATCCGCTGGGCGGCCGACTCCTTTGCCGGCCGCGTGGTCGCAACGCAGGCGATGGCCAACACCACGATGTCGCATCTCATCTCGACCATCGCGCCGGAGATCCCAGTGGTGTTCCTCGACACCGGGTATCACTTCCCCGAGACCATGGCTACTCGCGATGACCTGATGGCCCGCACCAACATCAACCTGATCACGATCACGCCGGTGCAGTCCGTCGCAGAGCAGGACGAGCAGTACGGCAAGGATCTCTGGGCACGCGACCCGGACCTGTGCTGCCAGTTGCGCAAGGTCCTGCCGATGGAGGAGTCACTCATCGGCTATGAGGCGTGGATCACCGGATTGCGCGTCGCATCGTCGACGAGCCGCGAGGAGGTTCCAGTCGTGCAGTTCGACGAGAAGCGCGGAGTGCTGAAGATCTCGCCGATGCTCCACTGGACCGATGAACAGCTGCTGCAGTACACCCTTGAGAACGATGTGCCTGTCAATCCATTGATGTACCAGGGCTACCCGTCGATCGGCTGCGCACCCTGCACCGCACGCGTCGAGGCCGGCGATGACCCTCGTTCGGGTCGCTGGAAGGGCCAGGACAAGATCGAATGCGGGCTGCATACGTGAGCAGCTACCCACTTTCGCTGAACCTGGCTGGCAAGAAAGTGGTGGTCGTAGGAGCGGGCCAGGTGTCCTCCCGTCGCCTGCCCGCCTTGATCGACGCCGGTGCATGCATCACGGTCATTGCAGATGTCGTCGACCATCGCATCGGCGATCTGGCTGCAAGCGGCCAGATCCAACTGCAGGAGCGCAAGTATGTGCCGGGGGACCTCGATGGTGCCTGGCTGGTGCACGCATCCACGAATATCCCCGCCGTCAATGAACGAGTCGCTGCCGACGCCGACCGGCAGGGCACTTGGTGCATTCGCGCTGACAATGCTCTGCTCTCCGAGGCCTGGACCCCAGCGTCAACGCGAGTCGACGATGTCACCGTTGCCGTCACTGCAGGCGGCGATCCGCGACGCGCAACAGCAATTCGCGATGCAATCGCGACCCAACTGACCGAAGGCACCCTTCCCATCCGCCGGGTGCGCCCCGCCGACGGCCATGTGGTGCTCATCGGCGGTGGCCCAGGCGATCCAGATCTCATCACCGTGCGTGGCCGACGGGAACTGGCCAAGGCCGATGTCGTGGTGTTCGACCGACTCGGGCCCTCATCCTTGCTCGACACCCTGGCCAGCGACGTGGAGCTCATCGAGGCAGGCAAGCGCCCCGGTCATCACACCCTCACCCAGGACCAGATCAATGCGGTGATCGTCGATCGAGCCCTGCAGGGCAAGAGGGTCGTGCGCCTCAAGGGTGGCGATCCCTTCGTCTTCGGTCGCGGATCCGAAGAGGTCCAGGCCTGCGCTGCGGCAGGCGTCACGGTCGAGGTCATTCCCGGCATCAGCTCCGCTGTTGCCGGCCCTGCCGCCGCCGGCATTCCTGTCACGCATCGTGGCCTGGCCAATGGCTACGCCGTGATCACCGGGCATCAGCTCACGGATCTGCCTGCACTGGCGCAGCTGGACCTGACACTGGTGGTCCTCATGGGCGTTGCCACCCTCGCTGAACTGGCATCCGGGCTGATCGGCGAGGGAAAGCCGTCGTCCACCCCCGTCGCCGTGATCGAGCAGGCATCCACTCCCTTCCAACGGGTAACCGTCGGCACCCTCGAGACGATCGCCGTGACTGCATCGTCGGCCGGGGTGCGCAACCCCGCAGTCATCGTGATCGGTAACGTGGTGTCGGTGCCGCACCTCCTTGCAGCTGAAACCGCTTTCGCGCAGGCGATGAGCGAGCGATGAGCGAGCGATGAGCGAGCTCGTCGTGCTGCTGGCACATGGCAGTCCCGACGAACGATCAAGCCTGGCTGCAGTCGACGTTGCAGAACGCTTCGAGAGCTTCCTTGACGGACCGATCGTGCGCATCGCCTACCTGCAGCACAACTGGCCGACGCTGACTGCGGCCATTGGACGAGAACTGGACAGCGGGGAGATCTCGACCGTACGCGTGCAACCACTCCTGCTGAGTGCAGCAACTCATGCGCTGCGCGATGTGCCCAATGCCGTGGCAAAGGCCGAACGCGACAACCGCATCCAACTGGCCATCGGCGACACCATCGGCATGGATCCGGTACTGGCCATGGGGCTCGACGCCCAGATCCCCGCAGGATCGCCCGTGGTCGTGGCCTGGGCCGGCGGACGCACCCCGCAGGCGCAATTCGCAGCTGCGGCCCTCGCTGAGCAGTGGACCGTTGCCACTGGGCGCGAGATCGTGCTGGCTGCGGTCAGTGAGAATGGCCAGGCGATCATCGACGCTGTCGCAGACCTGCGGGGCCGCACCGACCGCCAGCCCCATATTGCCACCTTCACGCTGTTCCCCGGCGTCATCGCCGATCAGGTGAAGCGAGCAGGCGATGCATCGGGATCACCGGTGACCACCCCGCTCCATGAGCTCGATGACCTGCTGAATGTCCTTGAGACACGCCTCACGGCCAAACCGCTTGACGGGACTGCAACCGCGTAGAACGCTTCACCTGACCCGGGAGGAACCACGTGGACTTGCTTGAATTGCGCCGTCAGGACTACACACTCGAAGAGGACCAGCAATTGCTGCTCACCGCCTTCGGCGAGTTCTTCAGGGAGCAGTGCCCCACCAGCTTGGTGCGCGCATCCGAGCCCCTCGGGTTCAACCAGGACCTGTGGAATCGGCTGGTCGAGATGGGCGGCACGTCCATGGGCCTGCCGGAATCCGCGGGTGGCGATGGCGCCGGCATGGTCGAACTGGAACTTGTCGCCGAGGAGTTCGGGCGCTCGATCGCACCGGTGCCCTATATCGAGCACACGGTCACTTCGCGCGCATTGGCGACCGCAGGCACCTCGTCGGTGCTCGAAGGCGCCCTCGACGGCTCGCACATCCTGGCCCTGGCCAGCTTCCCGGTGAGGGCAGGCAGCCCGCAGCTCGTGCCCGCTGGTGCAATTGCCAACAGCGTGCTGGCTCTCGTCGGCGACGACCTCGTGCTCTTCACCGTCGACAATCCACCGGCACATGTCGTCAACCAGGGCAGCACCCCCTTGTCCTGGTGGGATTTCGATGCGATCACCGATCAAGTGGTCATCGCATCCGGGTCCCAGGCGAAAGCCATCTACGCGAGGGCACATGACGAGCGCATGGTGCTCATGGCCGCCGCACTGGTCGGCATGACCGAATCCGCACTGGCGATCCTCGTCGAGTTCTCCAAGACGCGCGAGACCATGGGCGTGCCGATCGCAACCCTGCAGGGCGTTGCCTTCCCGATGACCGATGTCGCGATCGGGATCGCCGGCGCTCGCAATATCGCGCGCAAGGCGGCCTGGTATCTCGACCATGCACCCGATGAGCGTCCCGAACTCGCGGCGATCGCGATGGTTTATGCATCGCAGACGGCAACCCATGGCACGCAGGTATCCGCCCATCTGCAAGGCGGCCTGGGCTTCACGATCGAGGCCGATGCGAGCCTGTACTTCCTGCGAAGCAAGGGCTGGGGCTCCCTCGCCGGCGATCCGCAGGCCAAGCTGCTCGCTATCGGCGATCACGTCCTGAACACCGTCAAGTAGCCAACGCAGAGCCGAGGAGACTCACATGGACTTCACCCTGGTCGATCTGGACGACGAGCACCGCGCACTCCAACAGGAGATTCGCACCTTCCTCGCCAGCATCTTCACTCCGGATGTGTTCGCTGAGGAGCACGAGACGGGCAGTGGCTACAACAAGAAGGTCTACGAGGAGCTCGGCGCCCGTGGATGGCTGTATCCCGAGAAGCCGGTCGAGGAGGGTGGCGCAGGCTTCGATCTCATCGCCCAGCGGATCATGGACCTCGAGCTCTTCCGCCAGGACGCTCGCGTGATGATGATGCGCGGCACGTCGAGCCTGCCGCTCAAGGCGATGCGCAAGTACATGCCGGCAGAGGTCGCGGACCCGATCCTCAAGGATGCAGTCGAGGGCCGGGTGCTGGTGTGCCTGGGCTACTCCGAGCCAGACGGCGGCTCTGACATCGCCAACGCCAAGGTGCGCGCGGTGCAGGACGGCGACATGTGGACCATCAACGGCTCGAAGATGTGGACCACGGGCGCACACGTGTCGAACTACACGTTCCTGGTCACGCGCACGGATCCCGATGCGCCGAAGCACAAGGGCATCACGATGTTCCTGGTGCCGCTCGACGCTCCCGGCGTCACGATCCAGGCCATCCGCACCTTCAGCGGTGAGCGCACGAACATCGTGTACTACGAGGATGTCGTCATCCACGACAAGTACCGCGTCGGCGGCATCAATGACGGCTGGAACGTCCTGCACGGACCCCTCGACGAGGAGCACAGCATTGGCCTCGACATGTCCGGCGGACTCACCGACCTGTCAATCGGCGCAGGCTTCTGCCGCGTGCTCGGCAAAGCCATCAACGAGGTCGCCGAGTGGGCGCACAAGACCTCGGCTCCTGACGGCTCGAGCCTGACCGACGATGTGCAGGTGCGCGAGCGCCTCGGTGCCGCGATGGTCGAATACGAGGCCGGCCTGTGCACTCCTGGACCGATGGGTCGTGTGAAGGCGTCCGACGCACTGGTCAAGCAGGCGGCGGCACTCGTCGACCTCATGGGCCCGGTCGGGCTCCTGCCACTGCATACCGAGGGTGCCTTCGGCGAGGCCGACACCGAGTACGCGCATCGCTTCGCGCAGGGCACTGCGACCTACGGCGGCACTGTTGAGGTCTTCCGGACCATCATCGCCAATCATGTGCTCGGCCTGCCAAAGCCCAACTACCCGGGTGCGAAGGTCTTCCTCGCCGGCAAGAAGAAGTAGTCAGGCGCGCGACTTCAGACGCACAGGTGGAAGCTCAGGAGCCAGGATCGGCGCCTGGGCTTCTCCTTCGGGCCAGCCGAACACCGGGTGATCAACGGGATCGGTGGAGCCAGTGAGGTTCTCCTGCTGCCATTGCTCGCGGTATCGCACGATCTCGTCGTGGCTGCGACCGATGAAGTTCCACCACATGACGATCTGCTCGCCAAGCGGCTCGCCCCCGATGAGCAGTACGCGTGACTGCTGCGGTGCGTGAAGAGTCAGGGTCGAGGTACCGGGTGCCACATAGCCCAGATGATGCAAGGGCACACCGGTGCCGTTGAGTGCGAGGGCACCGGTGTCCAGTAGCACGCCATGCTCGAACGCAGAGTCGACATCCAGATGGACGGTCGTCCCTGCATCGAGCAGGAGCTCAGCGCCGACGAGTCGCGAGTGCGTCGCGACAGGCGAGGAGGCGCCGAGCAGCGACCCCAGGAAGACTCGGGCCCTCAACCCGTCGCGCTCGATCACCGGTGGAGCGAAGTGCTCGAAGGCAGGCTCCATGAACCGGGCAGAATCAGGCAGGGCGATCCACAACTGCACGCCATGGAGCTGCTCTGCACCTGACGTCGACATCTCCGAGTGGCTGATACCCCGTCCAGCGGTCATCAGATTGAGCTCACCCGGACGCACCAAGGCATGATGCCCGGCGCTGTCACGATGCTCGACCTCGCCCGCGAACAGCCAACTCGCGGTCTGCAGGCCAGTGTGCGGATGCGGGGCAACCGACATGCCAGGACCGTCGCGCAACGACTGCGGCCCGAAGTGATCCAGGAAGCACCATCCACCGATCAGGCTGCGACGGCGCATCGGCAATGTGCGTCGGACGCTCAACCCCTCATCGGGGCCGAGAGTGACCCCTGCAGGACGGATCAGCTCGACGACACCGCCCATGGGTCAGGCGCGATGCGGCTGGATGGCGTCGGCAGGGATGGTGCCCAGGCGGCCCGCCTGGAAATCCTCGAATGCCTCGACGATCTCGTCCTTGGTGCTCATCACGAAGGGGCCATAGGCGACGACGGGTTCGCGCAGCGGCTCGCCCCCGATGATGAACAGCTCGAAGTTGGGCGAGCGCGACTCCTGATGCTGCGCTGCAGTGATGCGCAGGGTGTCGCCGTGGACCATGACCGCAAGCTGACCGGACTTCAGCGGACGCCCCTGTACGCCGACCGAGCCTAAGCCGGCAAGCGCATAGACGAGGGAGTTGAAGGATGGACTCCAGGGGATGTCGATCTGCGCTCCGGGCGCGAGCGTCAGGTGGGCGATCGACAGGGGCGTGTGCGAGATGCCTGGGCCCTTGTGCCCGCCGATCTCGCCGGCAAGAACGCGGAGCACGGCACCGCCATCTGCGCTGGTGACCAGTGCGGAATCCGCACCCTGCAGATCCTGGTACTGCGGATCGATGCGCTTCTTGGCGCGCGGCAGATTGATCCACAGCTGGAGACCGTGGAAGAGCCCGCCTGATTCGACGAGTGCTGCCGGTGGTGTCTCGATATGCAGGATGCCATTGCCTGCGGTCATGTACTGAGTGCCGCCGTCGGTGATGACGCCACCGCCACCATTGGAGTCCTGATGGATGAACTGGCCGTCGATCAGATAGGTGAAGGTCTCGAACCCGCGGTGCGGGTGCCATGGCGTTCCCTTGGGCTCTCCCGGGGCGTATTCGACCTCGCCCATCTGATCCATGTGGATGAATGGATCCAGATCAGCGGCGCTCACACCGAAGAACGCGCGCCTGACCGGAAAGCCCTCACCCTCGAAGGCCTGCGGCGCCGAGGTCACGCTCTTGACCTGACGCTGCTCGGCGATCGGCGAGACCGTGAAGCGAGGAAGGGTCAGCGGATCAGCAGTTGTGGCAGCCATGGTGGCTCCTCTCATCGGAAGTAGTTTACTATTCAACTACTTTCCTGTCAAATCTATTCCGGTCCTGACGCTTGCACGGATGACCCATAATTGCCCAGTGTCGACGACTGCCGATGACCCAGTGGCCCTGGCTGTTGACCGGGCACTGAAGCCCCTGCGCGACGACGCGGTGCGCGATGTCGAGGCAATCCTTGATGCCGCGCTGCGAGTTGCCGAGCGATCAACCCCTGCCGCCCCACGAGTGGCTGACATCGTCGCCGAGGCCGGCACCTCGAATCAGGCGTTCTACCGCTACTTCTCCAGCAAGGAAGACCTCATGCAGGCCGTCATGGCCCGCGGCCTGCGTCGAGTGCGCGACTACCTCATTCACCGCATGTCAAAGGTCGCTGATCCCTCCGCCAAGGTCGAGGTCTGGATTCGCGGGATCCTGACCCAGGCCACGCACCAGACCGCCGCCAGACAGGGTGCTGCAGTCAGCGAGATCCTGGCCGGCTCACCTGGTCCCTCGGATTCGCGTGCGGGTGAGGCAACCGTCGAGCTCTGGGAATTGCTCGTCGAGCCGCTCACTGAGATGGGCAGCATGCATCCAGAGCTCGATGCCTCTGTCATCCATGAAGCGGTCATGGGCACGATGCGCCAGCACCTGCTGGCACACATCTCACCTTCGACAGAGGTCGCCGATCATCTCGTGGCGTTCTGCCTGCGCGGATTGAGCGAGCAGGGTTGAACTTCTCGCAGCTCGACCAGTCAGTTGACGTGGACGGTGCAGCAATCCGCTTCGGCGTGTCCGGCACCGGCACCCGAGATCTGCTCCTCGTGCACGGCGCCGGCGCTCACCATCTCTGGTTCTATCGCATGTTCGAGGATCTCAAGCGCGACTGGAGACTGATCACCGTCGACTTCAGCGGACATGGACTCAGCGAGCACCGCGACCACTACTCCGTCGAGCTCTGGGCCAATGAGCTTGCCGAGGTGCTCAAGGCGGCCAAGGCAGCTCCCGCTGTGGTCTGCGGGCACAGCATGGGCTCACGGATCGGCATCGCCCTCGCCGCCACGCACCCAGAGCTCGTGACGCAGTTGATCATGCTCGATGGCAATATCCGCTCCCCCGAGGAGTTTCCCGGGCTTGGCGAGCGTCCTGGTCCGCGTGCCCATCGCCTGTATCCGACTCGAGCAGAGGCGATCGAGCGTTTTCGCCTGGTGCCGGGGCAGAGCGGACCAGCGCCCGAACTGCTGATCCCGTTGGCGGAGTACTCGGTCTGCGAGGTCGATGGCGGCTGGACCTGGCGCCATGACTGGAGCAGCCCGACCGAGCCGTATGACCTCTACATCAATGCATGCGTCCAGCAGCTCACGCAGCCAGTCACCTTCGCCTACGGGACGGCAAGTCCCGTCGTCAACGCACGCAAGGCGAAGTACTTCACGACCCTGGCCAATGTCGAGGTGAAGGTCATCCCCATCGAGGGAGGTGAGCATCACCTGATGCTCGACAGGCCTGCTGAATGCCTTGCTGCCGTCAGGGCTTGATCAGGACTTTCCCGGTCGACTTGCGATCTGCAATGAACTGCAGGGCCTCTCGAGCCTGCTCCAGGGTGAAGATGTCCGACACGTGCGGCACGAGCCCCTGAGCGGTCATCGCATCCAGCGCACGATCGCCCGCCGCGACGAGTCCGGGCAGGTGCTCAGCGACCGTGCGGATCTCGAATCCCTTGATGATTCCGCCTTTCAACAGCACCAGATTCAGCGGAATCCTTGGGATATCGCCCTGGGCGAAGCCGACCACCACAAAGCGTCCGCCCCAGGCGATCGCGCGGAACGCCTCCTCGGCATACGGACCGCCAACGGGATCGATGATCAGATCGGCACCCTTACCAGTGATGGCCTTGATGCGGTCCTTCAGATTCTCAGTCGTGTAGTTGATCCCGGCGACTGCGCCCAACTGCTTGCAGATCTCAAGGCGCTCGCTGCTCGAGGCAACAGCGATCACCTTGGCACCCAAGCGAGTAGCCAGGTCAACGGCTGCCGTGCCAACCCCGCCCGCAGCACCCAGGACCACGACCCAGTCATCGGGCTGCAGTTCGCCGATGGTCACCAGAGCGTGGTAGGACGTGCGATACGTGACACTGAAGGCAGCGGCCTGATCAAGGGTGAGGCCGCTGGGGATCGGCTTCAGGGATGCTGCCGGCACTGCGATCTGCTCGGCAAAGCTACCGACGAAGGACCCGCCCATGACCAGATCGCCAGGCCTCACATTGGCGACATTGGCACCCACCGACAGCACCTCGCCGGCGAACTCACTCCCCGGAATGAACGGCACGGGAACGGACACCTGATACAGGTTCTCGATGATCAGCAGGTCGGGAAAGTTGATCGCGGCGGCTCGGATGCCGACAACGGCGTCATCGGGTCCCGCGACCGGATCCGGAAGCTCCTTGATCCGGAGTTGGGACGGCGGGCCGTACTGCTCGCATACAACGGCCCGCATCGTCCCCCCTCGAGTTCAACTCACCCTGTGATGAGTGTGCAATCTAGCTTTCAGGAACGACCTGGGTGAGCACTTCGCCAAGAAGCTCCTGCTCGGCCTGTGCCTTGAGGTTCGGGATGAGGGCAGTCGGCCAGATGCTCGGGCTTGCCTTGTACCGACGCAGCAGTTGCTTGGCGACCGTTGTCTGATGAACCTCGGTAGGTCCGTCGGCCAGGCCAAGCATGATGCCCGAGTTCAGGAAGCCCATGAGCGGCATCTCCTGCGATGTGCCAAGGGCACCGTGCATTTGAATGGCTCGCAACGCAATCGCCTGCATCACCTTCGCCGTCTGCACCTTGATTGCCGCAATGTCCATGCGGACCTTCTTGTAGTCATTGAGCTTGTCGATCTTCCATGCCGTGTAGAGCACGAGGAGCCGGAACGACGCCAACTCAATGTACGAGTCAGCGATCATCTGCTGTACCGACTGCTTCTCGGCGAGGAGCGTGCCCTTCGTCGTGCGCGACAGCGCACGCTCGGCCATGATGTCGAGTGCCTTCTGCGCATTGCCCACAGTGCGCATGGCGTGGTGCACCCGGCCACCGCCCAGCCGCGTCTGGGCAACCTCGAACGCCTTGCCCACGCCGCCGAGAATCGACGACGCAGGAACGCGCACGTTGTTGTACTTGACGAGCGCCTCGGACACGTCTTCGTCGCCTTCGCCAGCGACACCGAAGTTGTACTGGATCTCGATGCCAGGGGTTTCAGCCGGCACGATGAACATGGTCATGCGCTCAACGAGCGGTGCGTCTGGATTGGTGACGGCCATGACGATGAAGAAGCTGGCCCAGCGGGCGTTGGACGACCACACCTTGCGACCATTGATGACCCATTCGTCACCATCCTGCTCGGCCTGGGTGGTGAATACGCCTGGATCGGCACCGCCCTGGGGCTCGGTCATCGAGAAGCAGGAGACGATGTCGCCCTCGAGCAGGGGCGCAAGGAACCGCTTCTTCTGGTCCTGCGTGCCGAAGTGCGCGAGGATCTCCGCATTGCCGGTGTCCGGGGCCTGCGTTCCGAAGATTCGAGGTGCCCAGCGCGAGGTGCCCAGCACCTCGTTGAGCAATGCCAGTTTCAACTGCCCGTATCCCTTGCCGCCGAGGTCCGGCCCGAGGTGACAGGCCCACAGCCCCTTCGCACGCACCTCGGCCTTCAGCGGATCGATGATCGCTCGCTGCTGCGGTGTCATGTCCTTGTACGTGTCATGGGGCCAGACGAGGTCGACCTTCGAGACCTTGTTCTCCACGAATTCCTTGGCCCAGTCCAACAGTTCCTGGTATTCCGGGTCTACTTCGAAGTCAAATGCCATGTCAGGGGGTTCCTTACGTGTGAATTGGGTGAAGACAGCTACTGGTCAGTACATGCCGCCATCGACACGGATGGTCGCGCAGGACGTGTAGGTCGATGCATCGGAGGCGAGGTAGATCGCAGCGCCCACGATCTCCGGCGGGTCGCCGATTCGCTTCATTGCCGTGGTGTTCTGCAGGCCCGCGACCATGGGCTCGATGTCCCAGGCCTTGGAGATATCGGTCATCATCGTGCCGGACATCAAGGTGTTCACCCGTACACGTGGACCGAAGGCCTTTGCGAAGCCCTCGGTCATGGTGTTGAGGGCCGCCTTGGCACCTGCATACGGAATGATCGTCGCTGATGGGCGAATGGAGCCCGATGAGCTCACGTTGATGATCGAGCCGCTGCCTGCGTCGTACATGCGCTCGCCCATGAGAGCCGTCAGGTGATAGGGGCCCTTGAAGTTCAAGCTCATCACACTGTCGAACATCTGCTCGGTGACTTCGGAGTTCCTGTCGTAGATCGGCGACATGCCGGCGTTGTTGATAAGGCAGTCGACCTTGCCGAAGCGGTCATAGACGGCATCGACGAACGGCGCGATCTGGTCCCATCGGCCCATGTGGATGCCGTACGCCATCGCCTGACGGCCAGTCGTGCGTTCAACCTCTGCCGCCAGCGTCTCGCAGTTCTCCAGCTTGCGGCTGGCGATCACCACATCAGCACCGGCTTGGGCGCAGCCAAGGATGATCTCCTTGCCCAAGCCGCGGCTGCCCCCTGTGACGACGACAACCTTGCCAGCCAGATCGAAGAGCTGGTCGAGATAGCTCATTTCACTCCGTTCGGCATCGTCGCTGCGAGCCCGGCTGCCTGGCTCATGAGCTCGAGCACGAGTGGCCCAAAGCCAGCAAGTGATGGATTGTCGAGATTCTCCTTGACCACGCGCGCATATGACATCTCGAGCACGATGGCGAGCTTCCAGCGCGCGAGCACCAGGTAGTAGTTGAAGTCCTGGGTACTGCGTCCACTCAGCTTCTCGTAGTGCGCGAGCAGATCCTCCAGAGGCGCCTGCCCCTCGGTGGTCTTCTTGATGTTGGAATTATCCGCATCGCCTGTTGGGCCCCAGTCCCGCAGCGCCCACGCCAGATCGAGCAGCGGATCGCCAATGGTGGTCATCTCCCAGTCGACGACTGCGGCGAGGTTGGCAGGAACGTCATTGGTGAACATGATGTTGGCGAACTGGTAGTCGCCATGCATGATGCCGGGCTCCCATGACCGCGGCTTGTTCTGGTCGAGCCACGCGGTTGCCTCATCAAGACCGGGGATCTCACGGAACTTGTAGCCATCGAGGAATGCGGTCCAGCGACCGACCTGGCGCTCGTGGAAATTGTCTGGACGGCCAAAGCCCTCCAGCCCCTGCGCCTTCCAGTCGACAGCGGCCAGCTTCGCGGCACCCTCGACGAGGGCATACCCCAGTGCCGGGCGCAGGCTCAGGTCGGAGGCATAGGGCTCAGGCCATCCGCCGGCCGCTTGCGACCACCCGATGATCTGCTTCATCAGATAGAAGGGGATGCCGAGCACCTCGGCGTCCTCGCAGCCGACGACGAGCTCGCCATGCGGCACACCAGTGCCCTTGAGGGCGCCGAGGACGCGCATCTCTCTCAGGACGCCATCTGCGCGAGCTGCCCCCATGCTGCGCGGAGGAATGCGCATCACGGTGCGCTCTCCACCACGATCCACAAGGTAGAGCTCGTTCTGCGAGCCACCGGAGATCTTGGTGAGTTCTGGGGTGTCGCCCGTTCCGGGGCGATCGACCGAGTCCATCCAGCGCGTGAGGCGCTCGAGCTCAGCAGGAGTGAAGGGATGTGTCGTGGTATCAGCCATAGTCACAGAATATCATTCTTAGGATACAGAATCTCGTTCTTATCAAAGAATTCTGAGATTTCTCACCGCCACGAAACCAGGCGCTGGGACCACCGTGCCACTCGGACGGCGAGCCTGTTGCCCATTCGCTGGAGAAAGAGGGACGCTGTGGTCATCTGGTAACAGAAAGGGAGCAGAGATGACCCCCCAGCCACGCACGCTCGCCCTTGGTGGAATAGCGCTCTCGGCCCTGCTTGCCCTGGGTGCCTGCTCTTCGGGCAGTGACTCCTCATCGAGTTCTGCGTCGTCGAGTGCATCGGCCAACCCATCGAGTTCAGTCGCCCCGATCCCAGCCTTGAGCAGTGCCTGCGCGAGTGTCTATGAAGTCGACCTCCTGGTCAGTGACTACAACGCCGGAGCCGTCGCCAATGGCGACTTCACCGAAGCCGAGGCGGTGGCTGATTACCGCCGGTTGACCAAGGCGATCAACACCAGCGCGAAGGCCGTCAAGGACGTGGGGCAGGCCTCGACGCTGAAGACCAACAGTGCCAAGAGCCTGAAGACTCTCAATGGGCTGTCCAAGAAGGCCACCTTGAGCACGATGGCAGCCAAGAAGGCCAAGAAGCTCGCCACTCAGCGCACCCGAATGATCAAGGCGTGCACTGCGGCCGGGTATCCGCTTCCGGCCGTCAACGCACAGGCGCATCTCGACGTCACGCCAACTGCCTCGAGCGCCAAGAGCTAGTTTCACCGCATGCTCCAAGCGGTACTTGAGTTCGTCATTGCCATTTTCGCCGGAGTGCTTGCCGGGGCTACCGGTGGTGGCGGTGGCATGCTCTTCGTGCCGATTCTCGTCTTCAGCGGGCTGACGCCCGTTGCCGCTGTCGCAACGAGCAATGTCGGCATCTTCGTCACCACGTCTGCCGCAACCGTCAGCAATGCACGCGCCGGACTCGTTCCATGGCGACGGGTGTTCATGATCGGCATTCCCGCAGTGATCGTCGCGCCGATCGGTGCCTATGTGGCGCACAGACTTCCTGGCACAGCACTGCTCCTTGGCTTTGCCGTGCTGAACATCGTCAATGCGCTGCTCACCAATCGGCGCAGCAATGCGGCCGATGTCGAGCATGGGAACTTCACCAGTCCCGCCAGCCCTGTCCAGACAGCGCTCACTGGCGGATCTGGTGGGTTCCTGGCCGGGCTGTTCGGGATCGGCGGTGGGCTCATCACCGTCCCGCTGCAGATCCTCTGGCTCAATACGCCGATCAAGGTTGCTGCACGGGTGTCCCTCGGGGTCATCGTGATGTCGAGTGGAGCAGCGCTCTTCGGGCACATCCTCAACAATGGCCACATCGACTGGGCAACCGGAATCCTGCTCGGCCTCGGCGGGCTGATCGGTGCACCCATCGGCAGTCGACTCCTGCGGCGCATGACTCCGAGAATGGCAACCCGCCTGCTGCAGACGGTGCTGATCTGTGTCGCAGCGATCGTGATCTACAAGGCCCTAGTCGGCTGAAGGATCGCTCAGCAGTCCCTTGGAACGAGCTGCCAGCACCGCATCATTGCGGGAGTTCACGCCAAGGGATCGATACAGACGGAGGGTCTCCTGGCGGATGGTCGACTCGCTGAAGCCGAGCTCACGGGCGATGGACTTGTTCGTCTTGCCGTCTTGAATACGTTCGAGAATGCGCTGCTGGCGCTCAGAGAACTCAACCGACATGCCCGAGGAATCCCTCGCGACCCGTCGAGTGTTCGAACCCTGGCTCATGGCCAGTCGAAGCTCGAGCAGGCTGACCACCGAGGACATGAATGGCGCACTCGCAGGATTCTCCGGCGGGGGGTCAGCGAAGGTCGCGATCAGGACGAACTCAGGAATATTGACGCGATTGAGCGGCGCAATGACTACCCCGCCGCGCACTCGATGACCGACTGCGCGCGGGAGCAGATCATCCTGGCTGGCCGCATCCATGACCCACGTGGTGCGCCCATAGGACAGCACTGATGCCAATTCTGGGTGCGCCTGCAGGGAGATCTCAGCGATAGCACTGGTGTCTTCGACCCCGAACGACGCCTTGCGCACCAGGGATCCCCGCGACTGCACCTCATAGATGATCACCTGATCGCACGCCCATGAGTCGAAGATGCGCAGTGCCAGGAGGCGGGTGAGGTCCTCCCATGAAGGGTTCGTGATCAACGACTGTGCAAGAACCGTCAGGCGCTCGATGCGATCTGGAAGCGGCTGTCCGGAAGTCACAGGCACAGACTAGCCATTCGACCACTGGTATTCGAACTAACGAGACCCCCGTGCGCGCACATAATCGCTGACGACGTAGTCGCCGAGCCGGTCGCTGGAAGCAGCGAGCACCCGCCCGCCATTGCGGCGCGCCATCTGGTCGAGGAAGCGCTCGAGGCTGGGATCGTCGCCGAGCCGGAACCACGAGATCGGCACCTTGCGCCGAGTCATGAGATCGATCTGGGCGACGGTGAGAGCGATGGTCTCGTCACTCGGGGGCCAGCTGAAGCACGAGTAGCCCTCCTCATCGACGTGTGCCGTCGGCTCACCGTCGGTGACCACCATGACAACTCGCTGGGCGCCGTGGTGACGGTCGAGGAACCGCCCAGCCAGCATCAGCGCATGATGAAGATTCGTTCCCTGGATGTAACTCGCTTCAAGATTGGGCAGTTCATGCGGCTTGACCACCTGGGCGACATTGGCGAAGGAGATGATCTCGAGAGCATCGAGCGGATAGGCGCTCTGGGCAAGGGAGTGCAATGCCAGCGCCATGGTCTTCGCTGACCGCCAGGTATCGCTCATCACCATCGAGAAGGACTGGTCGATGAGCAGCGCCACTGCGGCCCGCGTGCGCGTCTCGGTCTCGTGGACCTCGAAGTCCTCGGCCGACAGTCGCAATTCGGTAGCGCCGCTCATGATCTTGCGATTCACCGCATTGCGCACCGTGCGCACCACATCGATGGGCTGCTCATCGCCGAATTGCCATGGACGGGTCATGCCGGTGATCTCCCCAGCTGCACCCGTGCGATGCACGCTGTGGTCGCCTCGCTCGCTCGCATCCAAAGACGAGAACACCTCCTTGAGAGCAGTGCGCCCGATGCGACGAACCGCCTTCGGAGTGAGTTCCAGATGGTCGCCATCGCGCTGCAGATAGCCCTCATCCTCAAGCTGCTTCTGGATCTCGCGCATTGCCCGAAGATCATCGACCGCTTGGCGACCCAGGGCTCGCGCAACTGCCTGCTCGTCGATGTCGTCCAGATTGGCGCGCGCATCGCTGTCGCTGAGCTGATCCATCAGCGCCTCGAGATCTGCGAGCTCTGCGAGGGCCTGGGTAGCATCAGGCAGCCCAAGCGGCTCATCGCCACTCATCCGCTGCTGGCCCGACCAGGAGAACTCAGGACGCATCGTCTGCAAGTTCTGCTGCAGGCGGGCCATCTCATCCTGCAGTCCCATGTCAGAGAGCGCCTGCTGCATGGCCTCGGCCAATTCGGCACGCTGCTGCGGACTGAGCGACTCCATCATCCGCTGCATCGCCGCGGCCTGGCGGGCCAACTCGTCGATGAACTCCTGGAGCGTCTCGGGCGCGTTCGGGAAGAAGTCCGAATGCTTCTCCTTGAAATCCTCGTAGTCCTGGGATGCATCCTCGCCCTGCTGATGCTTCTCGAGCATCTGGTTGAGATCCTGCATCATCTGCTTCATGGCCTCGCGCGCCTCCGGCGAATCCATCTGCTTCATGCCCTGTGTCATGTTCTTGAACTGCTGGTCGAGGACATCGCGCTGAAGGCGGTCCTTGAGCTCATTGAACGCCTGCTGCGCCTGCGGCGACTGCCAGTCGTAGTCCGAGAGCTGCTGAACGGCTCGACCGACCTCGTCGGGCACGGTATCGAGCATTGCCTCACGGAAGCGAGCATCATCAGAGGGATCCGGGAACAGCGCTGCGCGCTCCGCAGTCAATGCCTGGTCGAGGAGCTCTCGCAGATCAGTGAGCAGGCCGTCCATGCGACCTGACTTCTCCAGTTCCTTGCGGCGCTGCTGGGCCTTGCGAAACATGTCGCGCAGGCCGTCGCGCTGCGGAAGTCCCTCACGGAACATGTTCCGGAACGCGTCATTGAGCGACTGCCCGTCCAGGAGTCGCCGTCCGATCTCATCCACCCCGCCACCAGCGTCGACCGGTGCGGAGAGTGGATCGGGTCCGTCATGGAATGACCCGTACTTGAATCGACTCATGAGGCTCCGTAGCGAATGACCCCGTCAACAGCATCCTTGTCGATTCGCCGGGTGAGCCACAGGCCCTCGATCGCGAACTCCACGCATGACGCGGCCAGGCCTGGGGATTCCGCCAGTTCCGGCTCGACTGCCTGCATCAGCCTCCCAAGGCCCTCGAACTGGCCGAGCTCGCCGAGCAGGGTCTCACCTGGAGTGTCGTCACCCGTCTGCAGCGTGTTGCCCGCATCGAACCACTCGACCAGTGCGGTCAGCACTGGACGAATGTCATTGCCGCCAAGCAGCTGACGCCATGATTCCGCGGAGGCGCGTCGGGCCAGGTGCACGAGCAGCTCCTGCTCGCGGCCTTCCTCACTGACATCGAATTCGACCTTGCCGCGCAAGGTCGGCACGACACCCATGAGATCGCCGACGCGAGCAACGGGCTCCTTCTCTCCGGTGATGGCAGCACGACGAAGCGCCGCGCCGGAGAGAGCCTCGGTGCAGGCGATGGCGAATCGCGCCGAGATGCCACTGCGCTGGTCGACAGACGAGGAGCCGCGCACCTCATTGGTGAAACGGGCGACGATGTCGAGCATGTGGTCGGGAATCACGGCCTGGATCTGGGCCTCCTGGCGGATCAGGTCGATCTCGTCATCGAGGTCAAGCGGATAGTGCGTGCGGATCTCTGCGCCGAAGCGATCCTTCAATGGCGTGATGATGCGGCCGCGGTTGGTGTAATCCTCAGGGTTCGCACTCGCAACGACCAGCAGGTCGAGCGGGAGTCGCAGGTTGTACCCGCGCACCTGGATATCGCGCTCCTCGAGCACGTTCAGCAGGGCGACCTGAATTCGCTCTGCCAGGTCCGGGAGTTCGTTCATGGCGAAGATGCCGCGATTGGTGCGCGGGACCAGTCCGTAGTGCACGGTCTCAGGATCACCGAGACTGCGTCCTTCCGCGACCTTCACCGGATCGACGTCGCCGATGAGATCAGCCACTGAGGTGTCGGGCGTGGCCAACTTCTCGCCGAAGCGCATGCTGCGATGGCGGAAGGTGACCGGGAGCTCATCGCCCTTCTCAGCCAGAAGCCTGCGGCATCCCGAACAGATCGGCTCAGTGGGATCGTCATTGATCTCGCACCCCTCCACGACGGGGATCCACTCATCAAGCAGGTTGGTCAGGGTGCGAATGAGACGAGTCTTGCCCTGACCGCGCTCGCCGAGGAGCACGATGTCGTGCCCGGCGAGCAGTGAGCGCTCGACCTGGGGAATCACGGTGTCCTGGAATCCGACGATGCCCGGCAGGCTCGGCTCGCCGGCTCGCAGCCGAGCCAGCAGATTCGCCTGCAGCTCCTGCTTGACCGTGCGAGCGACGTACCCCGAGGCAAGAAGCGCGCCCAGGGTTCGTGGGAATTCAACTGGGACAGAAGGGGCGAAGTTGGTCACATGCTGACGGTACGTGCCTTGAGCTGATTGCGCTAGCAAAACCCGTGCGAATACGGCGCTCGCCCAGCCCGCACTGAGGTCTGCAGCCAGCAGCCTGGCAGTTCTCGATCCGGCTCAGCCAGACTCTTCCTCAGACGAGTCGCGCTGCTTTCCGCGCATGCGCTTGACCTCCTCAGGAGTGGGCGCGGTCCCTCCCAGGCGCTTGGGCAGCCACCAGAGATCTCCGGAGCTCGGTCGTGGGTATCGGGCGATGGTCGCGTCGAGCATCTCCCCCATGACCTGGCGCAACTGCTCGGTCTGCGCATGTGCGTCGCCGCGCTTCTCGACCTGGATGGGAGCGCCGATGGTCATGGCGACCGGCTTGCCCCGCGACAGATCTCGGTGCCCGTAGCTCAGGACTCGTTGGCCGCCGAAGACGATCATCGGAATGATCGGGACCTGGGCCATTGCTGCCATGCGAACCGCACCGCTCTTGAACGGAAGCAGCTCGAAGGACCGGCTCATGGTGCCCTCTGGGAACACCCCCAGCAGCTCGCCGTCGCGCAAAGCGCGCACACCCTGGCGGAACGCCTCACTTCCCGCATCGCGGTCGACTGAGATGTGCCCCATCGCTCGCATGGGCGGACCTGCGATCGGGTGCCTGAAGATGCCTTCCTTGGCCAGGAAGCGCACCATTCGGCGACCGGCGCGATCGGCCGGCAGGCCGGCAAAGGCGTAGTCGAGGAAACTGTTGTGGTTGATCGCCAGGATTGCACCGCCCGAGGCAGGCATGTGCTCCTGCCCGACGATGTCGAAACGCACCCCAAGAAGGCGAAAGGCGCTCTTGGCGGCGAAGATCACGGGGCGATAGACCGGGTCTGCCATACATAGAGGCTAACGAAGCGGCAAGATGAGGTCTCGAGTCCCCACACGTGGGGTCGGACATGTCAGCGTGTTGGCAGGAGCCAAGGTGCTGTCCTTGAGTCTTGAGAGGTCGCGATCATGTGGCATAACCGAGTTGTCGTGGGCTATGACGGCAGCGACATATCCGCCATCGCTGCGCGTTGGGGAGCCCGCGAGGCCCAAGCACGAGGGCTGGGCCTGACGCTCATCAATGCCATGGTGCCGCCCACCTCAAGCGGATCCCTTGGACCCGGGATCTCCGTCGGACTCGACACTCTCGAAGAGATCCGCCTTTCGGCGCAGCAGGCCCTCGACGAGTTCGCGGCAACCCTGCCCGCGGGGGACGTTCAGTCGCTCGTTCAGGTCGGGTCGCCCAGTGGCGTACTGCTGACGGCCTCGGAGACGGCCGAACTCGTCGTGGTCGGCTCTCGCGGTCATGGTGGATTCAAGGAGCTGCTGCTCGGATCCGTGAGCGCGCAACTCGTGGCGCACGCAGTGTGCCCGGTGATCGTCATCCGAGAGGAGCCCGCAGCAGACAAGGAAGTCGTCGTTGTGGGCGTTGACGGCAGTCCCGCGGGGCATGGCGCCATTGGCTTCGCCTTTGACATGGCCAGTCGCCATGGCTGGAAGGTGCTGGCCATTCACGCCTGGGATGTCCCGTCATTCGACTTGATCGTGCTGCCGAACACTCCGGTTCCCGTCGACATCGACAACATGGCTGGCACTGAGGTCCGTCTGGCCGCAGAGATCCTGGCCGGCTACGAGGCGCAGTACCCAGACGTCGAGTTGGAGACCCGCGTTGTCCACGGCAGCCCGGTGAACGCTCTCCTGAGTGCCGTCCCGGAAGCAGCCATGATCGTGGTGGGCACCCGTGGTCATGGCCAGGTGATGAGCTCGATCCTCGGCTCGGTCAGTCATGGAGTCCTGCACCGGTCGCATATTCCCGTGGCAGTCGTCTCAGAACCCGTCGGGGATGACGACGCTGCCTAGCAGCACCTATCGGTAGCCTGCACTCATGGCTAATGGCGATCGCTTGGTATGGGTGGACCTCGAGATGACCGGACTCGATCCGGCGAGTGATGAGATCGTGGAGATCGCGGCAATCGTCACTGACGCTGAGCTCAACGAGCTCGATGAGGGAATCTCCCTGGTGATCAAGTGCAATGACGCGCCTCTTGCCGCCATGGACGAGGTAGTGGTCAACATGCACACGGAATCTGGCCTGATCAACGAGATCGCTCATGGCATCAGCCTCGAATCCGCTCAGGAGCAGGTGCTCGAGTACATCAGGAAGCATGTGCCAGAGCCCCGCAAGGCGCCATTGGCCGGAAGCAGCGTCTACGTCGACCGCGGATTCATCAACGCCTACATGCCCGATCTCGACGACTACCTGCACTACCGGCTTGTTGACGTGTCCAGCATCAAGGAGCTCGTCCGTCGTTGGTATCCCCGGACCTATTTCGCCCTGCCCGAGAAGACCGGCAACCATCGAGCCCTCGGTGACATCCGCGAATCCATCGCGGAACTGCGCTACTACCGCGAGGCCGTGTTCGTCGCCCAGCCCGGCCCGGATTCAACGATCGCCAAGGAACTGGGCCTGCGCCATGTCGTCGATCACGGCTCCGTCGAGGCCCGGGATTCGTAGAACTGCGATCCGCTACTATTGATCTTCCGCGCAAGCGGATGGGATTCGCCTCGTGCGCATCTCATGGTGGGTATAGCTCAGCTGGTAGAGCATCGCGTTGTGGTCGCGAGGGCCGCGGGTTCAAGTCCCGTTACTCACCCCGAGATGAGGCACCTTCACCCTGGTGAAGGTGCCTCACTCATTTGGATCAGGAGATGTAGTACATCGGAACAGTGCGCCGTGAATCCTGGACAACTACCCGACGCGATGCAGGGTGTGCTTGTCCGTATGCGGGAACGGCTCAGCGAATTCCTTCATGATGAGCATCGTGGTCTGGTCGTACGTGAAGACGCCGTCACCAACGGTGATGGTCACGTCGTAGGTCTTGCTGCTCGCATTGGCCGACAGGTAGGTGTTCTCACCGATCGCATAGCGTGGATCACCGATCGCTGCATGCATGGAGAACGACTTCGCATCTGCCGTCGTCGTGCCGCCTGCGAGCACAGAGATGCCGCGGGGAACAACGAAGCCCTTCATGATCTCTCCGGTTGCCGCATCCCAGAGCCAGTACCCGACCTCGGTGTGAAACGGGTTCTCCTCATCATCACGCCACATCGCCGACTTGTAATCAAGCCCGTACAGCGACTGCGAACCATTGTCGACCGGGCCGAAGGGCTTGAAGCTCGTCTTCTCACGGAAAATCGTGTCAAACACAATGTCCTTGCTGTGCTTGAACGCGTGATCAACTCCGCCTTCGCCTTCCCAATCACCGATCAGGCCTGCCAGCGGTCCCCACTCTTCATTCATCTTCTCTCCCCACTCGTTTTGTCCAAGACTGTCACAGATGACTGCGTTGCGACAGGAAACAATTTATAGAACTCGAACCAGCTCACGCCTGCCAGACTCGCGATGGCCACCGTGAGCCAGTCCAGCAGACTCATTGGGCCGAACCCGAAGGCCGATCGCAGCCCAGGAACGGTGAGCAGCAGGATCAGGAGCAGCACCGCCAGCCCAAGGATCCACTTGAGTGTCGGATTCCTGCGTTCCCGGAACGTGCGGAATACGGAAAGCCGCCACGATCTGTTCACCAGGATGAGGGACAGGTTGCCGAGCACCAGCGTGGCAAAGGTGGTCGAACGGATGATCGCATCAGGTCTCTCGTTGACGATGCCAATGAAGTACACGGTTGCGACGGCCGCCAGCACCGACAGTCCCTGGAATGCCGCGATGACCAGCGAGCGCCGGCTGAAGAGGGGCTCCCCCTTGCGCTGCGGCCGGTGCTTCATGATCTCGGGATCGATCTGCTCGGCCTCGAAGACCACGGAGCACGCTGGGTCGATGATGAGTTCGAGGAACGCGATCTGCACCGGCAGCAGCACCAGAGGCCACCCGGCGACGAAGACTGGGATGAGAGCCATGCCGACGATCGGCACGTGGACGGCGATGGTGTAGGCCATCGCCTTTCTCAGATTGTCGAAGATCCCACGGCCCTGCCGGATGCCTCCCACGATCGAGGTGAAGTCGTCATCAGTCAGCACGAGTGAAGCCGCTTCGCGAGCCACGTCGGTGCCGCGGGCACCCATAGCGATGCCGATGTCGGACGCACGAAGTGCAGGAGCGTCATTCACGCCGTCGCCTGTCATGGCGACAACCTCACCGTTGAGCTTGAGCGCACGAACCAGCTGCAGCTTCTGCTCTGGAACCATGCGAGCGAAGACACTGACCGTGCGAATGCGCTCGGCAAGTTCGGCATCTGACATCACCGTCAGCTCGGGCCCGGTGATGCAGCCCTCGGGATGATTCAGGCCGATCTCACGGGCGATTGCGAGAGCCGTTCCGGGGTAGTCGCCAGTGATCATGACCGTTCGCACTCCTGCGCTGGCGCACTCGGCGACCGCGTCGGCCACGCCAGGTCGAACAGGATCGTGCAATCCGGCGAGTCCGAGGAACTCGAAGACGAAGTCATGCTGCTCAGACGGCAATCCGTCGTCCTGGCTGAACCGGGCACGGGCCACGGCCAGAACACGCTGCCCGTGCGATGTCGCCTCTTCGACCTCGATCATGAGAGCCGCCAGTTGCACTTCATCGAAGTGGCACAGGTCGGCTATGGACTCCGGCGCGCCCTTGGCGGCGATGACGTAACGACGGCTGTCAGGCGATCGCCACACATGCGAGACGACCAGGAGCTTCTCGGTCAACGCGTATTCGCGAACGAGCTCCCAGCTCTCGTGCCAATGCTCAGTGTCGGTGAGATACCGCTCGCCCAGGGTCCTGAAGGCCTTGTCCATCGGATCGAAGGGGTCAATCGGCGAAGCGAGCACCGCGAACTCCGCGATCTCGTGAAAGGCGTCCGGCAATGGCGACTCATCCAGCACATGACGACTGCCCTGCACCCACAGCTCACTGACAACCATGCTGTTCATGGTCAGCGTGCCGGTCTTGTCAACGCAGATGACCGTTGCCGACCCGAGGGTCTCGATCACCAGTGGTCGGCGCGTGAGCACATGCCGCTGTGAGATGCGCCAGGCCCCGAGGGCCATGAACACGGTGAGGATCACCGGGAACTCCTCGGGAAGCACGGCCATCGCCGTGGCGATGCCCGCGAGGATGCCCTGCAGCCAGTCGTCCCTCGTGGAGCCGTAGACCACTACGACCACAAGCGCAGCTGCCAGACCGAAGACTGCGATGAATCGGACAAGGCGATTGATCTCACGCTGCAGTGGCGTGCGCTCGGTGGGGATCGACTGCAGTGCTGTTCCGATCCTGCCCAGTTCGGTGTTCGCACCAGTCCCGACCACCCGCGCGATGCCATGGCCTTTGACCACCAAGGTCCCCGAGAACACCCAGGGTGTCGCATCCCCGCCGGGCGCACCCATGATCAGGCTCGAATCAGGGGCGGGCGCCTTTCGCACCGGAAGCGACTCCCCTGTCATCGCGGATTCATCGAGGGCCAGGTTCCTGCACGTGAGGAGAACTGCATCGGCCGGCACTCGGTCGCCCTCGGCAAGCAGGATGAGATCACCGCGCACGACTTCACGCCCGGGGATGCGCAGCTGCTGGCCATCGCGGAGCACGAGCGCCCGCGGAGACGACAGGTCGCGCAGGGCCGCAAGCGCGTTCTCGGTCTTGCGCTCCTGATAGATGGTGATGCCGATCACCACCACCACGAATGACATGAGGATCACTCCATCAAGGGGCTCGGCGAGGATGAAGTTGACCGTGCCTGCACCAAGGAGCAGGAGCAGCATGGGCTCGCGAATCACGGTCCAGGCCTGCTGCAGGAGATTGCGCTTGCGCGAGACGGGAAGCTCATTGGGCCCATCCGACGCGAAGATGCGCTGTGCCTCGGCGACAGAGACGCCCTCTAACTCGACCTCAGGCAGATCAGCCATCAGGGCCTACAGGTACTTGAATGCGATCATCGCACCAAGGATCGCGAGGATCAGCACCACGATGTACTGGTCGATCCAGAGATCGAGCAGTCTCGTGAGACGGGCATGCGTGCGCTCACTGAGCCCGAAGGTGTTCCGGTAGATGTTCACCCGGGTCATCGAGGCGAAGACCATGGTGGTCGTAACCGTCACCAAGAGGCACCATGGGCACAATGCCCCGATATTGAAGTAGGCCTCGTACAGCAGCCAGTAGGCGAACAGCAGGCCGATCACGTAGACAACCTGGGCGGCGTTCATGAACCAACGGGGGAAGCAGACACCGGCAATTGATGCCAGGGCGATGGTGATCACGACAGGTTCGGCAATCAGTCCGAGGAATGCATTGGGAAATCCCAGCAGCGATGCCTGCCAGGAGGTGCCGACGACACTGCAGGAGATCTTCGCGCTGATATCACAGGAGAAGACCGCATCGGGATTGGCTGCGAGCGTGATGGCCTCCGCGGAGAGCACAAGTGAGGCGATCAGGGACAGCACTGAGGAGACGAGCATCTCGATGAATGCGCCTATATGCCGCTCCGGTCGCGGAAGCGGCATGAACGTGGTGGCCTGCGTCGACATGAGTGCAGTATCTCCCGAGCGCTGGTTCGGTCGTGGGTCGGCCGCTGGCTAGCGCGCCGTCGGCATGTCGAACGAGGCATTCAGTGCATCCTGCGGCCAGCGCGAGGTCACGACCTTGGCTCGGGTGTAGAAGCGGACACCATCAGGGCCGTGCATGTGATGCTCCCCCATGAGCGAGTCCTTCCACCCGCCGAAGGAGTGGTAGGCCATCGGTACCGGAACCGGCACATTGACGCCGATCATCCCGACATGGACCCCACGGACGAATGCTCGAGCAGCCGCTCCGCTGTTCGTGAACACCGCGGTGCCATTGCCATAGGGATTCGCATTGATCACCTGTATGGCCTGCTCGAGCGATTCGACGCGAAGCACGGCCAGCACGGGCCCGAACACCTCTGCGCCATAGACGTCCATCGCAGGGGTCACCTGGTCGATGACCGTCGGGCCGACGAAGAATCCCTCCGAGCACCCCTCGACCTCCACGGCTCGACCGTCCACGCGGATATCAGCGCCCTGCCGCTCGGCACTGTCGATCAGGCCGATGATGCGTTCCTTCGCGGCCGCGGTCACGACCGGACCCATGTCGACGCCGCTCTCGCGGCCAGGGCCAACAGTGATGTCCGTTGCCTGCTGCTGCAGCAGTTCGAGCAGCCCATCTGCCGCTGATCCAACAGCGACGGCTACCGAGATCGCCATGCATCGTTCTCCTGCGGATCCAAAGGCGGCAGCCGTCAGGTGATTGGCGGCGAATGCCAGATCAGCGTCAGGCAGGACGACAGCGTGATTCTTCGCTCCGCCCAGGGCCTGCACTCGCTTGCCCGAAGCCGTGGCGCGTTCATGGATATGACGGGCAATCGGTGTCGACCCAACGAAGGAGACAGCAGCAATGCCGGGGTGATCCAGAATGGCGTCAACCGTTGCGGCATCGCCTTGGACGACGTTGAAGACGCCATCAGGCAGGCCCGCCTCCGACCACAGCCTGGCGATGACGAGCGAGACAGAAGGGTCGCGCTCACTGGGCTTGAGGATGAAGGTGTTCCCTGTCGCGATGGCGATCGGGAACATCCACATCGGCACCATTGCCGGAAAGTTGAAAGGGGTGATCCCAGCGACGACGCCCAGTGGCTCGCGATAGGAGAAGCTGTCGACATCCGCAGATACCTGCTCCGAGTAGGCACCCTTGAGCTGCTCGGCTATCCCGCAGGCGAACTCGACCACCTCGAGGCCGCGCTGCACCTCGCCCAGCGCATCGGAGAGCACCTTGCCATGCTCATCGGTGATCAGTTCGGCAAGCTCCGCAGCACGAGCATTGACCAACTCGCGAAAGGCGAACAGCACCTTGGTCCGCCGGCTGATCGAGGCCTGGCTCCACTCGGGAAAGGCCAGGGCAGCTGCTGCAACAGCGGCATCGACATCGCCGGCCGTGCCCAGCAGCACCTGTGCCTGCTGCATCCCAGAGGCGGGGTTGAAGACGGCTGATGTCTGCGTGGAGGACCCTGCGGTCACCCGTCCGTCAATCCAATGATCAATCGTTCGCACGAAAGCCTCCTGCATACTTAACGACATGCCCGCAGCGTCGCGACCTCTGACGCAGCCGCACCCCGATCGACTGTCACCGGATCACCCGCATTACGAAGAAATCATCCTCTGTCATGCCCAGGCGCTCGATCGGGGGGATCCCGGATACCTCGACCCGATCTCGGGCCTGTTCGTCATGACAGCAGCGGCCCATTCCGCAAGGGGTCGCTGCTGCACCAACGGCTGCCGTCACTGTCCGTATGTCTAGCGTTCGAATGCGGCGCAGTCTCCTCGCCCTCGGCATCGCAGCCCTGGCTGCAACTGCGGCGATGCCATCGGCTTCCTCGACACCCGGCGCCAGGGCGAAGGCCTCCTGGTCGATGGTCGACATGTCCAAGGACGTGAATCACGACGGATTCATCGACGGCGACGGCGGCGTGCCGAAATCAGGTGCGCTCTCGCTCGCCCCATCGGCCACCTTCGTGGGCGAGGGCAACCACCTCGCCCAGCCCAACGAACGGCTGATCAATGGCGCCATGTCCTGGTATCTGTCACCCAGCGGATTCCCGGTCACCTTGAATGCCTGCGGCTCAGTCGGCAGCACCTTCGCATGGACCTTGACCGATACCGCCACCACTGCAACGACGAGACTCGCCGCCAGGAGGCTCACGGCCAGGACGTGCAGAACCCGAGTCACCCTCCCTGAGGGCAATTACACCTTCGCCCTGAGCGTCGCCAGCGGCTCCGCAACGAGCACGGAATCCATGGCTGCGCAGGTGAAGAACATCCTGATGCTGGCCCTGGGCGACTCGTATGCGTCAGGCGAGGGCAATCCGCGCAATGTGGGCGCCTGGCTGCGACGGGACGGCCTCCTGGCGTCATTTCACCCGTATTGGGATCAGGACTCCTGCCATCGCAGTGTGCACGGCGCGCCGGCACAGGCTGCGCTCGCGCTCGAGCAGCACTCGCTCCTCACCTCCGTCACCCTGGTCGATGTCACCTGCAGCGGTGCGACCGTGCGCCAGGGCATCCTCGGAGCGCAACCCAGCATGGGACAGACCCAGATTGCTCTGGCCCGCAGCCTGATCGGCACAGCGCCCGTGGACCTGGTCACCCTCTCGGTCGGAGGCAACGACGTCGGATTCGGCTCCGTCCTGAGTTCGTGCCTGCTCAATGCGAACTGCCCGCTGGTGCCTGCCTCCCCCGGCACGCTGCAGCGCTACCCCACGTTGCAGGCCGGCGTCACGGACCAGACGGCCAAGCTCCCGGCCGCCTACGCCGATGTCGCCGCCTGCCTCGCTGGCCGCACCTGTCCCAATGGCGTCATCCTGGCTCCGGGAGCCTTGGTCCTGCCCACCCTCTACCCAGACATCAGCCGAAACAGCGACGGCTCGATCTGCTCGTACCTCTCGATGAACACCCAGGACTTCACCTGGGCACGCGCATCGATCCTCAACCCGGCACCGCCTCCCAGCGTCCCTTACCTGACGACGAACCAGGGAGCCAAGACCCTGCCGATTGCCGCGACCCTGAATCAGCAGATCCGCAACACCTCGAGCCTGGGCTGGAGGCCGGTTGTCCAGACCTGGTCCAAGTCCGGGGATTCCAATATCGGCCATGGCATCTGCGCCGGCGCAACCTCCTGGGTGTTCGGTGTTCAACTGGGCAGCGAGATGGTCGGCGCAGCCTTCCACCCCAATCCGACTGGTCAGCGTGAACTGGCTGCAGCGATCACTGAGGCAGCGAAACCTGCGGTCGGCTGAGGCTGTTACACTTTCGTCGCTCAATGCGCACCGCTAGCTCAACTGGCAGAGCAGCTGACTCTTAATCAGCGGGTTGGGGGTTCAAGTCCCTCGCGGTGTACAGTGTGATGTCCCGGGACATGCTTATCGGATGTCCCGGGACTTCCTTATTTCTTGAACTTGTAGCCCTTGGGCATGCCGCCTTTTCGGCGTCCGGGCCTGGGTCCGGGCTTGAGGCCGCGGGCTTGGGTGTCTTTGTCGG
>JBAYUM010000005.1:0-39133 GCA_041675125.1 Candidatus Nanopelagicales bacterium
CTGGCAGGTGCGATGCCAGCAGATGCTCGAGCTCCTCACGCTCGCGCGCATATCTCGCGCGTCGTGCCCTGCGCCAGGCAACCATGAGTCCCACAACGCAGATGGCCGCAATGGTCACGAGCGTGAGCGCGATCATGGCCTGCGGGCTGAGTGAAATCATGTGGTCGTGGTCTTCATCTGCAGTCGCACCGTTCCGACCAGTTCGGACAGGAGGTAGGGCTTCTGGAAGAAATGGTCGATGCGCAGGGCCTGCGCTCGGGCGATCGTCTCGGGATCCTTCTCATAGGAGACCAGCACGAATGGCAGATCCTTGTGCTCGGACATCTCCAGCAGACTCTCACGCATCGCGAAGGCATCCATCCTCGGGAGGACAGCTTCGACGATGACGACGTCGATGGACTCGCGATCGATGATGCGCAGCGCCTGGATGCCGTCCTCGCAGGACAGCACGCGATAGTTCATGGCCTTGAGCGCGGTGCCGAGGACATCGACGCTGACGGGGTCAGGGTCGACGATGAGCACTGCGCCGGCAGCATCCGAGACGTTCTGCGGGTCCGATGTGGCGCAGACACCGTCGCCGCCGCGATTGCGTGCAATATGCATGCGCAACAGCGCGAGATTGGCGAGGTCTCCGGAGATATCACCCCTCGGACCCCAGAGCTCGAGCTGCTCGTCGAGATAGGCAATGCCGACAGATGCCGTGACGTTCGTGATGAGCATCGGCGAGGCAGCGATGGTGTTGCGCAGCCGTTCTGCCAGGTTCTGGGCATCCTCATGGCTAGGGGAGTCAGCGACGAGAACGGCGAATATGGGACCGTCGAGCCGGAAGGTGAGATCGGTCTCGTTAGTCGTGCTCTGCAGCAGATAGGCAACTGCACGGAGGGCTTCCTCCGACGCATTCTTCCCGTAGGTGAACGCGATCTCGGTGAAGTTGTCGATGCCGACGCACAGCAGGGCCAACGTGCCGTCCTGTGCAGTCATTCGGGCGGTAGTCGATTCGAGGTATGTCGTGAAGAAGTACTCGTTGTGCAGTCCTGTGATCGGGCATCGCATGACGCGATCCTCTGTGTCGCGAAGGGTCGCATCCAGTCGTTCATTGAGCTCACGCAGGTTGTCGTTCTCGTTGGTGAGCTCGGCGAGCTGCTTTGCAGCTGCCACCTGAGCCGTTTGGTAGATCCTGGGCATGGCGATGTCGTACTCGTGTGACAGCTTCTCGACCAGGGGTCCTATGACGGTGAGCCAGCGCTGGCCCTTTTCCGCAGCGATGGTCTCGAAGGTGTCGTTCCAGAGATCGAATCCCGTGCTCGTGAAGTCCGTGATCTGCAATGTCGAGGGATCGATCCTGAGATGGGAGGTGCTGAAGACGTCGAGCACCTCCTGGGGATCGAATACCGAGCACAGGCGTCGAATCACCTCCTCTACGACATGGGTGTACCCGCCGGAGGCACTGAGTTCCTTCTTTATCGGGCGCAGCATGGTGCCGCACTCGAGGTCGCGCAGGGCGACGATGTAGTCGCGGATGTCCTCGGTGATGACCGAGCCGTGCTGGGGGGCAATGACGGAGATGTCCATGCCCAAGAGCACTTCCATGACTGGGCGCAGGTTGTCGTTGCTGGGCATGTAGTGCTCGTGGAAGGCCTTCATGCCCTCGATGTAGACATCCTTGTCTGCCTTGAAGCTCCAGTTCACCGAGAAGGCGCCGAAGAGATCGCCTGGGAACAGCACCTTCGTCCGGGGATCGAAGGTTGCCACGGCACCGGGGAAGTGCAGGTACGGCGTGGGAATGAAGTCAATGGGTCTGCCAGAGCGCAATTCGAGCCGGTAGTCGTGCTCGTTGACGAGGTAGAACGGTGAGGCGAAATTGTAGTAGCGCTGCAGAACCGAAGCGCGCCAATGCGTGGCCACGACTCCCTGGAATCCGGCCTTCTCGAACAAGGGGACACTTGAGCACAGGTCCGGATCCTGGTGGCTCAGGGTGATGGTGCTGATGCGGTTGACGGGAATGAGCTGCTCCACCTGTGCAAGCACGTACTCGAAGTCGAGCACTGAACCGGGATCGACGAGGATCGCGTCGTCATCGTCCATCATCAGATAGGGATTGCACTGCAGGCCCAGTGGATGGTCAGCGACTCCGACCCAGAAGATTCCTTCGGCGATCTCGACCGGTCGTGAAGTGTCGACAGGTGTTTCGAGATTGGCCATGGTGCCCCTGCTCTCATCGGCTCATGTAGTCAACTGCGTTCTCGCTGATTGCTCCTTGCGGTCGTCAGCGTATCGACGCAAGCGGGCTGAGAGGGTGTCAAAGAGCCTTCGTGCATCCGGTTTCCATGTTGCGAGGACCACTAGCGTGTGCCCATGATCAGGGGATCTGGCCGAGTTGCCACCATCGTTGTCATCGCCATTCTTGCTGCGCTCGGAACGACGACGGCTGCGTACTCTGGGGATCTGAACAAGGCGGCGGGAGTCATGGCCGCGTATTCACTGGCTGCTCCGCAATCCGAGGGTGCATCTGGGCTGGTCGCGCGCGCGGTCGTGCCATCGGGCTCCACCTGCCCCACATTGGATGTCACGATGAGTCAAGGTGGTGCAGCGGCGACTCATCACCTGGACATGCATGTTCGTCCAGCACCTGTGACGACGATGCCAGCCTTCGCCTCCATCACGGTGTGCTCCGCGACGATGCCGGTCGGAGCAGTGAAGGCTGAAGTGGATGGCCGCACGATTCCCGCGCATTTGCCCACACGCATCGATCGCTTGGCGATGTTCGGCGACACCGGGTGTCGCATCGTCGAGACCGAGGTACAGGACTGTGCTGTGCCCAATGAGTGGCCGCTGTCCCTGATCTCGCAGAGCATCGCCAGTCAGCGGCCTGATGCGGTGATCTTCAGCGGCGACTTCTTCTACCGCGAGGCAGCCTGTCCCGTTGCGCAGCAGGACCAATGCGGCTCCAGCCCACCTCCGGTCGCAGGACTGCCGATCACTGACAGCGCCTAT
This sequence comes from Candidatus Nanopelagicales bacterium, assembly GCA_041675125.1. Taxonomy (GTDB): domain Bacteria; phylum Actinomycetota; class Actinomycetes; order S36-B12; family S36-B12; genus UBA11398. The sequence continues at coordinate 2,995 of JBAYUM010000005.1, forward strand.
GGGTGGATCGCCGATGTGCTGCTGCCGATGACTCCGCTGTTCTCGGAAGTGCCGATCGTGGTCACCCGGGGAAATCATGAGGCCTGCTATCGCGCGGGCAATGGTTACTTCCTGCTGTTCGATCCGCGTTCGGGCACCGAGTTGACCTGCGCTCCGGTCAAGGTGGGTTCAGGACTGGCCGCTGCACCGACGAATCCCACCGCGACGTATGCGATCGACCTTCACATGACCGACACGCGCACGCTTCGGCTTGCCATCGTCGACTCTGCAGGCGGCAGCGACACCGAGGTAACCTCCTTTGCCACGCAGCAGCGCCCGGAGTATGCCGCTGCCGCGGCATTGGCTGCGCCACGCGCCGGTCGGGAGTCCTGGCTGGTCACGCATCGCCCTCTGTACGGCTTCGTGTCCACCGACTTCGGCAAGCCGGGCAAGTCCTTCGATCCCTGGACTTCCATGGATCAGGCTGCAGCTGCCTACGGCCTGCTCGACAACTACGACCTCGTGTTCTCCTCGCATGTGCACCTGGCCCAATCAGTGCAGCTGCCCGGCCTGCCAGGCCAGCTGGTTCTCGGCAACGGGGGAACCCTGCTGGATCCCGCGACTGGCTACCCGCTGCCGACCAGCGGCGCCAAGGTCGGAACGGGCAAGGAATACCCTGCGCCGTCCTGGGCCTGGGTGAATCCGCGATTCGGCTACGCCATGGCCTATCCCAATGCAAAGACGGGGTCCTGGCGGCTGGCGATGCTCGACTCAACGGGCAGGCAATTCGGCAGGTGCGGCATCAATGACCGAAAGCTGTTCTGCTCGAACACCCGCTGAGCAGGAGTTTGCCGAAACCCAGTGTTCATGTGTGCTCCTGGTGGCTAGCCTGACGAGATGAAACTCGCCATTCACTACCCGAACTTCACCCTGCCAGGCGGCCCGGAAGCGATGGGACCGATGCTGGCAGCCACTGCGCGGGCAGCCGAGGACGGTGGATGCGTTGCATTCACGGTGATGGACCACTGGTTCCAGATGGAGCAGTTGGCGACCTCGCAGGACCCGATGCTCGAGGGCTACACCTCGCTGGGCTTCCTTGCCGCACACACGCAACGACTTCGTCTTGGGCTCCTCGTCACCGGCGTGACCTATCGCCATCCCGGGCTGCTGGCCAAGATCGTCACCACCCTTGACGTTCTTTCCGGAGGTCGCGCGCAACTTGGCATCGGCGCTGCCTGGTACGAACGCGAGCACCTTGGGCTCGGCGTTCCCTTTCCCGCGATCTCGGAGCGATTCGAACGGCTCGAGGAGGCCTTGCAGATCTGCCTGCAGATGTGGAGCGACAACGACGGTCCGTACGAGGGCAAGTACTACCAACTGGCAGAGACGATCTGCAGTCCTCGACCGATCCAGTCACCACGCCCATCAATCCTGATCGGGGGCGGAGGCGAGAAGAAGACCCTGCGCCTGGTGGCCCGCTACGCAGACGCCTGCAATCTCTTCGGCGGCGATGTCGATCTGGTGCGTCACAAGATCGATGTGCTCGCACGTCACTGCGATGAGGAGGGGCGCGAGTTCGCGTCCGTGCAGAAGACGCTGGCCACCGGGGGACTGGCACCCGTCATTGATGTCGACGAGTTCCTGTCATCAATGGAGACCTACGCATCCATGGGGGTGGAGCAGGTGTGGGTGTCTCCGACAGGTCCGGACCCTGCGGCCTGGGTGGCCCGCTTCACCGAGCAGGTGGTCCCGCGCCTCAGCGAAATCCAGCCCTGACCAGAATTGCGCCTTCGACAATGGAATAGTTCGGTCGATGAACCTTCGAATGCGCGCCAGCTTGGCCGGACTGGCATCAGTGGCACTATCCCTTGCCCTCGTGGCGTCCGTGTCCGCTGCGACCAACCCTGGGGCGGCGTGCGCCAAGTCCGGTGCGGTCGCGGGAAAGGCCGCCAGGCAGGTCGTCTGCACCATGCGCAATGGCAAGCTGGTCTGGGTCGCCCGTACGGCGGCCAAGCCTGGTTCGAACGCATCCTCGGCAGCCAAGCCTGGATTCATGGAGTCGCTTCCGCTTCCCGCCAGTGCAGCGATCGGGATCGTTGGAGCCGAGAGCGGAGGCGGTGGACGATCCTTCGTCCCATTCGGATACGAATCCGGACCGCGCGGCGAGAGTGCGGTCGGCACGGGAACGCGCAATCCGCAGCCGGTCTTCTACGCACCGCTGGGCACGCCAGTGCTTGCGCCTGTCAGTGGACTGGTCAGCAAGGTGACCAAGCTGTATTCGGGCGACTATTCGGTCATGATCAATGTCGATCATGCCAAGGACTTCTTCTGGGAGACCGAGCATGTGCTCAATCCCACGGTCAAGGCCGGCGACCAGGTCAAGGCCGGGCAGCCGATCGCCACGATCAGTGACTACGACGCGCGGTACACCCCAGGTGTCGGCCTGGTCGAGATCGGGCTGCTGCAGGGTGGCAATCCGCCCAGCCATGTCTGCCCATTCGCCTACGTCGCAGCATCGAAGCAGACGCAGATCGCCGCCCAGCTCGATGCGATTCTCGCGTCGAATATCGCACGAGGACTGTCGTACGCGGCAATGCAGCCAGTGGGGTGCATCGGTTCGTCCCCAGTTGCAGGCTGAGGCTTCGCGCCTTGGCAGCCCCGCGGATCAACGAGCGTCAAGCGACCGGGGCGCGGCTACTGAACTGCGCTCCAGATCACCTTCACCACGTTCGAGGTGGAGATGACTGTTCCGCCGCGACTGAGCACTTGGGCTTTGTAGTTGCCGATGCCCGCGGCTCGTCCGGTCACCTTGCCGTGAGCCTGGCCTGCTCGATCGAACTGCATGGTGCCGATCGTCTCCCACTGCTCCTTGCCGCGCACTTGGACTCGCACTCGCTTGCCGAATGCTGTTGTCGACGGAGCCGCTGTGACGGTGTAGGCGATCCATTCACCGACATGCGCAGTGGTGGATGCGAACGTCAGGTGCGTAGTGAGTCTGGTGCTGGCCGATGGGAGAGCGGTCGATGGCTCCACCGCAAGCCCGAGCAGAACCCCGGCGAGAGCAGTTCCTGCAACAAGGCGATGGATCCTCATCTTCGCTTGCTCCTCACTGCCTAACCGTGGAGATACGTTGGCGACATGTGCGCCAAGGCTTGATCGAGGGTCTCTGAGGAGTCAGGCAGGCAGCGAATGACACCGAAGGGACCGGAGAGCACGACTTGAGTCTCATCTGCAGACACGTCGACTCCGGCCCAGGCGAACTCGCGCTCCCAGGCGGGCTCCTTGTTCGGACTGGACCGCAGCACGAGCGTCCTGCTCGTGGGCACGACGTACAGCCGCGAGCTCAGGGCCACAATCTCGCTTCCGGGATCAGGCACCCCGACCATGCCCCAGCGAGGGTCCTGGCCCTCGCCCTCGCGGATGGCATAGCGAATCAATGCGACTGCGGCCCAGAGGATCGCGGTCAAGACCGCCAGCAGGCCGATGATCCCGACTATCAACATGCACCCATCGTGATTGGACTGGCGAGCGCTGCCGTGCGCTCGTGACCTCACTATGGCACAGCCCGGTGAAGGCGAACCCGAGTCCGGGCTGACCCAGGCCGCTGTGCTGGGAATAACCGTGGGTGGTCCCTCGTTGGACGCAAATAGCAGCCCGAAGGCAATCCCTCGGGACTGCTGCATCCCAGAACGGCTGCTTGCGCTGAACCCACAAGGTCAGGTGCAAGCAGTCGTGGGGCGCCCGACCTGGCAAGCAGGTCGAGTTGGGACCTACTGGTCAGTAGGCGACGGTGAAGCGCTGCCGATGGTGCGCGGGAACCTCGATCTCATCGATCAGTGCGATCGCATAGTCGTCGCCGCCGATCGCTGAGGTGCCCTGCTCGTCGACCAGCATGACGTCGCCGCCGACGCGGTAGCGCCCAAGGCGTTCGCCAGGCACGTGCGCACCGAAGGAGAGGCCCGGGCTCAGGAAGAACCAGTCGACATCCGATGGGGTCTCGCGCAGAGCGCCGAGGAACGCTGCGTGCGTGTTGATCTCGGGCATTGCCTCCTGCGGCAGGGCGGCAGCGAACTTCACACGCACCTCCTCGCCGCCTTCGGACACGAGCAGGCTGCCGGCGCCGCCGACTATGCCGATGCGCACGCCGAATTTCTGGGCGACCTCAACCAGCAGGGGAAGGGCTTCAGGCAGGGACTTGTCGTCGTCCCTGGAGCGGCTTGGGATGGCGCTGATCAGCACATCAGCGTGCTGGGCAAGCTCACGAACAAGATCGGCGTCATACAGGGAACCCGTGATGACCGCTACACCCGCAGCGGGAGCCGCAGCGCCGGAAGTCCGTGACACTCCAGTGACCTCATGCCCGCGACCCGCCGCCTCTGCGACGATTCGACTGCCTGCATATCCCGTTGCCCCGAAAACGACGATCCTGCTCATTGATTCCTCCATGACGATTGAATCGCGTCGCACTCCTGCAGTGCGTCAGATGCCGGGGTCAACTCGTGCCTCGCCTCGGTTTTGCCAGCGTATGCCATTGGCGCGGGTCACTTGATGGAAATTCCGATGGCGACCCGTACCGCGCATGTGGACTGCAACGCAACCGCTGCGACCGGTACCTTCTGCCTGTGCTCCGTGTTCGCCTGCTCGCCGTGCCGTTGCTCCTGCTGCTCGCTGGCTGCAGTGGGGGCGCGGCTGCAGTCCAATGCGGGTGGGACACCGGTTCACCGGATGGAAGAGCCGCGCTGAGCGGCCACCTGACCATGGTCGAGCAGTGGCTGACTGGGCATCCCGGACAGACGCCCCCTGCGATCGACAGTCAGTACTGGTACGGCGACTGCCCGGTTGATCCGGATAACCAAGGGCCGCCAGTGGAGGAGGATGAAAATCCTCAGTGACGCATGGCGGCAGGGGATTCGACCTACGATCGGTCGATGGCGCGCAGGAGAGTCAAGTACATGCGACTCCTGCCGCTGCTCCTGCTCATCGCGATAGGCATACCGGCGCTGTACTTCAACTCCTCCTCTGGCTCTGGCCTCCCAGATCTCTCGGTCGAGCGCGCGAAGGCCATCGTCACCAGCGACATCCAGCGAAGATTCTCGGCTCCCTATGTCACCAATGAGGTCACCTGGCGCAGCTTCGACTGGAAGGGCGAGGGCCTGACCGATCTAGGAGCAGGCGCGAGCAGATCGACCTTTCCCGCGCGGTTTGCCCAAGTCGACCTCGTCTGGACGCAGACCACGCGTTCGCCAGATGCAACACCGTCGCATGCGGAGGTGTTCAGGCTCGGGTACTGGAACAACGGCGAGGGCGCAGCACCGGGCACTGCCCTCAATGTTCCGTCGATCCTGGTCTTCTACCGCACTGAGCAGCACGGATGGAGCTACACATGGCAGAAGACCCAGCCATGATGCGTGTCCTGGGAACCAGGTATCGGTGCGGGACTACCTGCTGAGCAGTCCAACCACAATGGCGAGGACAGCGAACAGCAGCGCCAGATAGATCAGGATGACCCCGATGGCGGCAACACGCAATGGCGCGCGGTACTCACCCGCGGCGTAGGTGAACGCGTTCTTGAAGACCACTGCGAACCTCGTGGCCTCCGCCCGCGCATTGCCATGCGGATCGCGCTGTGACCAGTAGGCACGCTCATTGGACATACCGGCCCCGGCAAAGCCAGCGCCGAAGCTGGCAAGCACGAAAGCGAAGATCCAGAGCGTGACGACTGCGATATCCATGGGTTGACCGTATCTCGTCCCGTGCGTGTTGCTCGGACGCATCGTGATCGCATTGACGGCAGACTGACCTCATGCCCTCGGTCATTGCGCTTGAGAATGTCGTCAAGAATTTCGGTTCGACGCGCGCACTCGATGGCCTGTCCCTGCAGGTCGCCGAAGGCCAGTCGCATGGCCTGCTCGGGCCCAACGGAGCAGGCAAGACCACGAGTCTTCGAATTCTCCTGGGCCTTGCCGCAGTCGACTCAGGAACCGTGAGCGTCCTTGGAGCCGATCCCTGGAAGGACACTGCCCAGGTGCACAGTCGCCTTGCCTATGTCCCGGGCGATGTGGTGCTGTGGCCGAACCTGTCCGGTGGCGAGTTCATCGATGCCATCGGACGCATGCGCTCGGGCTTCAACATCGAGCGCAGGAATGACCTGGTCGAGGCCTTCGAGCTCCAGCCCAAGACCAAGATCCGCGCCTACTCCAAGGGCAATCGCCAGAAGCTCACCTTGATAGCAGCCCTTGCCTGCGATGTGGATCTCTATCTCTTCGACGAGCCAACAGACGGACTCGACCCGATCATGGCCGAGGTCTTTCGCCAGCAGGTTCATCACCTCACAGCCCTTGGCCGCAGTGTGCTGCTCTCCAGCCATGTTCTGGCCGAGGTTGAGGCCGTCTGTGATCAGGTGAGCATCATCAGAACCGGTCGTCTCGTCGAGTCGGGCTCACTGAGCCAGATGCGGCACCTGTCACGCACCCAGCTCATCGTGACCCTGCAAGACATGGCTCCTGACCTTCCCGGAATGCACGACGTCCAGCGCGATGGTCATGTGCTGAAGGCGGCCGTTGACGCCCCATCCATACCAGACATCATGGGCTCCCTTGTCTCCTATGGCATCGAGGCGATCGAGGTGCGAACCCCGACTCTGGAGGAGATGTTCCTGCAGCACTACCGAGACGATGACGGGTCATGAGCACTGTGATCACGAGTTCGTCGGCCTGGCTTGCGCTGGCTCGCTTCCGGCTTCGCCTCGATCGCCTGCGCATCGCTTCCTGGGTGATCGCCGGAGTCGTGCTCACTGCCACCGTTGCGAGCACCTGGGACTCGCTGTATCCAACGGCACAGGAGCGCGTCGACTTCGCTGCGACGTTACAGGCGGCACCCGCGCTCACTGCCCTGCTCGGCCCCTTGCAGGCGCCTACGTCAACTGGTGGTCTGACCACTTGGCGAGTGGGTGGGCTGTCCGTGCTGATGATTGGCATCGTCATCGTGTTCCTGGTGATACGTCATACGCGCACTGACATGAGTGCAAGTCGCACCGACCTGATCCTCAGCGGGCGACTGCCGCGCCGAAGCGTGATCAGCTCGGGTGTGGTCCCCGCGATGGTGATGTCAATCGGCATCGGGGCTGCCTGCGCACTGGCGCTTGGCGCAAGTGCTGGAGGCTGGATCAGTGCGGGGATCTACGGACTCAGCGTCGCCGGCTCGCTGGTCCTCTTCGCGGCCATCGCCTCGCTCATCGCCCAGGCGGTGAACTCCTCGCGCGGGGCAAACGGCATCGGAGTGCTGGTTGTCTCGCTCGCATTCGTGCTGACCGCAATTGGCAATACCCGTGACGTGTCGGCACTGGCAGAAATGACCCCGTTCGGCTGGATGGCCAAGGCAAGTCCCTATGCCCAGGACATGTGGGGCTGGGCCGTTCTGCCGTTCCTGGTTGCTGGAGTGGTCATGGCAGTGTCGCTGGCTGTTGCCTCGGGGCGCGATGTCGGCTCCGCCTGGACGACTGAGGGCCTGGGCAGGGAGCGTGCGCCTGCCTGGCTGTCGCATCCGCAGGCGCTCATCTGGCGGGTGGATCGCGGTGTGATCGTTGGCTGGTTCATCGGCATCTTCGCGATGGCACTGTTCATGGGGTATTTCAGCGGGTCGCTCACCGAGATTCTCGCGGAGAACCCGCAGATGGCTGAGCTCATCGCCCGACTCTCGCATGGTGAGCCATCGGCAACCTTCACGAAGTTGATCCTCGTGTTCGCAGCGCTGGGTGCTGCAGGCTTCCCGATCTCGATCCTCGTGCGCACCGCGGTCGACGAGAACGAGGGACGCATTGAACTCATGCTCAGCACGCGGATGAGCCGGGTGCAGTTGCTGCGTGCCCGTCTGGCCGAAGTGGTCGTCGGATCGGTCCTGCTGCTCATGGTCGTGGGCATGGGAGTCGGAGTGGTCAGCGGCTTCTTCACCGACAGCCGACCATCGGCACTGTCCGATGGCATCGGACTTGCCATGGTGTCCTTGCCGGCTGTGTGGTTCATCGCCGCGCTCACCGCACTGATCGTGGCGATCTCGCCTCGGCTGGCCTGGCTGGGCTGGCTGCTGCTCGCCTGGTGCGTGGTGGTCGGAGAGCTGGCTCCGCTGATGAACCTGCCCTCGTGGACCGAGCGACTGAGTCCCTACTGGTACTCACCTGAGTGGCCGATCACCGGGGATGTCTGGCAGTCGATTGCCATGACTGTTGCGTCAGCTGTGCTCATGGCCATGTCGTTCATCGTGTTCGCCCGAAGGCGGATACCGCACTAGCAGGAGTCAGGTCTTCGACGAGTAGTCGAGGGCAAGACGTATCAGCAGGGTGCCATCCTCAGTGAGCACCTGCGTGAACGTGCCCGTGACGGCACCGATGGTGTCGTCGATCAGGTGTCGGCCTCCGCCCAGCAGGATCGGAGTGACCGTGAGCAGAAGCTCGTCAAGCACTTCGCCGACGATGAGCGAGGTCATCAGCGCAGGCCCGCCCTCGCAGTGAATCCGGTCGAGGCCTCGTGCATGCAGGGCAGCGGTGGCCTGCCGGACATCGACGCTGGCCTGGCCGCAGGCGATGACATCGGCCTGTTCGCGAAGCCACTGCGGAGCCCGAGACTCGGCCTCACGAGATGTGATCACGATCGACCGCGGCGTTGAGGCCGTGGCCTGGGCGAACAGCGGCATGTCAGGCGAGAGATCGAGGGAGCCGCTGACGAGGGCGATGGGCGCGACCGAGGGGCGATATCCCTCGTCACGCGCAGTTCCCGCACCCACGAGGATGACATCGCAGTCGCGCCGAAGCTCCAGGAACACACGCTTGTCGACAGGGCTCGCGATGCTGCCTGAGCGGCCGTCGGGACCGGCGATGACCCCGTCGAGAGTCATGACCATGTTGCATCTGATCCAGGGTGAGTTCTTGCCGACTGCGTCGTCTGGCCAGGGATAGAGCTCCTGGGCATCGCCGGATACCTGGGGACCGATCCCATTGACGTCAACAACCTGCATGGTCGGATCGTGCCATGGCCACCCCGAGGTCGAAAGGTGCACCCGAAGTTGCCCTTGGGTTTGCTCCCGGACAATGCCGATGGTTGGCTAGCAGCATGGAAATGCAGAGTCTTCTCAGTGGGCTGTTCGCCGGTGTTGTCATCGGTCTCATCGCGCGCATCCTGGTTCCGAGCATGCAGCCCATCGGCTGCCTGCTCACGATCTTCATCGGCATCGTCGGTGCTGCAGGCGGGATTGCGCTGTCGACGGGCCTTGGCTGGGGCGACAGCTTCTGGCTGACCTTCATCACGCAGATCGTCATCGCGACGATTCTCGTCAGCTTCGTCGCGGCACTGTTTCGCAAGGGCACTGCTTGAGTGACGCGCCCTGATCGGGGATGTGCTTGCACCGGACCTTGGGATGGCGCAACACAAAAGTGAGGGAACCCACCGAAGTGGATTCCCTCACTCATCGCGTGGGCGATAAGGGACTTGAACCCCTGACCTCTTCCATGTCAAGGAAGCGCGCTAGCCACCTGCGCCAATCGCCCAAGACCGCAGAAGACTACACGCACGAGTCGACTGGCGTACATCCGGCTATCGTCGCCTCATGCAGCTGTCCACGGTGTGCCAGGTTTGCGGGATCCTGTGGGATGAGGCAGGCCAGTACGCGATCAACTGCCCCGTCTGCGGCACCCCGAACCCGTCCTTTGTCGTGCACGACGATTTCTGCCCGAAGCTGCAATCAGACGAGGCCGGCTGCCTGTGCGAACTGCTGAAGGCTGTGCGCACTGACGAGCGGCGCGTGGGGGCCCAGAAGATCCAAGGCCTGCGTGAGCAGATGTCAGAGCTGTACGCACGCCATCCCAAGAGCCGCGACCACGAGCAGGCGAAGGCGCAGATGCGTGGCATGTACGCCGCGGAGATGCTGATGAAGGGGCCGTGGCTGCGCAGACGTCGCTGAAGGCTCCAAAGGCCCGGCATTTCGTCCATACTCCTGCCATGGGGAGTTCAGGTGCAGTTCCTGCGATCGAGCTGGCCGCCGTCACCAAGTTCTATGGTCGCAGCCTTGGCATCGAAGAGGTCTCGTTCGATGTGGCCTACGGCCAGACGCTCGGGCTGCTTGGACCGAACGGGGCGGGGAAGACCACTGCGATCCGCGTCATTCTCGGATTGATCCGCGCAACGAGTGGTCGTGCGATGATCGCAGGCCAGGACGTGGGCTCCGGTGGGCCGGCCATGCAGGCCGATGTGGGCTACCTGCCCGGAACTCTTGCTCTCTACGAGCACATGACTGGCCTTGGCTTCCTGCACTACCTTGCACGCCTGCGACAGCGTGACTGCGAGGTGCGCGTGAATGAACTGGCAGATCGCTTCGACATCGACCTGTCGCGACGCATCCATGACCTGTCGCGAGGCAATAAGCAGAAGATCGGCGTCGTCCAGGCGTTCATGCACAACCCCCGTGTCATCATTCTGGACGAACCGACATCTGGCCTGGATCCGATCATGCAGCACGAATTCGAAGCCTTGGTCGGTGAAGTCAGGGATGAGGGCTGTGCAGTCCTCCTGAGCTCTCATGTCATGAGCGAGGTAGAAGCGCTGGCTGATCGTGTCGCAATCCTCGACCATGGTCGATTGGTCACCTGCCAGACGATTCAAGAGTTGCGGGCGAAAGCCGTTCGCCGGCTTGAGCTGGAGTTTGCCCAGGAAGTGAGCCCGCAGGATTTTCTCGGACTCTCGGCGATCACGCGCATCGAAGCGCACGGGACCACGTTGTCCTGTCAGGTCGTGGGCGATGAGACCGAAGTGCTTCGCGTGGCTGTCGAGCACGGCCTGCGAAGCGTGCGCACCGAGGAGCCCAGTCTGGAAGAGGCCTTCCTGGCATTGGTCGACGACCGCAATACCGACGTGAGCACGAGGGGTTGATCACGGTGCATATTGCGATCGTCCTCGAGAGTCTGCGCAGCCATTGGCGCAGTGTGAGCGCCTGGTGCATCGGAATGCTGGCGATTTCGGCCATGTTGCTGGCGATGTACCCAAGCGTCCAGGACTCGGCTGCCGACATGGATCAATTCATCGCCCAGTTCCCGGATGCACTGCGTGCCATGTTCCGGATGACCGACTACTCATCAGGCCCTGGCTATCTGTCCACGGAGATGTTCTCGGCAATGGCTCCGCTGATGTTCATCGCGATTGCCACGGCCTGGGGGTCGTCTGCAACTGCTGGGGAGGAGGACAAGGGAACCGCCGATCTGCTCTTCTCGCTGCCCATCTCGCGCACGAGCGTTGTGCTGTCGAAGGCAGCGGCCATGCTGGCGGTCCTGGCCGTGGTTGGTGCGGTGCTCTTCGCGGGCATCTATGCGGGTACGGCCTTCGTGTCGATCGAACTCCAGTTGAGCAATCTGCTGGCTGTGTGCGTCGCCACTGCGATGCTTGGAGCGGTATTCGGAGCGGTGGCTCTGTTCCTCGGCGCCCTGTTCGGCAGACGCTCATTGGCCCTGGGCATCAGCGTGGCCCTGGCGATCGCCAGCTACCTGCTGTTCTCCCTTGCGCCGCTTGTCGGCTGGCTCGGCAATCTGCTGCCCTACAACCCCTTCGAGTGGGCCACGGGATCGCAGCCCCTCTTCAACGGCTGGGACGGGCCCGGCATTGCCTGGCTTGCCCTGACGGTGATGGGGCTGCTCGGGGGAGCCGTTGTCGCGATCCGGCGGAGAGACTTCGGCAGTTGACTCGAGCCAGCCTGCTCGATGGCGGTGGTGGTGCGCACATCAGGTCCGATATGCGCAGACCATCGATGAGGCGGATGGAGGTGGAGACGGGATTTGAACCCGTGTAGACGGCTTTGCAGGCCGTTGCCTCGCCTCTCGGCCACTCCACCGCTGTACCCGAGGGTACCGAAGGCGCCTCAAAAGGCGCTTACGAGCGGACGACGGGACTCGAACCCGCGACCCTCACCTTGGCAAGGTGATGCGCTACCAACTGCGCTACGTCCGCATGACCTGAACGGTCGAGTGAGAACACTATCCGACCTGCACCAGCGGCGCGAATCTGGGTGATGGCGACGCGACACAATGGACCTGTGGTCACACGAGTCGCAGAACCCCTGGCATATGCCGGTGGCAGGTGGGCCAGCGGGCTGCAGGAGGGATCAACGGATCCGTCAGTGCTCGAGACCGCAGGACGATGGCTGGTCGTCCTGCCGTACAGCGGGACTCCGACGTTTCTGCGCTTTGCCGATTGGAGTCTGCAGCCGCCCGACGGCGCTGTGAGGGGTTGGCAGGGCCCGAGTGCCATGACCTGGCAGACATCGATGGACGTTGACGCATACTGTGCTGCGGTCGAGGAGACGCGCGCTGAGATAGCAGCGGGAACGGTGTATCAGGCCAACATCTGCCGCGTGATGCGAGCGAGCCTGCCGACATCGAATCGAGATGTGGCAGGCCTGCATCTGCTGCTGGCCAGCCAGAATCCAGCTCCGTATGCGGCAATGGTTCGGGTGCCTGAACTGGGATTGGCCATTGCCTCGGCCAGCCCTGAGCTCTTCCTGTCGCGTAAGGGCGAGGTCCTTACCTCGGGACCGATCAAGGGCACGGGCCGGACGCGCGAAGACCTCACGGACAAGGACCGTGCTGAGAACGTGATGATCGTGGACCTCGTGCGCAACGACCTCGCCAGAGTCGCGCAGGTGGGAACCGTCGAGGTGCCCGCGCTCCTTCGCGAGGAGGAGCATCCAGGCCTGGTGCACCTGGTCTCGCATGTCTCAAGCCGCCTGCTGCCCGCAGCGACCTGGGTCGACGTGCTCGATGCGACATTCCCACCGGGCTCGGTCACGGGAGCACCGAAGTCGAGTGCCCTTGGCCTGATCGACCGACTCGAGACATGCAGCAGGTCGTTCTACTGCGGAGCCATCGGCTGGGTCGACGCGGACACGCAGGAAGCCGAGCTCGCAGTGGCCATCCGCACCTTCTGGATCGACGGGGATGACCTGTGCTTCGGCACAGGTGCAGGAATTACCTGGGGATCCAATGCGATGCGGGAGTGGCAGGAGACCGAATTGAAGGCCCAGCACTTAGTGTCAGTCGCATCGGGGTCGTGGCAGGCGCACGGATGAGGGAGGCCTGATGCTCTGGTTCGGAACGCGTGATGCAGGCTCGCTCATCGGCGATGACCAGGCCGCCGTCAGTCCCGCTGATCGCGGCTTCACCGTTGGTGAGGGAGTGTTCGAGACCCTGGTGGTGCGACACGGCCGGCCGTTCGCACTGGAGCGGCACTTGGAGCGACTGCTGAATTCCGCAGCGATCCTGCGACTGCCAGCGCCAGACCCTGCGGTTGTGCGCAGTGCAGCTGCTGCAGTGCTTGATACTGCCTCGGGCACGGTGCTCGAACGTGCTCGCCTGCGCATCACCTACACGGCGGGTGATCCGCAGGGACTGCCGACGCTGATGGTGACCTGCATGGCATTCCAGGAACTGCCGGACCGCACAACTGCCATCACGGTGCCTTGGGTGCGCAATGAGCGCTCGGGTATCGCTGGTGCCAAGTCAACCTCGTATGCCGAGAACGCCGTGGCATTGGCGAAGGCCCGCGGAGCTCATGCGACTGAGGCGATCCTGGCCAACACGGTGGATCAGCTGTGCGAGGGCACGACATCGAATGTGTTCGTCGTCATCGACGGCCTGGCATTGACGCCCGCCTTGGCCAGCGGCTGCCTTCCGGGTGTCACGCGTCAGTTGGTGATCGAGTGGTTCCGGGCGGATGAGGCCACATTGCCGTACGACATCCTGCATACCGCTGACGAGATATTCCTGACCTCGTCCACTCGCGGGATCCAGCCAGTCGTGCGGTTGGATGATCGAGTTCTCGACGTCGGTCCTGTCACTGCGCGGCTGCGTGGCGAATTCCTGGAGCTGGCAGCCGACAACGTGAATCCCTGACGGGCCAAAATGACAAAATGGGAGGCCCCGCCGAAGCGGGGCCTCCCATTTCTCAGATCAGATGCCTTGATACGTCCGTTGCAGGACGAAAGGCGCCCACTGGTTCGTCACGCCTGGTGCATTCGCCGTGACCGTGCAGTACCCACGCTTCTTGAATCGAAGATGAACAGCGCCATCACTCGGGAAGACGAGCGTGCAGGCACTCTTGCTCTTGCTTGCCACGCTCCACACGACGTTCTGGTTCGCATTGGTCGTGCCCTGGGCAGGAGTCTGGAGCAGGGTGATCTTCTTGTAGTTGACCTTGCCTGACAGCGGTGCAGCCAATGCTGCCGTCTGGGTGCCGACTCCTGGGCTGACGGTGTAGTTCTGCGTCACTGGTGCATAGCCGTTGCCGCCATTGGACTGCGCGATGAGCGTGCACTGACCGCTGGCTGTGGGCACGTTCAGCGTGAGTCCGCTGGTGGTGCACGGACCGGTGTCCGACAGGGTCACCATGGCTCCCGAGAGCGTGGTCGCCTGGAAGGTCACCGAGGTGCCCTGACCCAAGGTGTAGGTGCCGTTGGGCGCCCAGGTACCGAAACCCGGTTGGGTCAGGGTGATGGAGTCACGTGAGGCCGGACCCGCGATGACCGTCAGCGGCTGGCTCGTGGAGCCCGATCCGCCTTGATTGGTCATGTAGTTGGCACCGAGGGTGAAATTGCCCTGGCCTGTGGGGTTCCAGTTGAAGGTTGCTGTGCCATTGAAGATCGGCACGGATGCGCTGATGGGCGCCCCGTTGATCGTGAACCCGACTGACCCCTGCACGGTGTTGGGGAAGACGTTTGCGGTCAGTGCGACAGGAACGCCGGCCATCACCACCGAGGGGGCGCTGATGCTGATCGTGCTGCCGCTCGGCGTGGCGATCAGCAGGTCCTGAGGTGATTGAGACGACAGCGCATACGTGTCACCGGTGTAGCTGGCCTGGAAGGAGTAGTTGCCGGACGAAGGTGCGACCCAGCGCCAGTAGGCATAGGCCTGTCCGGTGCCCGAGGCAGGGCTGAGGCCAAGGGTGGTGATGACCGCGTTGTTCGCATCGCGAATCGTCAGCGCACCGGTTGGCTGGTAGTTGCTCGGGCTGACCGACTGCACGTACACCGTGATGGTGGTGGGCACCCCGACCTGCGTGGTGTTCGGAGCCGAGATCGTGGTGATGGTCGGGGTCTGGACGATATTCGAGGTGTAGGTGCCCGCGGCCGAGTTGTTGGAGTCGACCAGGGTCGCCTGGCCGAGGTGCGCCGGAATCCACACAGCCTGGTCGAGGGTTCCGGAGCCGACGATCTGCGCCTGATCCCGTGCGCCGCTGGTGTAGTCGGCGTAGATGTAGGGACCGGAGCATCCTGAGGTCGTCAGCACCTGTGCCTGGCCCACGACTCCGGTTGCGCTCTGCCCAGTGATCTGGCATCCGCCCAAAGCTTGCGATGGCGCGGCGGCCACGCCGAGTACGCCCAAGGTCAATGCGGCAGCCGCGATGAAGCGGATGCCGATGCCTCGCAGTGCGCGAGGTGTATGCATGTGGATCTCCTTTGATGGTTGGCCAACGCTTCAAAATAACTGCCGAGGAGGGATCTGCGCTGTTCCCACGCAAGGAGTGAGCAGCCCGAAACGCGTGAAGGATTTCAGGGGGGTAGTGTTTGCCTACTTCCGGGCGATTGGCTCAGTGGTAGAGCACTCGCTTCACACGCGAGGGGTCACTGGTTCGAACCCAGTATCGCCCACCAACCGGAGCGCTTTGGTATGGCGTCTTGGTATAGATGAGTTGAGGAGATGTTGTGGCGAGAACCGCCTTCGATCTGGTGGGCGGTGACCGATCGGTCGTTGTGGCCCGCATCAATGGTGAGCTCCGGGACCTGGACACCGAGGTACTCGAGACCGACGTTGTCGAACCGGTGACCATCGACAGTCCCGAGGGCCTGGCGGTCCTGCGGCACTCGACGGCGCATGTGCTCGCCCAGGCGGTGCAGGACACATTCCCGGATGCCAAGCTCGGCATCGGGCCGCCGGTCAAGGACGGCTTCTACTACGACTTCGATGTCACCACGCCATTCACTCCCGAGGATCTCGTCGCGCTGGAGAAGCGCATGACGACCATCATCAAGAGCGGCCAGCGCTTCGCCCGACGTGTCGTGACCGATGCGCAGGCACTTGCCGAACTCGTGGATGAGCCCTACAAGCTGCGCCTGATCGGCAGCGAAGGCGGGGCAGACGTGATGGAGGTGGGCGGCAAGGAGCTGACCATCTACGACAATGTGAACATCAAGACCGGCGAGCGCTGCTGGGGCGATCTGTGCCGTGGTCCGCATGTGCCCGATACGCGCTACATCCCTACCAATGCGATGAAGCTCATGCGCACGGCAGCCGCGTACTGGCTCGGCGACCAGAAGAACGAGCAGCTCCAGCGCATCTACGGCACCGCCTGGCCTTCCAAGGATGAGCTCAAGGCCTATCTGACCTTCCTCGAGGAGGCGGAGCGACGTGACCATCGGCGGCTCGGTGCCGAACTCGACCTCTTCTCCTTCCCCGAGCAGGTCGGCTCAGGCCTTGCCGTGTTCCATCCCAAGGGTGGCGTGGTGCGACGCGTCATGGAGGACTACTCGCGTCGTCGCCATGACGAGGCCGGCTATCAGTTCGTCAACAGCCCGCACATCACCAAGGCCCAGCTGTTCGAGCAGTCCGGACACCTGGACTGGTATGCCGAGGGCATGTATCCGCCGATGCATCTGGATGCCGAGTACGACGACGAGGGCGTCCTGCGCCGTCAGGGCACCGACTACTACCTCAAGCCCATGAACTGCCCGATGCACAACCTGATCTTCGATGCTCGTGGACGTTCGTATCGTGAACTGCCGCTGCGCCTGTTCGAGTTCGGCACGGTCTATCGATACGAGAAGTCCGGTGTCGTGCAGGGACTGACCCGTGCCCGTGGATTCACCCAGGATGACGCGCACATCTACTGCACCAAGGATCAGATGCCAGGCGAGCTCGACAGCCTGCTGACGTTCGTGCTGGAACTCCTTCGCGACTACGGACTGTCCGACTTCTATCTCGAGCTCTCGACGCGCGATCCGGAGAAGTCGGTCGGCACCGACGAGGACTGGGCCAGCGCCACCGAGATCCTGCGTGAGGCTGCCGGCCGGCAGAATCTCGAGCTCGTGCTGGATCCGGGTGGGGCCGCGTTCTATGGTCCCAAGATCTCGGTGCAGGCCAAGGACGCGATCGGTCGCACCTGGCAGATGTCGACGATCCAGGTCGACTTCAATCTCCCGAACCTGTTCGACCTTGAGTACACGGCGGCCGACGGAAGTCGTCAACGACCGGTCATGATCCATCGCGCGCTCTTCGGCTCGATCGAGCGCTTCTTCGCCGTTCTGCTCGAGCACTATGCGGGCGCCTTCCCCCCTTGGCTGGCACCGGTCCAGGTGGTCGGCATCCCCATCACGGACGAGCACAACGCGTATCTCGAGGAGGTGGCGCAGCGGCTCCAGGCCCGCGGTATTCGCGTCGAGGTCGATGCATCAGACGATCGGATGCAGAAGAAGATCCGCAATGCGCAGCGCAGCAAGGTTCCGTACATGCTCATTGCAGGTGATGAGGATATTGCTGCGGGCGCTGTTTCATTCAGGTACCGCGACGGCAGGCAGAACAACGGCGTGCTCATCGATGCTGCAGTGGACGAGATTGTCGCCGCTGTCGAATCGCGCGTGCAGGTCTAGCCGTGCCGACGCCGTGGGATCGCCTCTGGACACCGCACCGGATGCAGTACATCCGTGGAGAGGGAAAGCCTACGCATGAAGAGCAGGGCGATGACTGCCCGTTCTGCTACGCGCCAGGCTGCAGCGATGAGGATGGCCTGGTCATCGCACGCGGCGACACCGTCTACGCCATCCTCAACCTCTATCCATACAACTCAGGCCACCTGATGGTGTGCCCCTATCGCCATATCGCGGACTACACCGAGATGAATCCTGCTGAAGTCGCTGAACTGGGCGAGTTCACCCAGCGTGCGATGACTGTCCTGCGGGCAGTGTCGAATGCCCAGGGTTTCAATATCGGCATGAATCAGGGAAGTGCTGCGGGGGCGGGCATCGCAGCGCACCTGCACCAGCATGTGGTGCCGCGCTGGGGTGGAGACACCAATTTCATGCCCGTGATCGGTGGCACCAAGACGATGCCGCAGTTGCTCGAGGACACGCGCAGCATGCTCGCGCAGGCCTGGGGCGACTCGCTCGCCTAGCTCTGGAGCCGACGGAGGCTGTTGACAGTCTGGTTCTCCTAGGAGGGAGACCAGATGGCAGGCAGAGTTTCGAGCCAGGACGCGCGACCCGATTTCGTCCGAACGGGAATAGTCGGCTAGGTTCCAGCGTTTACCCGATCACGATCAACTGCAACCTTGGAGCACCTTCACCGCATGGCAACTGACTACGACGCACCGCGCAAGAACGACACCGACGAAGAGGAAAGCCTCGAAGGCCTGAAGGAGATCGCGGCCAAGGAGAACCAGACTCCAATCGAGATCGACGAGAACGATCTCGGTGCCGAATCCATGGAACTCCCAGGTGCCGACCTGTCGAACCTGTCGCTGGAGATCCGGGTCGTCCCGATCCAAAAGGACGAATTCACCTGCTCGCGCTGCTTCATCGTCCAGCACAAGAGCCAGCGCGCCAGCGGCACCGACCAGGCGCCGATCTGCGTTGACTGCGACTGACACGCATTCACACGGGTCACGCACGACAGGGTGATCGTGGAGTCGGCGAGTGCGAGCATGGCTAGCATGGCTTGATGGGCCAACGCGACATCACCGAGGAAGAACCTCAATCGGCCAGTGAGCATCTAGGCCTCGCGTTGCGTGGACTGCAGAACAGGATCGCCGCCACGGGTGCGCCCGGCGACCTCGCCCACCAGGCTGCTGTCGCAATCGACCAGATCAATGCCCAACTCGATGCCCATCGCTACGTTGCAGAACGCGATCGCACCTGGGCGGATCGGGACAGGGCGCCTGGATCACGAACCTTGCATCCCGAGTACCGCGACCTGGTGGTGACCAGTGACCGCTTGGACGCGACTGTCGAATTCGGTGCCTTCTACCTCGGCGTCAACGGTGCGACGCACGGTGGAGCGCTGACGCTGCTCTTCGATGACGTCTTCGGCGAGCTGGCCAACCACGACGGGGGGCCATATCGAACCGCCTACCTCAGAGTCGACTACCGCAACGTGGCGCCCCTGCAGGTGGACCTGGCCGTGCATGCCCGGGTGGATTCCATCGACGGACGCAAGCGGTTCCTCGTCGCAGAACTTCACCACGGCGACGTGCTCGTCGCTGAGGCCCAGGCGCTGTTCGTCGCGGTGAGGACCACCGCGAACTAGGTCGAGCAAAGCCCGCCTAAACGCCGCAAGAGCCCGACCCTCTGGCTCTAGCGCTGGATCAGCAAGGGCTCGTGCACGGACGACAGCGTCTGCCCGCATGCCAGTGGCTGGTCGGTCTCGAGCCAGGCCAGCTGCGGCACGACCGACAGCGCCCTTGCCCGGAAGGTCTGCACGCAATCCACCGCCATCTCCTCCTGCAGCGAACCTGCGTACAGGCGCACCAGAGTCGGCGCGAGTGGCTCTGCCCGGACAACAGTGGCAAGGAGTGGGCTGCCTGGCCCAGGCGCGATCGGCAGCACTGGCGTTCCATCGGCACGAACGGTCACTGGTGCGGGCCGATCGGCGGGAGAGGGAAGCGCGTTCACCAGGAGATCGAGCAGGAGTTCGGCGCCGACCAGCGTGGCCCCATCACGCAGGCCGGTACCGACAACGAGTTGGGCGTGCCCGGAGGCACTGGTGTCGTTCATGGCCTGCTCGATCAGGGCAAGACTCGGCTGCATGCCGAGATGGAGTGATTCGGCAAGACGGTTGTCATCGCTCATCATCGCCAGATCAGCGATGAGCTCCTCGCGGGCTTCGGCGATCAGGGCAATGTGCTCGGGGTCGGATGCCTGGCGACTGAAGGGTTGCGTGGTCCAGTTCCAGATCTCGGTGCTGCCCAGGTCGATGAAGCCGGCAAGGGATGAATCGTCATCGAGTACCGGCATGGTCA
Organism: Candidatus Nanopelagicales bacterium; assembly: GCA_041675125.1. Taxonomy (GTDB): domain Bacteria; phylum Actinomycetota; class Actinomycetes; order S36-B12; family S36-B12; genus UBA11398. The sequence continues at coordinate 23,010 of JBAYUM010000005.1, forward strand.
GTCGCAGCAGCTCCGGGCCATCGCTGAAGAGCCGGCGCAGAACGGCAACCGTCTCATCCATGTCGGCGCGCGGATGGTCGAGCTCGGTGATGACGACGATGCGCGGGATCTCCTGCTCGATGCATCGGTGCCACAGTTCGGCGGTCTCCGCGTCGACTCCGTCGGCTGAGGAGAGCACGAACATCAGGGCATCCGCTGCCAGCAGCAGTGGTGCAGGTTCCATGCCGTCGAGCAGGACGACGTCCGTATCGCGCCATCTGACGACGCTGACGACAGGCGAGAGCGACTCTGGCACGAGGTCGCCAGTCGCGAGCCGCGAGCCGATGAGTGCCTGGACCAGGGTGGTCTTTCCCGATCCTCGGGGACCGACAAGGCCGATGATCCGCTGGTTGTCCCATGCCCTGGCCATGTGCACACCCTTGTGGTCGACCCCGACGAGGCGCAAACCGGGATCTCGGGAACTCGGGAAATGCCCGATAGGCTCAAGCAGTGCTGAACAACCCTGGGGCGCGTCGAGTGATGTCGGCAATGCTCCTGCCGCCGGCTCGGTTCCTGCTGCGGATGCACGTCTCGCCGGATGCGATCACGCTCTTCGGCACTCTCGGCGCTGTCGTCACTGCTCTGGCGTGCTTTCCCCAGGGCAGGTTCATCCTCGGCCCGCTGCTCATCACCGCCTTCGCGTTCAGCGACCTGCTCGACGGAACGATGGCGCGCCTCGCGGGTACCAGCGGCCCCTGGGGCAATTTCCTCGATGCGACCTTGGACCGAGTCGCCGATGCGGCGATCTTCGGCGGATTGATCTGGTGGGCCCTGCTCAATGACCAGGTGGGCGTGGGAATAGCTGCGACCCTCGCACTGGCCACCGGCCAGATCACCTCGTATGCCAAGGCGCGGGCGGAGGCTGTCGGAGCCACCGCCAATGTCGGCATCGCGGAACGTGCTGAGCGACTCATCATCATCCTGGCGGCAACCTTCTTCACCGGCTTCGGCGTTCCCTATCTGCTGCCGGCTGCGCTGTGGCTGATCGGCATCCTCGGCATCATCACCGTCGTGCAGCGAGTCGTGCACGTGCGCGGGCAGCTGCGCATATGAGCAGCGGTCAACAGATCCGCGATCGTGCAACCGAGGAGGCCTTTCGAGCGGCCTGGTTCGGCATCCGTCATCTTCCTGAGCGTTCTGCACGGCGCACCTTCACCTTGATCGCCGATCGCACCTATCGACGCAACGGCAAGGGGGTGCAGCAGCTGCGAAAGAACCTGGATCAGGTCAGACCCGGTCTTGCTCCTGCTGCACTGGATGCGCTGGTGCATGCTGGTGTGCGCAGCTACATGCGCTACTGGATGGAGGCCTTTCGCCTGCCCTCGTGGTCGGTGGAGCGGGTGCGGAGTGACTTCCGGCTGCTCAATGTCGAGCGTCTCGATGACGAGATGGCCAAGGGCAATGGCGTGATCATGGTCCCCGGACACCTGGCCAACTGGGATCTTGGGGGCGCGTGGGCAGCCGATCGATACAACGGGTTCACCACGGTAGCCGAGCGGCTCAAGCCCGAGGGGCTGTTCAAGCAGTTCCTCGCCTACCGGGAGACCCTGGGCATGGAAGTGCTGCCGCTGGGGGATCCTGATCTGGTGCGTGCGCTGGCGCGCCGCCTGAAGAATGGACGCATGGTCGCACTGCTGGGGGATCGTGATCTCGGCGGCAACGGCATCGAGGTGGACTTCATGGGAGCCCGGGCAACCCTGCCCGCAGGACCGGCCCTGCTCAGCCTGATGACCGGCGCGCCCGTGCTGCCGATCGGGCTCTGGTACGAGGGCGATCAGTGCCTCGGCCATGTCTACGACCCGATCCTCGGCCCAGAGGGCGTCGATCGGGCGGCCCAGATGCAGACCATGACCCAGACCCTCGCCGATAATCTTGGGCATGCCATCCGGGAGCATGCGCAGGACTGGCACGTGATGCAGCGGGTGTGGAAGTGACTGCGCAGATCCTGCGTATCGGCATGGTGTGCCCCTACGCCTGGGACTCGCCCGGCGGTGTCCGCTCGCATGTCGCCGACCTCGCTGCCGAGCTGCGCGCGCGTGGGCACTTCGTCGACATCCTGGCTCCGGTCGATGAGCCTGACAATGTTCCGGCAGGGGAGGTCACCAATGGTGGCAAGCCGGTCGCCGTCCCCTATAACGGCTCCGTCGCGCGCCTCAACTTCGGACTGCGGGCAACGCGTCAGGTGCGTCGCTGGATCCAGGAGGGCGACTTCGATCTGGTGCACGTGCATGAGCCGATCGCACCCGGGCTGTCACTGCTCACCCTGTGGGTCGCAGATGGCCCGATCGTCGCCACCTGGCATTCGTCGAATCCGCGCTCTCGGATCCTCGCGAGCCTGAACCGGCTGGTACAGACCGCGATGGAGAAGGTCAGCGGTCGCATCGCGGTTTCCGAGGACGCCCGGCGGACCTTGGTGGCTCACCTGGGCGGTGATGCAGTGCTGATACCCAATGGCGTGCGCATCGGCTCCTTCGACGAGGGGGATCGACACCCGGATTTCGATGCCAACCGACCAACCATGCTGTTCCTTGGCCGCCTCGATGAGTCGCGCAAGGGCTTGTCGGTGCTCACTGACGCACTGCCGGCCATCGTGCAGGCAGTGCCTGACGCGCACCTGTTCATTGCAGGGCCGGGCGATGCGGACGACATCAGGGAGAGCATTCCCGCGGCCTTGCAGGGGCACATCACGTTTCTCGGCATGGTGAGCGATGAGGAGAAGGCCCAGGCTCTTCGCTCTGCAGACATGTACATCGCACCCAATACCGGCGGGGAGTCCTTCGGCATCGTGCTGATCGAGGCGATGGCTGCTGGCACAGCGGTGCTCGCCTCCGACCTGCCTGCGTTCACCCGAGTGCTCGACCACGGAACAGCCGGAGCGCAGTTCACCAACGAGGACAGCGCCGATCTGGCTCGCGAGGCGATCGCACTGCTGCAGGATCCTGCTCGCCGACGAGAGCTCGCAGCCGCAGGATCGCTGCGCGTCAAGCGATTCGACTGGGATCACGTGATCGACGACGTGCTTGCGGTCTATGCAAGCGTCACGGCATCGGGTGACCGGGTGACCACGGACCTGCGCGGACAGATCCTGGGTCGATTCAGCACCGGGCTCGGATCAGGGCAGCGCTGACATGAGCTGGACATGGATCGTCTTCGCGGTGGTGCTCATCGCAATCTTCGTCTGGTACCTCAGCTCGACGGCAGGCCGGCTCGATCGGCTGCACCGTCGCATCGAGACCTCGACCTTCGCCCTCGATGCGCAACTGCTGCGCCGGTCCTCGATTGCGATCGAGCTGTCAGTCGCAGGCATCCTGGATCCGTCGTCGAGCGAGATCATCGCCGAGATCGCCCATGCCGCGCGGTTGTCGGCTGACCACGACCTGGAGGACCGCATCCTGGCCGAGTCGGCCCTGACCGAGGTGCTGATCCAGGCCCTCGATGACGCCGAGGAGGTCACCTTGCTGCGTGAGGATGACATCGTGGCGGAGCTCCTCGATGAGCTGACGGCGGCGATCCGCCGGGTGGAGCTGTCCCGGAGATTCCTCAACGATGCGGTACTGGCCTGCCGCCAGATCCGCGATCACCGCCTCGTGCGGCTGTTTCGCCTGGCCGGGCACACTCCATTGCCCAATACCTGGGAAATGGATGACCGAGCCCCTGTCGGGCTGGGATATCTGGGCACCTGAAGGCGGCAGATTCGAGGCCGAACGGCACCGGGCCTACGATATGAGTTCGTCATAGCCGGAATCCGGCAGAGTCTTCAAGGGATGGTGCACGTGTCTGCAGAGCCGTTAGTCGGTACCGATCGCGTCAAGCGCGGCATGGCCGAGATGCTCAAGGGCGGCGTCATCATGGATGTGGTCACGCCAGAGCAGGCCAAGATCGCAGAGGACGCCGGCGCAGTGGCCGTCATGGCACTCGAGCGTGTCCCTGCCGATATCCGGGCCCAGGGCGGCGTCTCGCGCATGTCCGATCCCGACATGATCGAGGGGATCATCAAGACAGTCTCGATCCCGGTCATGGCCAAGGCGCGCATCGGGCACTTCGTCGAGGCTCAGGTCATCCAGTCACTCGGAGTCGACTACATCGACGAGTCCGAGGTGCTGACCCCGGCTGACTACACCAACCACATCGACAAGTGGAAGTTCACCGTCCCGTTCGTGTGCGGTGCGACGAATCTTGGCGAGGCTCTTCGTCGCATCAACGAAGGTGCGGCGATGATCCGCTCGAAGGGCGAGGCGGGCACCGGCGACGTCTCCAATGCAGTCACGCACATGCGCACCATTCGTGCCGAGATCAGCCGGCTCTCGTCCATGGCTCCCGATGAGCTGTACGTCGCGGCGAAGGAGCTGCAGGCGCCCTACGATCTCGTCGTCGAGGTGGCCAAGCGTGGATCGCTGCCCGTCGTGCTGTTCACCGCAGGCGGCATCGCGACTCCGGCAGATGCCGCGATGATGATGCAGCTGGGTGCCGATGGTGTCTTCGTTGGCTCTGGCATCTTCAAGAGCGGCAGCGGACCGGCCACCCCGGAGGATGCTCTGAAGCGAGCGACTGCCATCGTGCGAGCGACCCGGCACTTCAACGAGCCCGATGTCATCGCCGAGGTCTCGCGCGGACTGGGCGAGGCCATGGTCGGCATCAACGTCGCCGATATCCCTGTGCATCACCGCCTGGAGGATCGAGGCTGGTGAGCACTGCCCCGAACATTGGGGTGCTCGCCCTGCAAGGTGGCGTACGCGAGCATCTTGCTGCGCTCGAACAGGCTGGCGTGACAGCCCAGCCCGTCGCCTCCCTGGCAGACCTGCGGCAGGTCCAGGGACTGATCGTGCCGGGCGGGGAATCCACCACGATGTCCAAGCTGGCGATCCATGACGGGCTGCTCGAGCCGCTGCGTGAAGCACGAGCGGCTGGGATGCCGATGTACGGCTCCTGCGCCGGAATGATCATGCTCGCCGACCGCGTGACCGATGCGCGACCGGATCAGGAGTTCATCAGCGGCCTGAACATCACCGTGCGGCGCAATGCCTTCGGTCGACAGCTGGATTCCTTCGAGATCGACCTTGACTTCAAGTCCATGGCAGGGGGAGCACTGCGCGCCGTCTTCATCCGTGCCCCGTGGGTGGAGGAAGTCGGCGAAGGGGTCGATGTGCTCGCAACCATCACAACGGGCCCCCGGGCGGGTACGATCGTCGCCGTTCAGCAGGGTCCACTGCTCGCCACGTCGTTTCATCCTGAATTGACAGGTGATGCTCGGGTCCACGCCATCTTCGTCGAAATAGTGAGGCAGTACGCATGAGCGGCCATTCCAAATGGGCGACAACCAAGCACAAGAAGGCTGTCGTCGACGCGCGTCGCGCGAAACTCTTTGCTCGCCTGATCAAGACCATTGAAGTAGCCGTACGCCAGGGTGGACCTGATCCCGATGGCAACCCCACCCTCTATGACGCCATGCAGAAGGCACGCAAGAGCTCAGTGCCTGCCGACAACATCGAGCGAGCGGTCAAGCGAGGCAGCGGTGCGGAATCCGGTGGCGCCGACTGGCAGACGATCATGTACGAGGGCTATGGCCCCAATGGCGTGGCAGTGCTCATCGAGTGCCTCACCGACAACCGCAACCGTGCCGCGTCCGAGGTTCGCGTCGCGATGACGCGCAACGGCGGATCCATGGCTGACCCTGGCTCGGTCTCATACCTGTTCCATCGCAAGGGCGTGGTCATCGTCTCCAAGGCGACCGGCGCCACCGAGGACGACCTGCTGATGACGGTGCTCGATGCCGGAGCCGAGGAGGTCAACGACCTCGGCGAGGCCTTCGAGGTCGTCTCCGAGGCCACCGACCTGGTGGCGGTGCGCACCGCGATCCAGGCGGCTGGGTGGGACTACGACTCGGCCGATGCGACCTTCCTGCCCAGCATGAGCGTCGATCTGGACGAGGATGGCGCCAAGAAGGTCTTTCGCCTGATGGACGCCCTCGAGGAGAGCGATGACGTGCAGAACGTCTTCGCGAACTTCGATGTCAGCGACGAGGTCATGGCCGCACTCGACTAGTGCATCCACACCCGCGCGCCAATGCTGACGTGCCGGGGTCATGCGCCAGTAGGCTGATCGAACTGATGTTCGATGGGAGGTGTGGAATGCGCGTGCTCGGGGTTGACCCAGGCCTGACCCGCTGCGGCGTCGCCGTCGTCGAAGGCGCTGCCGGCCAGCAGCTCGCTGCCCTGCACATCGGCGTCATCTGCACCTCGGTGACCGATGAGCTCTCCGATCGGCTCGTGGCCCTGGAACGGGGCATTGAGGCATTGATCGAGCAGTTCCAGCCCGATGCCATCGCGATCGAGCGAGTCTTCAGCCAGCACAATGTGCGCAGTGCGATGGCAACGGCCCAGGCTGCCGGCGTGGCCCTGCTGATTGCCGGACGACGCCAGATCCAGGTCTCGATGCACACCCCGACCGAGGTGAAGGCTGCAGTCACGGGCTCGGGGCGTGCCGACAAGGCGCAGGTCACCGCCATGGTCACCCGTGTCCTGGGGCTTGCGCAGGCGCCCAAGCCCGCTGATGCAGCCGATGCGCTGGCAATCGCCATCTGCGATGTCTGGCGAGGAGCGGCCAAGCGGCGCCTTGCCACGGCAGTGGCAGCGTCGAAGTCAGCGCTCGGGAACTGATGTGATCGCCTTCATCCGTGGCACTGTGCAGGCCGTCGCGCACGACAGCGTGGTCGTCGACCTCGGGGGCTTTGGCCTGCAGGCAACATGCACGGCGCCCACCGCCCTGTCCTTGCGGGTGGGCGACCGAGTCGAGCTGCTCACCTCACTCGTGGTCAGGGAGGATGGCTGGACGCTCTATGCGTTCGCCGATGCCGATGAACGCACGATCTTCGAGCAGGTGCAGACCGTCACGGGCATCGGTCCCCGGATCGCGCTGGCGGTGCTCGGCACGCTCGCACCCGATGAGCTGCGGTGGGCGATTGCCAACGACGACCTCACGGCCCTGACCAAGATCCCGGGCATCGGGCGCAAGGGTGCTCAGCGGCTGGTGCTCGAGCTCAAGGACAGGCTCGGCGCCATGCATGGCGGGGCGACTGGTCGCGCCCTGCCGGTGAATGCGCCCTGGCAGTCGTCGGTCGTCGCGGGCCTCATGTCGCTGGGCTGGACCGCGCGCGAGGCCGAGGCCGCTGCCGACGCAGTGGCGCCGCTGGCAGCCGAGTACCCGGATGCACCGGATATCAGCGCACTGCTGAAGGCAGCCCTGCAGAGCCTGGACCGGGCATGAGCGAGCGCATCGTCGACGCGGATCCGACACCTGATGAAGTGGCCATCGAAGGTGCCCTGCGTCCCAAGCAGCTCATCGATTTCGTCGGCCAGGCCCGGGTGAAGTCCCAACTGGGGCTGGTGCTCGAGGCTGCACGGCGACGAGGCCGCACGGCCGACCACGTGCTGCTCAGCGGACCGCCGGGCCTGGGCAAGACGACCCTGGCCGGGATCATCGCTTCAGAGCTCAGCGCACCGCTGCGCATCACCTCCGGGCCGGCCCTGCAGCATGCGGGCGATGTCGCCGCGATCCTGTCCAGCCTGCAGCCGGGTGAGGTCCTGTTCCTCGACGAGATCCATCGCACCTCCCGGCCGGCTGAGGAGATGCTCTATATGGCGATGGAGGACTTCCGCGTCGACGTCGTCGTAGGCAAGGGACCCGGAGCAACGGCGATCCCGCTGGAGATCGCTCCGTTCACCCTGGTGGGGGCAACGACTCGGGCGGGGCTCCTGCCCAGCCCGCTTCGCGATCGGTTCGGCTTCACCGCGCACCTTGACTTCTACGACCCTGTCGACCTGGAGATCATCGTGATGCGCTCGGCGAACCTGCTGGGAGTCGAGCTCGACAAGCAGGGCGCTGCCGAGATCGCCGGTCGATGCCGGGGCACCCCCCGGATCGCCAATCGACTGCTGCGCCGCGTGCGCGACTGGGCTCAGGTGCATGGCAATGGGGTGGTCAACCTGGCGACGGCGCACGCTGCGCTGGATCTCTACGAGGTCGATGCCCTCGGCCTGGACCGCATCGACCGCGCTGTGCTCGATGTGCTGATCCGCCGATTCGGCGGTGGTCCGGTGGGACTCTCGACGCTGGCCGTGGCGATCGGCGAGGAGCCCGAGACCATCGAGACGGTGGCCGAGCCGTTCCTGGTGCGCCTGGGGATGATCGCCCGGACTCCGCGGGGCCGAGTGGCCACCGCAACGGCCTGGCAGCATTTGGGCCTCACGCCCGACAGTCCATTGCAGTCGGCCTTCGACCTCGAGGGCTAAGGTAAACGGCGTTATCGCTGCGCGCTGTCAGGAGAACTGTGGATTACTTGTCGGGTCTGTTGCCGTTCGTCGTCGTGGGCGCGGCCTTCTACTTCCTGCTGCTGCGTCCGATGCAGGCGCGCAAGCGTGCGCAGGAGTCCACGCAGTCCGGCTTGGTCGTCGGAGTGCGAGTGATGACAACCTCAGGCATCTTCGGCACGGTCAGTGCCATCGGCGCTGACACGGTCTCCATCCAGATCGCCCCCGGCGTCGTGATCGAGGTTCTGGCGGCGGCAATCGCCCGTGTCATCGTTCCTGAATCCGCCGAGGCTGCCAGCTCAAGCGATGATCTGCAAGAAGGCGACCGCTGATGGCTCCGCGTCCGGCAAGCCGTCCCAGCAGGTCGTTGGCGGCGCTCGCCGTCCTCATCGTCGGGCTTGCCGTCTGGGCGTTCTTCCCTGGCACCGATCACACCGTGCGCCTCGGGCTGGATCTCCAGGGCGGCACCCAGGTCATCCTGATTCCCCATCCCGTCACCGCGGGCAAGGACATCACCGAGGAGCAGCTGCAGCAGACCGTGACCATCCTGCGCCAGCGCGTCGACAGCATCGGCGTGGCCGAGGCCGAGGTGACCACTCAGGGCAGTGGAGCCGGCGCCGCGATCGTGGTGTCCGTGCCAGGGGCCAGCCCCGATCGCCTGGTCGACCTGGTGCAGCGCACCGCTCTGCTCGATTTCCGTCCGGTCTACGCAGTGCTCGCACCTACGGCATCCGTGGCCAAGGGCCAGAAGGCCGGAACCAAGCCGGTGCAGGCGGCATCGCCCGATGCGGCCTTCGAGAAGGCAGTGCTCGCGCTGGACTGCACGAATCCGACTGCGTACTCAGGTGGCACCCCCGACGACCCGACGATGTGGCTCGGCACCTGTGCCAAGGCCGGTGGCGGCAAGTACGTCCTGCAGCCGGCCTTCATCAAGGGCACCAATGTCACCAGCGCGAATGCGCAGCTGCCGACCAATGGCGTCGGCTGGGTGGTGTCGCTGGGATTCGACTCCGAGGGTGCCAAGTCGCTGGCCAATGCGTCGACCACGCTCTCGGCCCTGCCGGACTGCTCGATCGGCGGGCAGTCGCCATGCAACGCGTTCGCGATCGTGCTCGACGGCATCGTCAGCTCTGCTCCGCGCTTCAATGAGCCGATCATCGGCGGCACGGCCCAGATCGAGGGCAACTTCACTGCAGAGCAGGCCAACGACCTCGCCAATGTGCTCAAGTACGGTGCGCTGCCCGTCACGCTCAAGGCAGTCGACATCACCTCGGTCTCGCCAACGGTCGGCAGCGACCAGCTCTATGCGGGCATCGTCGCCGGACTCCTGGGCCTGGCGCTGGTCATGATCTACCTGTTCTTCTACTACCGGATCCTCGGCATCGTCGCGATCTTCTCCCTGGTCATCGCTGCTGGCATCACCTACCTGACGTTCGTGGTGCTGAGCAAGACCATCGGCCTGACCCTGACCCTTGCCGGTGTTGCGGGTGCAATCGTTGCCATCGGCATCACTGCTGACTCGTTCATCGTGTACTTCGAGCGCATCCGAGACGAGATCCGCGACGGTCGGTCGTTGCGGCAGGCCTGTGACTCGGGCTGGGTCCGGGCGCGACGCACCCTGCTCGCCGCCGACTTCATCTCTTTGCTTGCCGCAGTCGTGCTCTACATCCTCTCCGTCGGAAGCGTGCGCGGCTTCGCCTTCGTGCTTGGGCTCACCACGGTCATCGACGTCGCTGTGGCATTCCTGTTCACCTATCCGGTCGCAGTGCTCATCGGTCGACGGAAGTGGATGCAGGGCGGATCGCGCTGGACTGGGCTGGACGCCGATCGCATGAGCCGACCTGCAGGTGTGACCGAGACCCTGGCCTCGCGACGCCGACGAGCCGCCAGCCAGACAACGGAGGAGGTGTCCTCATGAGTCGCCTCTCCGGCCTTGGCCATCGCCTCTACAGCGGGCAGTCATCAGTCAACATCGTCGGTCGTCGACGCACCTGGTACGTCGTGTCGGGAGTGATCCTGGTCGTGGCCATCGGCTCACTGCTGTTCCGCGGCCTGAACCTGGGCATCGAGTTCCGTGGCGGCGGCGACTTCACCATCCCCAATGCCACCTGCTCGATCGAGCAGGCCCGTGCGGTCGCCGAGACCAAGACAGGGTCACAGGCCATCGTGACCGTCTCCGGCCAGGGCACGGTGCGGGTGCAGACCGAGGCCTTGAGCACGACGGAGAGCTCGCAGCTGGCCAAGGAACTCTCGTCGACCTGCGGTGTTGGCGTGGACACCATCAAGATCCAGGTCGTCGGGCCGACGTGGGGCAGTGAGATCAGCAAGAAGGCCCTGCAGGGCCTGATCGTGTTCGTGATCCTGGTGGCGCTGTTCATGTCGATCTACTTCGAATGGCGGATGGCTGTTGCCGGGCTCATCGCCTTGGCCCATGACCTGATCATCACCATCGGTCTCTACTCGCTCTTCGGGCTGGAGGTCACGCCAGCCACCGTGATCGGCATCCTGACCATCCTGGGCTATTCGCTCTACGACACGGTGGTGGTCTTCGACAAGGTCAAGGAGAACACGCGCAACATCACCGGGCAGTCGGTGCTGACCTACGGCGAGGCCGCGAACCTGGCCCTGAACCAGACCCTCCTGCGAAGCATCAACACGTCGATTGTGGCGCTGCTGCCGGTCCTGGCCATTGTCTTCGTTGGCGCGGGGCTGCTCGGTGCGGGCACCCTGCTCGATCTTGCGGTGGCGCTTGCGATCGGCATGGCGGCCGGTGCCTACTCCTCGATATTCGTCGCCACCCCATTCCTGGTGCAGCTCAAGGAGAAGCAGCCACAGATGATCGCCCTGGCCACTCGCGTGCGATCGCGTCGTGCCAACTCGGCCAAGAACTCGGCCGGTGCCGAAGGCGAGCCAGGTGCGGACGCAGGATCCGTCACCACTCTGGTTGACAGCGGCCCTCGGCAGCAGCCCAAGCGCGTTCCTCGCTCCAAGCGCTCGAAGAAGTAGTCATGCAACCAGCTGTGGAGCAGTTGCTTCGGTCGCATATCCGCCTGATCGACGACTGGCCTGCCGTTGGCGTGAAGTTCCAGGATCTCACTGGACTCATGGCAGACGGGCCAGCCTTCAGTGCAGTGATCAGGGAATTGAACTCCGGCCTGGGCACCGAGGACATCGACCAGGTGGTCGGCATCGAGGCCCGAGGGTTTCCGTACGGCGCAGCCCTGGCCAACAGTCGCGGAGCCGGGTTCATCACTGCTCGAAAGCCAGGCAAGCTGCCCGGGGCCGTGCATGCGCTCGAATACGAGCTCGAGTACGGCACTGCCACCCTCGAACTCCATCAGGACGCCCTCGGGCCCGAACGACGCGTCGTGATCGTCGACGATGTGCTGGCAACGGGCGGCACTGCAGGCGCGTGCATCGACCTGGTCCGGCGCTCAGGTGCCGAGATCGTCGCGCTCATGGTCATCATGGAGATCGGCTTCCTGAACGGTCGCGAACGCATCACGGAGCGTGGTGTACCCGTGATTGCACTGCTCTCTGCCTGACGGCCGTAAACTGAGGGCATCCCGACTGCGCGAGGAGCACCGTGAGCAAGGAAGCACAGCTTCCCACGGAGCTGACACCGGCTCCGGTTGTTGCTGCGCCCGAGAACCAGCGCCTGCGTTCTCGCATCGCCATCTTCGGTGGTCAGAAGCGCCAGCATCCGGAACTCGATCGCCTGCTGCGCACGCTGCGCAAGTATCACCCGAAGGCCGACGCCCGATTGGTCGAGCGGGCCTATGAGACCGCCGCCTATCTGCATCGCGAGCAGCGCCGGCGCAGCGGCGACGCCTACATCACGCACCCGGTTGCGGTGGCCGAGATCCTCGCGGATCTGGGCATGGGTGGCACCACGCTTGCGGCCGCATTGCTGCATGACACCGTCGAGGACACCGGCTACTCGCTCGAGGCCCTGCGTGACGACTTCGGCGATGAGGTCGCTGCGCTCGTCGATGGGGTGACCAAGCTCGACAAGGTCAAGTACGGCGATGCCTCGACTGCTGAGACAGTGCGCAAGATGGTCATCGCCATGGCGCGCGATATTCGAGTGCTCATGATCAAGCTTGCAGATCGACTGCACAACATGCGCACCCTGCGGTGGATGAGCGAGGAGAAGCAGCAGGAGAAGGCGCGAGAGACTCTCGAGATCTATGCGCCACTCGCTCATCGGCTCGGCATCAATGCGGTCAAGTGGGAACTGGAGGATCTCGCCTTCGCGACCCTGTACCCCAAGATGTACGAGGAGATCGTGCGGCTGGTGGGTCAGCGATCACCGCAGCGCGACCGCTATCTCGAGGAGATCATCAACGATATCGAGGGCGACCTGCGGCAGAGCAAGATCAAGGCGACAGTGACCGGAAGGCCAAAGCACTACTACTCGGTGTACCAGAAGATGATCGTGCGCGGCCGGGACTTCGCTGACATCTACGACCTCGTGGGCGTACGCATCCTTGTCGAAGACCTACGCGACTGCTACGCCGTACTGGGCGCCATCCACGCCAAGTGGAGTCCGATGCCCGGTCGCTTCAAGGACTTCATCGCCATGCCGAAGTTCAACATGTACCAGTCGCTGCACACCACGGTGATCGGTCCCAGCGGCAAGCCCGTCGAGATGCAGATTCGCACCTTCGACATGCACAACGCCGCCGAGTTCGGGGTGGCCGCGCACTGGCGCTACAAGCAGGGCGACAACGGTGTCAAGCAGGGCCCGGACGACTTCAGCTGGCTTCGACAACTGGTCGAATGGCAGCGCGAGACCGAGGATCCTGACGAGTTCATGGACCAGTTGCGCTATGACCTGGGTTCATCGGAGGTGTTCGTCTTCACCCCCAAGGGCGATGTCATCGCATTGCCTACTGGTGCAACGCCGGTCGACTTCGCCTACACCGTGCACACCGAGGTGGGCCACCGGTGCGTCGGCGCTCGAGTCAACGGCAAGCTGGTTCCACTGGAGTCCAAGCTCAACAACGGCGATGTCATCGAGATCTTCACGTCCAAGGCCGAGGGTGCGGGGCCGAGTCGTGACTGGATCTCCTTCGTCGCCTCAGCGCGCGCGAAGAACAAGATCAAGGCCTGGTTCTCGCACGCCCGTCGCGACGAGGCCATCGAGAATGGCAAGGATGCCATCGTTCGGGCGATGCGCAAGCAGGGGCTCCCGCTGCAGCGCATGATGACCACGCAGGCCCTGAATGCCATCGCCGTCGATCTGCACCACACCGATGTCACGGGCCTGTATGCGGCAGTAGGCGAGAGCAAGGTCAGCGCAGCCGCTGTCATCCAACGACTGGTCGAGGCAGCCGGAGGCGTTGATCAGGCAGCCGATGACGCTGCGGAGGCGCTGACGCCAAGTCGCGCTCAGCGACGTGACAACCGCAGTGCGAGTGACGTCGGTGTCGTGGTGGTGGGCGCTGACGATGTCTGGGTCAAGCTGGCCAAGTGCTGCACGCCGGTTCCGGGCGATGAGATCGTCGGATTCGTGACTCGAGGCAATGGCGTCTCGGTGCATCGCAATGACTGCGTGAATGTCCCGGGCCTGCAGTTGCAGCCTGATCGCATGGTCGAGGTCTCATGGGCGCCCACTGCGTCAAGCGTGTTCCTGGTCAACATCCAGGTGGAGGCGCTCGACCGAGCCCGTCTGCTCTCCGACGTGACCAAGGCGCTGTCTGACACGCACGTCAACATCCTGAGCGCATCAGTGACCACCACGCGCGATCGCATCGCGATGTCGCGCTTCACCTTCGAGATGGCCGATCCCAAGCATCTTGGCTCAGTGCTTCGGGCGGTGCGCAATATCGAAGGCGTCTACGACGTCTATCGCGTCTAGCCCTTGAACTCCTTGGCGGCCGAGGCAGCAGCATCGAGCAGCGCCTTGGTCGATGCGACCGAGGCTTCGAGCTTGGCGACGTCGGCATCCTTGCCCGCAGCTCGGGCCGCAGCGAGTTGCGCCTCGAGCTTGGCAAGTCCGTCGGCGAAAGCGTTGGCCGTCGACTCAGCACGGGCGCGCACCTCAGGATTCGTGCGCTTCCAGGCCGAAGCCTCAGCCTGTCGGATGGCCTCCTCGACGCGCTTGAGACGTCCTTCGAGGCGATCGCGATCCGCCTTGGGCAGATCGCCGGCCTTCTCCCAGCGGTCCTGCACCGAGCGCAGCGACTGCTTGGCGGCCTTGAGATCAGCACCAGTCGCGATGGCCTCGGCCTCGACCACCAGGGCCTCCTTGACAGGGATGTTGACGCGCAGCTCCTCGTCGACGGCAGACTCAGCGGCGATTCGAGCGGCGTAGAAGGCATCCTGTGCAGCCTTGAACCGCTTCCAGAGCTTGTCCTCGTCGCGCTTAGAGGTGCGCGGAGCGTTCTTCCAGTCCTGCATCAGATCGCGCAGCTTGCGGGAGGTGTTGATCCAGTCGGTGGAGATCGACAGGGCCTCGGCAGTGGCGATGAGCTCGCGCTTGCGGGAGGTGGCGTCCTTGCGCTGCACCTCGACCTCGCTGAAATGCGCGCGGCGTCGCTTGTCGAAGGTGGCACGGGCAGTGCTGATGCGCTTCCAGATCTCCTGCTCAGACGTGCGATCCATCCGGGGCAGGGCCTTCCACTCCTCGATCATCGAGGCGAAGCGCTCACTCGTGGTCTTCCAAGCCGTGCTCTCAGCAAGGGACTCGGCCTCCAGTGCGAGCTTGTCGCGCAGGGCAGTCGCCTCAGCCTTCTGGGCCTGGCGGGCAGCCTGGTGAGCAGCCTTGGCCTGGGTGATGCCGGCCTCGATCGTCTCGATCCGACTCAGGAGCGCAACGGTGTCGCCGACATAGGCGTGCGCAGCCACGGCCTCACGCACATGCGCAACTGCGACCAAGGCCTGATCGGCGGTGGCACGGCCGTCGGCCAGGCGCTGGGCGGTGAGGTCCAATTCGATGATCAGGTCGTCGTACTTGCGGCCGAAGAAGGCCAGGCCTTCGGCTGGTGGACCTGCCACCCATTGGCCCACCACGATCTCGCCCTCGGGGGCCAGCAACACCACGGTGCCGTCGGCCTCCACTCGGCCGAACTTGCTGGGATCACTCGCAAGCGGCGCCGTATCGGCAGCCGGCCTGGGGCGTCGCAATGCCGCTGGCGTGGGAATCGCGCCCGGCAAAGACTCAGTCATGGTGTGCCCTCCTGTGAAAACCCCACGCTACCGGTCTGCTCAAGCGCCATTCACAGTTGCCTGCTCAATGACGACAGGCTGCAGTGGGGGGCCGTCTGCTCCACCGCCGTTGACTCCGGCCGCGGCGATCTGCTTGACGACATCAAGGCCTGCCGTGACCTTGCCCCAGATCGTGTAGCTCGCAGGCAGGGTCGTGTCCTGGTAGACGATGAAGAACTGCGATCCTGAGGTGCCGGAGCCAGCATTGGCCATGGCGACAGTTCCGGCAGGATAGTTCACGCCGGTGCCCTGGGGCAGGTTCTCATCCGGTACCGAGTACCCGGGGCCACCGCTGCCCGTGCCCGTTGGGTCGCCGCACTGCAGCACGTAGATGCCGTCCGTCGTCAGGCGATGGCATGGGGTCTGGTCGTAGTACCCCTTCTTGGCCAGGAAAACCTCGGAGGTCACGGTTGCCGGCGCCTGCTTGGGCAGCGTCTGGACGACGATGGGCCCGCAATTGGTCGTCAGGGTGATGCTCGTGTCGGTTGCGATGGATGAGTCCGGCGCGGGCGCCTTGGCGAAGGTCTGCGGCGTCGCCGTCGTCGTGGTCGGTCCGGTGCAGCTGGC
>JBAYUM010000006.1:0-30280 GCA_041675125.1 Candidatus Nanopelagicales bacterium
GAGTTGCGGCCTACCGTGAGAGCGGATCTCATGATCGTCTCCGCAGTCTCCAGGCAAGACCACCCAGCAGGGCAAGGAGTGCCGCGACGATGATCACTGGCCACGGGCCTGACTGATCAGGTTGCGACGGCTGGCTTGCGGTGCTCATGGCGTCAGTTGGCTGGTGCTCGTCGACGATGTCGGCGCATTCGCTGCTCGGATAGCCCTGAACGGCGCAGATCAGTCCGCTTGAGACGCGCAGGGGGCCCGTGGTGCGCAGGATGTCGTATCCGTTGGCATCGGGGGCGACAACAGTGCAGTACGTCTTCAACGGGCCGGGTTGGTCACCAGACGGGGCGTGCTCTGCAAGTCCGGGATCCACGACAAGTGCGACTCGCTTCCTGCCTTCGACAGCAGCAGTGTCGCTGCAGATCTCATTGAATGCGTCAGCCGCATCGAAGCGTGGCTCATTGGCCACATCGCCACTAGTGGATGAGATCGCGAATCTCCAGCCCTCGACGGATCCATCTGCTGGAGTCGTGGCTGCAGGACCAGCCTGCGCAAACTGCCAGGCGCCGTCACTGACCTTCCAGTACGTCCAATAGCGGTAGGCCGTGGCCTGTGCGCTGCTGGCGAAGGTGGTCGCGAGCAGCACGCCGACGAGCGCGGCAACGAATGCGGCTCCGGCCCGTCGGCGTGTGTGCTTCACAACTACCTGGATTACTTGGTGATCGAGTTCAGGAGATTGGCGACCAGGTTGGTCTTCTCACTTCCGAATGCTCGTGGATTCGTACCGGTGACCTCGGCCACCTGAATCAACTCCGCCGCTGCAGCTGCCTTGAACTTCGGCCCGAACAGGGTGAAGTCAGTGACATGCCGCTGCAACTGTGCAAGACCAGCGACGACCCCAGCCTGGCCCTTTGCGGCCAAGGCAAGAGCGACGACTGCATTGGCGGTGGTGTTGTAGTCAGCCTGAGTCGGATCCATGGGTGAGGGCAACTGGCCCTTGGTGCTGACCAGGGAATTCGCGAGGAATGCGGACACTCTGGCCTTTGAGTCCGAGGCACAGTTCGTGCCCTTGATCGGGGCGTACTTGGCCGGCTTTGCAACGGGCAGGGTGCCGGCGATGCCGGTCAGCCCCTGAGCTGAAGCAAGGTAGTCAGCCTTGCCACCTGGCTGGTATGGCAATCCGAAGGTCCCTGTACCGGTGCATGGAACCTGTGCCTTTGTCATAAAGGCCTGCGCCTTGTTGATTGCAGCGGCATTGGCCGGCAGGGTTGCCGCACCGTGCAGTGCCGTCAGCACCAGGCCGGTGGAGTTCACATCAGACGCGCCACCGAGGGTGTAGCCCCAGCCACCGTCGGCATTCTGCTTCGCCACAAGGGCGTTGATCGCCTTGTCGGCAGCTGCGTGCTGTTGCACCGCACGCAGGGCAGTCGCTGCGAGTGCAGTCGAGTTCGAATCGGGACCGCTGAACTTGGACGGATCCGGTGCCGGACATGGCGTGGCAAGCGATGCGCGATAGGACACGAAGGTGCCGTCAGCACACTGCTGCGACTTGAGCCAGCTCGTGGCCCCGGCCGGAACCTTGCTCAATGGCTGCAGGGCGATGATCGACAGTGACTGGCGATAGACGCCGTCATATGTTGGATCAGTTGCACCGAACAGACCTGCGTCTGACGAGGCGGCAATAGCCGGGCTCATGAGACTGGCGGCTGCCAGGCCGATGCCGGCAACGCCGATGATGGAACGGGTGAGACGTGTCATTTCTTTCCTTTTCGGTGAGCGGGTCGTGAACGAGGGCCCGCAATACCGATGGCATCCATCGATTCGGGGCTCTGTTCCGTTACCTCGACGGATGGAGCCGCTCGTACTTGTCAGGTGCTCCGACTCGCCCGGTCACAAGAACCAAGGCACACGGTTGCGGGACAGCGCCGGAATCTCACCGGACTTCCCCTGAATTTCAAGTACGTGGATGAAGTTGTGATGTGCATCCTAGGGTGTGGTCATGCAGCATCGATACCTCGGCCACAGTGGCCTCAAGATCAGCGAGATCACCTTGGGCAATTGGATCACCCATGGTTCGCAGGTCGACGACTCCACGGCTCATGCCACGGTGCATGCGGCCCTCGACGCAGGGATCACCTCCTTCGACACCGCCGATGTGTATGCCGGAACCAAGGCTGAGGCCGTACTGGGTGCTGCGCTCAAGGGTCAGCGGCGCGAGGGCGTGGAGATCTTCACCAAGGTGTACTGGCCGACAGGTCGTGGTCCGAATGATCGCGGCCTGAGCCGCAAGCACATCATGGAGTCGATCAACGGATCGCTGCGCAGGCTCGACATGGACTACGTCGACCTGTATCAAGCGCATCGCTTCGATGTCGAGACGCCGCTCGAGGAGACCCTGCGGGCGTTCGATGACATCGTGCGCCAAGGAAAGGCGCTGTACATCGGTGTCTCGGAATGGACGGCAGAGCAGATCCGTTCTGCTGTCCAGATCGCCGACGACATGGGCTTCGACCGGCTCATCTCCAATCAGCCGCAGTACAACATGCTCTGGCGGGTTATCGAGGAGGAGGTGGTTCCAACCTCAGAGGAACTCGGACTCGGACAGATCGTGTTCTCACCCATTGCGCAGGGGGTATTGAGCGGGAAGTACCTGCCCGGACAGCCGCCACCAGCCAAATCCCGTGCCACGGACGAGCATGGTGGCGCCAACATGATCTCGCGCTGGATGCGCGACGAGGTCCTGACTGCAGTGCAGTCGCTGATTCCAATCGCCGACCAGCTTTCCATCACTCCTGCGCAGCTCGCAGTGGCTTGGGTGCTTGCCCAGCCCAATGTGTCATCGGCGATCGTCGGTGCCTCGCGCGCCGAGCAGGTGCACGAGAATGTGAAGGCCTCAGGAGTCAGGCTCTCGCCGGACGTGCTTCAATCCATCGATCTGGCACTCGGCGATCTGGTGACGACCGATCCGGCGCTCACCATCTCGCCAGACACACGACCGTAGGAAACGAGGAGCCCCATGGATTGGACCTGGCGGACAGAGACGGCAGAAGGTGCAGCGGCCGAGTCGGTGCTCGCCAACGACGCGGCTTTTCCGACTCAAGGAGACGCCGAATCCTGGATCGGCGAGAACTGGCGCGAACTGCTCGATGAAGGAGTCCAGCAGGTCTGGCTGCTTGACGGTGCCAGCGTGATCTATGGCCCGATGAGCCTGCGGCCGGCAGGGGAGTAGCGGCTACTTCGGTGCCCCGCCGCGCTTGACGCGTGCCGGGGGCAGTCGCAGTCGGCGCAGCTGCATCACGCGAAGGATGGCGTAGAGCGTCAGGCCCTTGCGATCGGCAGGATCCGGGAAGGCCTTGGTTGCCTGGCGATTCAGGATGATCACCATGATGATGGTGTCGATGACCAGCAGGGCGCTGAAGGCGAAGAACGCCACGGTCACCCAGAACTGAAGCCGCTGTGCCGGGATGAAGCCCATGACCAGCACTGCCACGGCTACGAGGATGAAGAACTCCGCGAGGGTGAAGCGCGAGTCGACGAAGTCACGCGTGAACGCCCGTGCGGCGCCTTGGTCGCGCTTGGCCATGTAGCGCTGGTCGCCCGCGATCATGCCCTGGCGCGAGCGCTCCCGATCCGCGCGTGCTCGCTCACGTGCTGCCTTCTTGGCTTCCTTGGCGTCGGTCGGCACCTTCACGCGGTTCTTGCGGGCAGCCTCGGCGTCACGACGGCTCGGCGTCGGGCGGCCCTTGCCGGCCTCTGTCGAGGTGGCGTCGGTCGGCGGAACTGACTGAGGGGCGGGCTTCTTTCCAAACATGATCGTTGAGCGTACTCGGTCAGTCGGTTCGCGAAGTCGCGCCCGGAAGGGCGAGCATGCGGTCCAGTGCCACTCGTGCCCAATGAGTGGTGTCCGCATCCACGACGATCTGGTTGACCAGATTGCCATCGGCCAGGGATTCCAGTGCCCAGACCAGGTGCGGCAGGTCGATGCGGTTCATCGTCGCGCAGAAGCAGACGGAGTGATCAAGGAAGACGATCTCCTTGTCAGGGTTGTCCTGTCCGAGGCGCTTGACCAGGTTGAGCTCAGTGCCCACTGCCCAGGCAGTTCCAGGTGCGGCAGCGGCAATGGTCGCAATGATCGATTCGGTTGAACCGACGAAATCGGCGCTGGAGACCACCTCGTGAGTGCATTCAGGATGCACGATCACATTGACGCCTGGCACGCGCTCACGCACCTCGTCGATCGCCTTCGCAGTGAATCGCGCATGCACGGAGCAGTGCCCACGCCACAGGATCATCCTCGCCGCCTGCAGCTGCTCGACGGTGAGGCCGCCATTGGGAAGGTTCGGGTTGTAGACGACGCAGTCGTCAAGGCTCATGCCGAGGTCGAGGACTGCGGTATTGCGACCCAGGTGCTGATCGGGAAGGAACAGGACCTTCTCACCCTGGGTGAAGGCCCATTCAAGGCTGCGCTTGGCATTGCTCGAGGTGCACACCGCTCCGCCGTTGCGCCCGGTGAAGGCCTTGATCGCCGCGGTCGAGTTCATATAGGTGATCGGAACCGTCTGCTCGGCGATACCTGCCTCCTGCAAGACCTTCCAGCAGGCCTCGACCTGGGAGATCTCGGCCATATCCGCCATGGAGCAGCCCGCCGCCATATCGGGGAGCACGACCTGCTGACTGCTTGCGGTGAGGATGTCAGCGCTCTCGGCCATGAAGTGCACGCCGCAGAACACGATGTACTCGGCCTGCGGATGCGCGGCGGCCTGCTGCGCCAATTTGAACGAGTCACCGGTGACATCGGCGAAGGCGATGACCTCGTCGCGCTGGTAGTGATGACCCAGGATGAACACGCGCTCACCGAGGCGGGCCTTGGCACTGGCCGCCCTGCCCACCAGGTCGGGGTCGGATGCGGGAGGCAGCGAGCCGGGGCATTCAACGCCCTTCTCGCTGTCAGGATCAGCGGAATTGCCGAGCAGCAGGAGCGCCAGGGGGGTGGGCTTGGGCTCGAGTCCCAGAGTGGTCATCTGCCTATTGTCCACATGAATTCGCCGAATCGGGAATGGGATCGTCGTTGCGGACGTTAACGCTGGCGTAGACTCTTCACATTCGCCTATGGAAGGACCGCAATGACTGCTGACGTCACCATTGAGTCGAGCCCCACAACTGATGGCATCGCGTTGACCGAGACCGCGGCATCCAAGGTCAAGGCCCTGCTCGAATCCGAGGGTCGCGATGACCTCGCCCTGCGCGTGGCGGTCCAGCCGGGCGGCTGCTCGGGACTTCGCTACCAGCTCTTCTTCGACGATCGCAAGCTCGATGGCGACGTCAACAAGGACTTCAACGGTGTCGGGGTCGTCACTGACCGCATGAGCGCCCCGTACCTCAATGGCGCGACCATCGACTTCGTCGACACGATCGAGAAGCAGGGCTTCACGATCGACAACCCGAATGCCACGGGTTCCTGCGCCTGCGGTGACTCCTTCAGTTAGGCACCATTCGACCAGGCCGGGCTCCGCATGGGGCCCGGCTTCGTCGTGTCTACCGGCGGGTGGGTCGCACGCGACGACACTCTGCGACTCGAGTTCTCGAGTGAGCGCTTGCCTGGCACAGGAATCTGTAGCGTGGCGCCATGTGGAGATCTCGGGGGATTGTGCTGTCGGTCGTGCTCGGCTCGGTTCTGGTCGTGGGGGCCGCGGCCGTGTCGAATGCCGACACGTCAACTCCGAGGTCACGAATGATGACGAAGGCGCAGGTGCCCGCCTCGTTCGGCGTGGCCAAGAACTACTCGTACAGCAAGAAGCCCTCCGATGCGTTCAAGACCATCGCGCTGTGCAGCGATGCCGAGGGCGAGTCGATGTTCGCCATTCCTGCACCCAAGTCGCAGTACTTCGCGGAGAGCGAGGTCGCGGGCAAGCGGAAGAACGAGTACGTCTCCGTGAGTGAGCGCGTCTACCGGTACCCATCCGCGGCTGAGGCCGCGACCGCGTACACGCAACTGTCGCAGGGTGCTGCGACCTGCTCGGGCACGCAGGCGACGGCACCGGGCTCGGATCCTCGGGTCTTGGACACCTTCGCGAATGGCAGCAGTCCCGGTGGTGCCTACCAGAACTTCTGGGTAAGTGACGCGACCACGTACTCGAGCAGGGATCCGCAGCACAATGGCCGCACGATCACGATGACGGTGTACTCGCAGGCGGGCAACGCCATCATCCAGACTGGCGGCTACATCAACGGGCGTCTGCGGATGACCACGGCACAGGCCAACGACCTGCAGACACTCGCGATGACGGTCAGCTCGCAGTGGTCTCCCCAGTAGGGTCACGTCTCGTGTCAATACTCATCACCGGTTCGATAGCGACCGACCACCTCATGACCTTTCCTGGCAAGTTCACCGATTCCCTAGTGGCCGAGAAGCTCGACAAGGTCTCCCTGTCGTTCCTCGTCGATGACCTGGACATCCGTCGCGGCGGAGTCGCACCGAACATCTCGTTCGGCATGGGCTGTCTTGGACTGAGACCCGTGCTCGTCGGGGCCGTGGGTCCCGACTTCGCCGACTACGAGTCGTGGCTGCAGCGTCATGGCGTCGACACCAGTGGCGTGCATGTCTCCGAGACCCATCACACCGCTCGCTTCGTCTGCACCACCGACGCCGAGCAGAATCAGATCGCCTCGTTCTATCCGGGAGCGATGTCCGAGGCACGCAATATCGAGCTCAAGCCGGTGATCGATCGCGTCGGACAGCCTGATGTAGTGCTCGTGGGGGCGAATGACCCGGACGCCATGGCCCGACACACCCAGGAATGCCTCGATCGGGGGTATCCCTTCGCTGCTGACCCGAGTCAGCAGCTGGCGTTCATGGACGGCCCAGCAATCCGTCCCCTGATCGAGGGCGCCACCTACCTCTTCACCAATGAGTACGAGGGTGCCCTCATTGAGCAGAAGACCGGGTGGACGGCAAGCGACATCGCTTCCATCGTCGACACCCGCGTCACCACCCTGGGACCCAATGGTGCCCGCATCGAGCGTCGCGGTCAGGCTCCTGTGGTCATCGGGGTCGCCGCCGAGGACAGGAGAGCCGATCCGACTGGGGTGGGTGACGCCTTTCGCGCTGGGTTCCTGACCGGCATGACCTGGGGGATCACCGATGAGCGAGCAGCCCAGGTGGGGGCCCTGCTGGCGACCTATGTGATCGAGACGGTGGGCACGCAGGAGTACTCCTTCACGCGCGAGTCCTTCCTTGAACGCCTTGCCCGCAATTTCGGGGATGCAGCCGCTGCCGATGTCGCACCGCATGTGGTGTGCCCCCAGTAGCGGTCATGCCCATCGATCCGGGTCCCTGCCTGTGGAACCTGCCTGATCCGCGCGCCGGAGAACCGGGTGAGGAAGTACTAGCGGTGGGTGCCGACCTTGAGCCCTCCACGCTGCTCGCTGCGTATGCAACAGGGCTCTTCCCCATGCACCTCCAGTCTGGTGAGCTTGCCTGGTGGTCGCCGGATCCGCGCGGAGTCATGGAGACTGCCGATCTGCTCGTGAGCTCGTCGCTGCGCAAGTCCATGCGTCGCTACCGGGTGAGTTTCGACACCGCATTCGCAGAGGTGATGCGCGGGTGTGACGAGGGTCGGGCGGATTCATGGATCACCGATGAGTTCATTGCTGCGTACTGCGCCTTGCATGAGCTCGGCTGGGCGCATTCGATTGAGGTGTGGCACGACGACGACCTCGTCGGCGGCCTGTACGGCGTGGAGATCGGGGGGCTGTTCGCGGGCGAGTCGATGTTCCACCGCAGGCGCGATGCTTCAAAGGTCGCGTTCGTGGCCCTTGTCGAGCGACTCGGGGCAAGCCCTGGGGAGCGGCTCATCGATGTCCAGTGGAAGACCGACCATCTGGCGACCCTTGGCGTGATTGAGATCCGGCGCCATGACTATCTGGAGCGGCTGTCCCATGTGCTCGGTCAGCCCGGCTGCTTCTCCGAGGTGAATCGCACGACGTAGCCGGTGCCCGATCGCGCATCGGGTGGGCAGACCTCGCCGAGGAAGACCGCACCCTTGAGACGGCACCAGGCCGGAATGTCGAATCGCGCCGCAGGGTCGTCGGCCAGGACGCAGACCACCTGATCGCGCCCCAAGGCGAGCTCAAGCCACTGGGTCTGCGCACGGGCCAGCGCGATCACCGGCAGCGGGCACCTGCGTCCACGCTCGTCGAGCCAGAGCTCAGGAGTCATCGGCCGGCCTCGGTGCGCAGCTGCTGCACGGCCTCGGAAAGAACCGGCACGAAGCCGTCGATCGTCTGCTGTGAGCACCCAAGGGGCAATGAGATGCGCAGATTGCCCCCGGTGAAGGCGCCGATGGCCACGAGCACGTGGCTGGCCCGATCGCTGTCGGCAACGCACGCCGACCCGCTTGCGACGGCAAAGCCGCGGCGGTCCAGTTCGCTGACGAGCGCCTCGCCGCTGACATAGAGCACCGAGCAATTCAGGATGTGAGGCAGGCGTGCGATCGGATCGCCGGCAAAGGCGACATCGGGAATCTCCAATGCAATCCTCGTCCGCAGATCTTCAATGAGGCGATGGTGGCGGAGGGCTTCGTCAGCAGCATGTGGGAGCAGGTTCTCCAGTGCCGTCGCAGCGGCGACCGCAGCAGGGATGTTCGGACCTGGGCCCAGCCAGCCGCCCTCGGCAGCGATGGGGGGCGACCACTTGGCACCTGGGTGCACGGCGATGATCGCCACCCCTGGCGGCGCACCCCAGCCCCGGGCATCGGCAACGATGGCTGACCAGGGCCCTTCGATGGGAGCGCGTCCAAGGACCTGGCTGGCATCGGCAATCACGGGATGACCGTGGGCGGCTGCTGCATGGAGATCCTGGACTGTCCCGATCTCGACATTGGCAGCCTGGACCACGACGAGGGCATCGGACAGGTTGACCAGACTGCCGGTGTCGACATGCCCGAGCTCATCCACGGGCAGGGTGACGGTCGGCAGGTGAAGGTCAGCGACGGCATCGTGCATGACCAGGCTCTCGATGGCACTGACGGCAACCTGGGTCATGCCTCGCATGCCGGCAAGCGCCCACGCATTCGCCTGGCGCATCGACGGCGCCCAGAAGACCTGGTCGGCCGAGAGATCGACCCTGGTGGCCGTGCTCACGCTCGAGGCGAGGCTGGCACGGGCAGTGGCCAGGAACAGCGAGGCCTGCCGACCGAGGTGGTGCAAGCGCGCGGGATCGGCCCAAGCGGCCTCGCTGGCCCGGCTCAAGGCCAGGACCGTCTGGGGCCAGGGCGGGGTCCCGCCGACCGCGTCCAGATAGCCGGCTGGCGGCTCGATCAGCGCGGTCATATCCCGCACGGTACTTGGGTGGAGAATCGCGCCGAAAATTGAGCGGCGGATCACACGCAGCCAACGAGCACTGGCGTGGGTGAGTGCGCTAGTCTCACCGAAGTTTCTGCTTGTCCGACATGTGGAATGAAAGGCGACCTGTGGGTTCCACTGCGCACCAAACGAGAGGCATGCGCCGCTTGCGGCTTGCTGCTATCGGATTTGGCACCATTGCAATTGCGACCGTCCTGTCCGGATGCACCGCGAATGAGGTGTTCTTCTTCGATCTGCCCGATCCGGCGACCAAAGAAGGCTTCATCATCCAGAACCTGTGGCAGGGCTCATTCATCGCAGTCTGGCTCGTCGGCCTGGTCACGTGGTCGCTGATGCTCTACGCGGCTGTCGCCTATCGCCGCAAGAAGCGCACCGGATCGCCCGTGCAGACAAAGTACAACCTGCCGATCGAGATCCTGTACACAGTCGTGCCGCTCATCATGATCCTGGGCATGTTCTGGTTCACGGCCAAGGACCAAAGCGAGCTGCTCGCGCTGAAGAATGACCAGCAGCAGACAGTGGGCGTCGTGGCCTATCGCTGGAGCTGGGGCTTCAACTACCTCGACGAGAAGGTCTGGGAGACCGGCATGCCTCAGGGCGAGGGCACCATTGCTGATCCGCCTACCCTGTGGCTACCGGTCAATGAGAAGGTGCGCTTCAACCTCAACTCACCAGATGTCATCCACTCGTTCTGGGTTCCGGACTTCCTGTTCAAGATGGACGTCATCCCGGGCAAGACCAACGCCTTCGAGCTCACCCCGAACAAGCTGGGCACCTTCGTCGGAAAGTGCGCTGAGCTCTGCGGCGTCGATCACTCGCGCATGCTCTTCGCGGTGAAGGTCGTCGATCGCCCTGCCTTTGATGCGCACATGGCAGCTCTTGCGGCCAAGGGCCAGACGGGCACCTTCAACACCGAGCCATTCAGCAACCATGGTCAAATGCCAGGGGAGAAGACAACATGACGATTCTGAGCGAACGCCCAGTCGCGACTGCGCCGGAGCCCGGTGACAAGCCGAAGAAGTCGCTCGGCTCCGTTGCGGTCTCATGGATCACGTCGACTGACCACAAGGTCATCGGCTACATGTACCTGATGCTGTCGACGTTCTACTTCACCCTGGCCGGCATCATGGCGCTGGTCATGCGTGCCGAGCTCACTGCACCGGGTCTTCAGATCGTCTCTCTCGAGCAGTACAACCAGCTGTTCACGATGCACGGCACGATCATGCTGTTCCTGTTCGCCACACCGCTGTTCATCGCATACGGCAACATCATCATGCCGCTGCAGATCGGTGCGCCTGACGTTGCCTTCCCGCGCCTGAACATGCTCGGCTTCTGGCTGTTCTTCTTCGGTGGTCTTATCGCCGCTGCTGGCTTCATCACGCCGGGCGGCGCTGCTGCCTTCGGCTGGTTCGCCTATGCACCGTTGAGCAACGCGGTCTTCTCCCCGGAGGTCGGCGGCAGCCTGTGGCTGCTCGGACTCGCGATGGGTGGCCTCGGCACCATCCTGGGCTCGGTCAACTTCGTGACCACGATCTTCTGCATGCGTGCTCCCGGCATGACCATGTTCCGGATGCCGGTCTTCACCTGGACCGTCCTGGTCACCAGCATCCTGGTGCTCCTGTGCTTCCCGGTGCTCGCCGCAGCCCTGGCCATGGCCTTCATCGACCGCCAGTACGGCTCTTTGGTCTTCGCGCCGGAGAACGGGGGTGCCATGCTGTGGCAGCATCTGTTCTGGTTCTTCGGCCATCCCGAGGTCTACATCCTGGCTCTGCCCTTCTTCGGCATCGCCAGCGAGATCATCCCGACCTTCTCGCGCAAGCCGATCTTCGGCTACAAGGGCCTGGTGTTCGCAACCCTGGCCATCGGCGCACTCTCGATGGCAGTCTGGGCTCACCATCTCTACGTGACAGGCTCGG
Organism: Candidatus Nanopelagicales bacterium; assembly: GCA_041675125.1. GTDB lineage: Bacteria > Actinomycetota > Actinomycetes > S36-B12 > S36-B12 > UBA11398. Next base: position 11,268 of record JBAYUM010000006.1, read on the forward strand.
TCTATCTTCCGTACTTCGCCATCATGACGATGCTCATCGCCGTACCGACCGGAGTGAAGTTCTTCAACTGGATCGGCACGATGTGGAAGGGCTCGGTGCAGTTCGACACGCCGATGCTCTGGACGATGGGCTTCTTGATCACCTTCCTCTTCGGTGGGCTGACCGGCATCATCCTGGCCTCACCGCCGCTGGACTTCCACGTATCGGACAGTTACTTCATCGTGGCCCACTTCCACTACACCGTGTTCGGCACCGTGGTGTTCATGTTCTTCGCCGGCCTGTACTACTGGTGGCCGAAGATGACGGGCAAGAAGCTCAACGAGAAGATCGGCAAGGCCCACTTCTGGTTCATGTTCGTCGGCTTCCAGCTGACCTTCCTCGTCCAGCACTGGCTGGGTGTTGAGGGCATGCCACGTCGCTATGGCGACTACCTGCCAGCGGACAACTTCGAGACCTTGAACCAGATCTCGACTGCTGGAACGGTGCTGCTCAGCATCTCGATGCTGCTGTTCTTCTGGAACGTCTTCGTCACGGCCAAGTCAGCTCCGAAGGTCACCGAGGATGATCCATGGGGATGGGCCAGTTCGCTCGAGTGGGCCACCTCGTGCCCACCACCCCGCCACAACTTCGTCGCGCTGCCTCCGATCCGCTCGGAGCGCCCGGCCTTCGACCTCCACTATCCGGAGCTGTCCGATACGCCAACGACGATGACCAAGCCAGCTGTGACCGGAGGCGTACACTAATGAAGATCGAAGGCCGGATCTTTGGGCTCATTGCCATCTTCTTCGTGCTGATCGCTGCCGTCTACTGGTATGTGTCTCATGACCCGATCGGAACGACTGCGCTTGCGCTGTGTGGCGCGCTGGGATTCCTGGTGGCCTTCTACATCCTCTACACGGCCAAGCGGGTCTATCCGCGACCTGAGGATCGTGGCGACGCGAACATCGATGAGGCAGACCCGGAGTACGGCTTCTTCAGCCCGCACTCGTGGTGGCCGCTGGTCGTGGGATTCGGGGTGTTCCTCACCGCATTCGGGCTCGTGTTCGCGGTCTGGCTCATTGCCCTGGGAGCCTTGGTTCTCACGCTCGCCATCGTGGGCTGGTTGTTCGAGTACTACCGAGGCGAATTCGCCCAGTAGCATTTCAAGCATCGATGAGGCGGACCCCCGATGGGGGTCCGCCTCATTGTCATAGTGGGCGCATAGCCTTTCGGGCATGCGCTTCCAGCTGGCCACCGACGACATCGGGCAACCACTGAGTGATGTCACCTTCGTCGTGGTCGACCTCGAGACCACTGGCAGCAGCCCGCAGCAGGCAGGTATCACCGAGATCGGTGCGGTGAAGGTGCGCGGAGGCGAGGTACTCGGCGAGTTCGCCACGCTGGTCAATCCCATGGTGCAGATCCCGCCCTTCATCGCTGCGCTCACCGGCATCACCGATGCCCTCGTCGCAGATGCACCCATCTTGGCTGCAGTGCTGCCGGGGCTGCTCGAGTTCATCGGGGACTCCGTGGTTGTGGCGCACAATGCGTCCTTCGATGTCGGTTTCCTGACCCATGCCTGCCGGGCGCTTGGTCTGCACTGGCCCAAAGCCGTGGTCGTCGACACCGCCCGCCTTGCTCGCGTGGCCCTGCATCGTGATGAGGTCGTGAACTGCAAGCTCGGCACGCTGGCCACGTTCTTCCGGGCTCCCGTCACGCCCAATCACCGGGCACTCGAGGATGCCCGCGCAACGGTCGCCGTGCTGCACGGTCTCATCGAACGGGTGGCCAATCTGGGTGTCGTCACCCTCGACGACGTGAAGGCATTCACCTCACGCGTCACGCCTGCGCAACGTGAGAAGCGCCATCTGGCCAAGGGCCTGCCAGCTGACCCCGGCGTCTACATCTTCCGCGATGCGCAGGGCGCTGCACTGTACGTGGGCACCTCGAAGAACATCCAGGCTCGGGTGCGCAACTACTTCACCGCCTCCGAGACCCGGCGACGCATGAGCGAAATGGTGGCTGTCGCGACGGAGGTCAGTCCGATCGTCTGCGCGAGTGTGCTTGAGGCGCGCATTCGAGAACTGCGCCTGATTGCAAGCGAGCAGCCCCGCTACAACGTGCGCTCGAAGCGCCCCGCGTCGCAGTCCTGGGTCGTGTTCACCGATGAACGAGCACCACGCCTGCGTGTGGTGCGGCAGCCCGGGGGCCAGGATGAACCCGCATTCGGACCGTTCAGCGGTCGCCAGGCTGCCCAGGATGGCGCCGATACCCTGGCCTGGGCCTACCGACTGCGCACCTGCACGACCAGGTTCCGCAAGACATTGCAGCCTGGCGCACCGCCACCCCAGGGTTGCGCTCGCTTCGACTTCGGGCGGTGCGCTGCGCCGTGCCGAGGAGATCTCGATCCGTACCAGTCAGCCGTCGAGGAGGCCTGTGCTGCGATGCAGGGCGATCTGCGCAGGGTGCAGTCCTCAGTGACCCTGCATCTGGATGAGCTCTGTGCCCATGATCGCTATGAGGAGGCCGCGGTATGGCGGGATCGGCTCATGGCCCTGGCTCAGGTGAGCCTGCGATCGCACCGTCTTGGTCGGCTGCGCCGCATCGATGAGCTTGTCGCTGCCTGCCCGACGCAGGCAGGCGGCTGGGAGATCCACGTGGTGCGACATGGCCGGCTGGCTGCAGCAGGCAGTGCCCAGCCCGGAATCGATCCGCGTCCTGTGGTTGAGGCTCTGGTGGCGTCCGCTGATGCGGCAGACGTCGCTGCGATGGCCGAGGAGACTGCTGCGATTGCCGACTGGCTTGATCAGCCTGGAGTCCGGCTCGTGCAGTGCAGCGCACCGCTGTCGATACCGATGCACTGCGGCGGCCATCTGATCGCCCGCCTGACCACGGCGCGCAAGTCCGCGAACAGCGCAGTGCCGAAGGTTGATGCGACCGGCTCATCGCAGCGACCCACTGGTCCGCCGATGTCCATGGTCACGCGGATTCGCAGCTAGGCGAGTTGAGCGAGCCTCTCACTGGTACTGATCCACCGAGCAAGCACTCTTGCGGCCTGGCCCGAGTCCAGGGCAGTTCGGGCACGAGGCAGTTGTTCGGCGACACGGTCGTGAAGGTCGTTGTCCGACTGCTCGCTGTCGATCGCACCGTAGGCCACCAAAGCAGCAGCGGCATTGAGGCAGATGACATCGCGAATGGCTTCAATGCGAGTCGTCTCGCCATCGCCGACGGGGAGGGCCCCGATCACCTGACGCAGCAGATGGGCATTGCGCACCCGGTCGCCACCGACGAGCAAGGCGGAGTCGACCGGATGCATCCCGAGATTGCGCGGATCGAATGTGGATCGCTCCACTGCCCCGCGGGTGACATCCCAGACGGTCGACGTGGTGGTGGTGGAGAGCTCGTCAAGTCCGTCGTCACCGCGCACGACGAGGGCTTTCACCCCACGATCGGCAAGAACCTGGGCGATGACGGGAGCGCGCAGGGCATCTGCGACGCCAAGGAGCATTGCCGCAGCACCTGCGGGGTTCGAGAGCGGTCCCAGGATATTGAAGACCGTCGGCACGCCGAGCTCGCGCCGTACCTGTGCGACATGGCGCATTGCCGGATGGTGACGAGGCGCGAAGGCAAACCCGATGCCGGCCTGCTCAACGCATTCGCGGACCTGTTCCGGCGATAGTTCGATCACGACGCCGAGCTCTTCGAGCACATCAGCCGTTCCGGTCTGCGATGAGGCTGCTCGATTGCCGTGCTTTGCGACCGGGATGCCGCAGGCGGCGACCACCAGCGAGGTCATGGTCGAGATGTTGACGGTGTTGGCCTGATCCCCACCGGTGCCGACGATGTCGATGGTGGGTTTTGATGTCGTGAAGGTGTTGGCATGAAGTGCCATGGTCTCCACCAGTGAGGCCACTTCAGCAGGTGTCTCGCCCTTGGCCCGCAGCGCGATGACGAATCCGGCTATCTGGGCGTCAGTTGCCTCGCCCGCGAGCATCTGCTGCATCGCCCAGGCTGCCAAGCCATGGGGGAGAGGATCACCGGCCACCAGGATCCGCAGCACCTGCGGCCAGGTGGGCTCGACGCTCACGTGCGGTCAGCTTGCTCGGGCAGCAACCCGGCGCTGCAGCTGCTCGCCCACGCGCACGGCCAGGTCGATGGCATTGATCGGCAGTGCTGCCACGGTGTCGGCACGTGACCAGGTGGCCAGCCAGGCATCCTGCTGGCGTGCGACGAGCACGATGATCGGCGGGCACTGATAGATCTCGTCCTTGAGCTGACGGGCCATGCCCATGCCACCTGCCGGAGCCGCCTCGCCATCGAGGATGAACAGGTCGATTTCGCCGGCATCGGCAGCAGCCACGAGCGCTGGCTCGGTGGCGACCTCGAGATAGGTCACTTCGGGCAATCCGGGCACGGGTCGCTTTCCCAGGGCCAGGAGTACGTCACGACGGGTGGTGCGATCGTCGCTGTACACCAGGACTCTCAACGGGCGCGGTGATGAGGCTGCAGTCACCCCCGCACTGTAGCCCGAACGGCTGGACGGTTCGCTCCAGGGCTGCCCGGAAAAAATGTGACGAAGACCTAAGCGCCCAAGGACGCATTCCGGTCCGGGATCTGACAGACTCCCCCCGTGGCAACAGCAACCGCTCCCTCTGCATACGCGCACGCTCCGGCGAACCGCCCGAACATGGTGTCGATCGGCACCATCGTCTGGCTGTCCAGCGAACTCATGTTCTTCGCTGCACTCTTCGCCATGTACTTCACCCTCAGGGCGGTGAACCCCGAGCTCTGGGCCGAAGAGACCAAGCTGCTGAACATCCCGTTCGCGAGTGTCAACACCACTGTGCTGGTGCTGTCCTCGGTCACCTGCCAGCTGGGCGTGTTCGCGGCTGAGCGCGGTGATGTGAAGGGCCTGCGTCGCTGGTTCATCATCACCTTCCTGATGGGCTCCTTCTTCGTCGCCGGTCAGATCACGGAGTACACCAATCTGGTGCGTGAGGGCCTGACTCTCTCGTCGAGTGCCTATGGCAGCGCGTTCTACCTCACCACCGGCTTCCACGGCCTGCATGTGACCGGCGGACTCGTCGCCTTCCTCTTTGTTCTGGCCACGACATACGTGTCCAAGCGCTTCACGCATGACCAGGCGACCCGAGCCATCGTCACGTCGTACTACTGGCACTTCGTCGACGTGGTGTGGATCGCCCTGTTCTTCATGATCTACATCCTCAAGTAGTCCCAGCCTCAACCTGAAGTCCTCGAACAAGGAAGGTCCGAACGAGTGAAGTTCCTGGCCGCACGCCGGCGCAATCCACTTGTTGCCATTGGTCTACTGCTCTTCGCGCTCGTCGCGGTGGGCGGCGGCTACGCAGCAATTGCGAGTGTGCAACCGGCTCAAGCATCTGCTAGCTCACAGACTCAGGTTGACGAGGGCAAGCGCCTCTACCTCGCAGGCTGCTCCTCCTGCCATGGCATGGAAGCGCAGGGCACCGCAAATGGTCCGACGCTGCTTGGCGTCGGCGCAGCTGCAGTCGACTTCCAGGTCGCCAGCGGCCGCATGCCGCTTGCTGCCCCTGGCGCGCAGGCTGCGGCCCGTCCGACCGGCATCTACAACGATGACCAGATCGCGGCCCTGGCCGCATTCGTGGCGTCCTTGGCCCCCGGCCCTGCCAACCCCACAGCGGAGGATCTCAACTTCGAGAACGCCGATGTGGCCCAGGGCGGTGTGCTCTTCCGCACCAACTGCGCCCAGTGCCACCAGGCAGCTGGCCAGGGCGGCGCCTTGACCCAGGGCAAGTACGCACCGAACCTGATGGCTGCGACCCCTCGTGAGATGTACCAGGCAATGGTCACCGGACCGCAGAGCATGCCCGTGTTCAGCGATGCCACGCTCCCGATCAAGGACAAGCAGGCGATCATGGCCTACGTCACCGAGTTGCAGAACGCATCAAGCCCTGGTGGGCTCGATCTTGGTCGCCTCGGCCCGGTTGCTGAGGGATTGTTCCTGTGGACAGCAGTGTTCGCCGCACTCATCGGTGCGGCCGTATGGATCGGAATAAAGGCGCGATGACTGATCTCAATCCTCATGATGGCCATGGATCACAGCAGGCAAAGCTCGGGCACTCCCCGGTCGCCGATGTGCCGCATGTGCTGCGAGTAACCGACACCGACCCCAAGGCAGCCAGGCGCGCCGAGCGCCAGGTCGCCAGCATGTTCGTGCTGTCGATGGTGCTCGTCGTCGCGTTCGTCGTCGCGTACTGGACGATCGACAAGTCGACCAACGTCTACATCCCGGTCTTCGGCGAGGTCGGGCTGATGACCATCGTCCTGGGCCTCACCAGCGGGCTTTCCATCCTGCTCATCGGTGCCGGTGCGATCCAATGGGCCAAGAAGCTCATGCCCGATGTCGAGGTCGTCCAGATGAGCCACGAGTTGGTGTCGCCCGAGGATGCCACCGCCGAGGCGGCTGCGAACTATGAGCGAGGCAAGGAGGAGTCAGGCTTCGCCCGCTTCAAGATCATCCGTCGCTCGCTCATCGGTGCCATGGCACTGTTCCCGATTCCGCTGGTGTTCCTGCTGCGTGACCTGTGGTCATCACCCGTGAGCGGCACATTGACGCCCGACGAGATCCTGTCGAAGACGATCTGGAAGAAGGGCGAGCGCATCGTCGTCGATGCGACCTATCAGCCCATTAAGCCCGAGGACCTGCCCGTCGGCGGTCTGGTGTCGGCTGTTCCTGCCAGCATGAATGAGGTGCAGGAGGCCGAGGGGAATCTCAATGCCCGAGGCAAGGCTGCCATCATCCTGATTCGCATGGATCCATCGGAGATCGTCAGCCAGCAGGGTGACGGCTGGGACTACCAGGGCATCCTGGCCTACTCCAAGATCTGCACCCATGTGGGTTGCCCGATCGCCCTGTACGAGCAGCGCACCCATCATCTGCTGTGCCCGTGCCACCAGTCGACCTTCGACCTCGCCAACTCCGGCAATGTCGTGTTCGGCCCTGCTGCGCGCAACATGCCGCAGTTGCCGATCGGCGTCGACAGTGAGGGCTATCTGGTCGCCATGGATGACTTCAACCAGCCAATCGGACCAAGTTTCTGGGAGCGCGGATGAGCACGACAAGTCCCGTTGAGAAAAAGGGCGCAGCGGTAGCCACGTACGCCGACCAGCGGCTGGGGAGCAACAAGTTCCTGGCTCGCAACCTCGGCAAGGTCTTCCCTGACCACTGGTCGTTCATGCTCGGTGAGATCGCGCTGTACTCATTCATCGTGGTGCTGCTGACCGGCGTCTATCTCACGCTGTTCTTCAAGCCATCGATGGTCGAGGTGGTCTACAACGGCTCCTATGTGCCGCTCAAGGGCATCCAGATGTCCGAGGCCTATGCCTCGACCCTGGACATCTCCTTCGATGTTCGTGGCGGCCTCCTGATCCGCCAGATGCATCATTGGGCTGCGCTGATCTTCCTCGCCTCGATGACCGTGCATATGTTCCGAGTGTTCTTCACCGGGGCTTTCCGCAAGCCACGCGAGTTCAACTGGATCATCGGCGTCGTCCTGGTCACGATGGGCCTGCTTGCTGGCTTCTCGGGATACTCACTGCCTGACGACCTCCTGTCGGGCACCGGTCTGCAGATCGCCCGAGGCATCGTCCAGGCCATCCCCGTCATCGGCACCTGGGCAGCCTTCCTGCTGTTCGGTGGCGAGTTCCCGGGCAACGACTTCATCTCGCGCCTGTACTCCATTCACATCCTGCTCATTCCAGGGCTGATCCTGGCGCTGGTGACCCTCCACTTGATCATGGTGTTCACCCAGAAGCACACCCAGTTCCCCGGACCTGGCCGCACCAATGAGAACGTCGTCGGCTACCCGCTGATGCCGGTCTACATGGCCAAGGCAGGCGGCTTCTTCTTCATCGTGTTCGGCGTGATCTCCCTCGTCGGCGGTCTGATCTCGATCAACCCGATCTGGATCTTCGGGCCGTATACCCCTGATCAGGTGAGTGCGGGCTCCCAGCCTGACTGGTACATCGGCTTCCTCGACGGTGCGCTGCGCCTCATGCCGAACTGGGAGACGAGTCTGGCCGGATTCACCCTGTCCTGGAACATCCTGATACCCGCGCTGATACTTCCGGGCATCCTGTTCACCGCCCTGGGTGCCTACCCATTCATCGAGGCCTGGGTCACCGGTGACAAGAGCGAGCATCATCTGCTCGAGCGGCCGCGCAATGCGCCGACGCGCACAGCTCTCGGCACCATGTCGATCAGCTTCTACCTGCTGCTGCTCGTCGGCGGCGGCAACGACATCATCGCCATCGCATTCGACCTGTCGATCAACTCGATCACCTGGTTCCTGCGCATCGCGCTGTTCGTCATCCCGCCGATCGTGTTCGTCTTCACCCGGCGTATCTGCCTGGGCCTGCAGCGTCGCGATCAGGCCAAGCTGCTGCATGGCTATGAGTCCGGACGAGTCCTACGCCTGCCGCATGGTGAGTTCATCGAGGTTCACGAGCCGCTGTCGGTGAAGGAACTCGCGGTCATCACGAGCAAGAAGGACATTGCTCCGCTGCCCGCACCGGAGAAGACCGACATCGATGGCGTGAAGAACAAGAAGTTTAAGAGTCATAGCCGCCGCGCCAAGCTCAGTCGCTTCTTCTACGGTGAGAATGTGCCACTGCCTTCGCTCGCGGAGATCGAGGCCGGCCAGGCGCATGTTGCCCACGACGCGTCACTTGAGGCGCCTTTGGCTGCATACGAGGACGCCGACGAGATCCGGACCTTCCATGGTGGTGTGCTGCACCATCCCGGAATGCCCGAGACGAATACCGAGCAGGCTGGGCAGAACGCGGAGCACTAGGTCCGCAGTCAGGACAACGAAGAGCGCTCCCTGCTGATGCAGGGAGCGCTCTTGTCTTGCCGGAGTGCATGGCGAGCATGCACGAGCAGTTCTGTGTCCTGCAACGTCGAACGGGCATCACTATCGTTTCGACAACGGTCGAGAGGATAGCGATGGCTGCCATTGCGGTTGCGTCACTGACGAAGTCATTCGGTGAGGTGCATGCCGTCAATGGCGTGAGCTTCGAAGTCGCCCAGGGCGAGTGCCTGTCGCTACTCGGACCCAATGGGGCGGGCAAGACCACCACCACCGAGATCCTCGAGGGGTACACCAAGCCTGACTCGGGTCACGTCGAGGTCCTCGGCCATGATCCCCAGCACGCCGATCTGGCCTGGAGGGCGCGCCTGGGCATCGTCCTGCAGAGCGTGCGTGATCTCGGCGACCTCACGGTCATCGAGGCCGTGCGCCATTTCGCGCAGTACTACCCCAATCCCAAGGACCCTGAGGCGGTCATCGCTGCCGTCGGCCTGACCCACAAGGCGGGCTCGCGCAATGACCAGCTCTCCGGTGGTCAACGTCGTCGCCTGGACGTGGCCCTGGGCGTCATCGGCAACCCCGAGCTGCTCTTCCTCGATGAGCCGACGACCGGCTTCGACCCTGAGGCGCGGCGTGAGTTCTGGGACCTGATCGAATCGTTGAAGGCCGATGGCGCCACCATCTTGCTGACGACGCACTACCTCGACGAGGCTGAGCGCCTGGCAGATCGCGTGGCCGTGATCGCCCGTGGGAGGATCATCGCCTGCGATGCTCCGCACCTGCTGGGCAATCGCAACACCGGCTTGGCCGTCGTCTCCTGGACCGAGGGCGGGATAGCTCACCAGGAGCAGACAGCGCAGCCGACCCTGCTGACCCAGGAGCTCGCACACCGTTTCAACGGCGAGGTTCCCGATCTTTCGATCAAGCGGCCCTCCCTCGAAGACACCTATCTGGCCCTGATCGACGGCGATGAGCTCAGGGGCGACGCACGATGAGCCACGCGATTCGACTTGGCAGCAAGCGCGTGGGCGTCGAGCTCAAGCAGTTCTTCCGTGATCGGGAGTCCGCGATGTTCAATTTCGCGCTGCCCATGCTGCTGCTCGTCATCTTCGGATCGGTCTTCGGCGGGCAGAGCCTTGAGGGGACAGACATCACCTTCGCGCAGTACTTCGTCGCCGGCATGATCGCCTCCGGCATCCTCTACACCTCCTTCCAGAACCTCGCCATCTCCATACCGCTGGAGCGCGAGGACGGGACGCTCAAGCGACTCCGAGGAACGCCGATGCCCAAGGCTTCCTACTTCATCGGCAAGATCGGCATGGTCTTCGTCGCCTATGTCGCCCAAGTGACGATCCTCATCGCCGTGGGCGTCGCGTTCTACGGAATCGACCTTCCCAGCACGCCGAATCGCTGGCTGACCTTCGTCTGGGTCAGCGTGCTCGGCCTGATTGCCTGCACGCTGCTGGGAATCGCCTATTCGGTCGTGCCCAAGAGCGGCAGGGGGGCCTCGGCGGTCGTCACGCCCGTGGTGCTCATCCTGCAGTTCACCTCGGGCGTGTTCTTCGTCTTCAACCAGCTGCCCCAATGGATGCAGACCTTCGCCTCACTGTTCCCGCTCAAGTGGCTCACGCAGGCGATGCGCTACGTCTTCCTGCCAGATCAGGCTCAGGCGGCTGAGGTCGCCGGTGAGTGGGAACTCGGCATGTGCGCCCTGGTGCTCGTCATCTGGGTGATCCTCGGGGCGATTCTGGCCCTGGTGTTCTTCCGGTGGACCCCTCGTGGCTCCAAGAGCTAGACCGCACCAGCCGAGCAGTCGCTGCCCGTCGCCATTAGAGTTTGCGCCGTGGCCAACACTCTTCCTGATGACAAGTCCCGATTCCGTTGCACCCATTGCGGCAACCTGACCCGCTTCACCGTGGTGCGCACCTCTCGGGTTCAGGAGTTCTGGCACCTCGACATGGGCGGCGCTGTCACGATCGAGGAGCGCGAGGTCCTCAATGAGGATGTCGAGAAGATCCAATGCCGCTGGTGCAATGCCAGTGACGGCGTGGAGATCGTGGCCCGACCCGAATTCGGCGGACCGGCCAGCGAGGGTCCAGGCGACGGCGGAGTCTGATCCGCGCAGGCGCACGGTCCGAAGCAGCGGGAGTTGTCAGACCAAGCCCGTACGGTGAAGTCATGATCATTGACTGTGAGCAGTGCACTGCAGTACCAGCCGCGTGCGGTGACTGCGTGGTGTCGGTCCTCATCGGCATGCCGGACAGCACCTCGCACCTGGCCATTCCGGTCATCGCGGATGAGCATGTGGCGGCGGTCACAGTTCTGGCCGAATCCGGGCTGATTCCGCCCCTTCGCCTCGTGAATGGGGGCGGCTCCGACCCGCGAAGGGTTTCCAAGCGGCAGGCCGGGTAGTCCCGTCTGTTACCGTCATGGTGTCCAGATTGTGGAGGAATCCACGATGGCGACGTGCGGGAACGGCCAGCAGCACGGGTGCGTCTAAGCCCGAGTTGCAGCACTGACGGTCAATCCAGGCACGCAGCGAGGAAGGAATGCTCTTGGCTCGACATCACAGCCGTGCTCTCGCCGCGGCTCTGGGTGCCGTCATCGCCCTGGGCAGTCTGGTCTCGATCTCACTGCCCAGTGCCCAGGCCGAACCGGGCAAGTTGCAGGCCGTCCGCAACCAGGTCATGGACCTGCAGGCAAAGGCTGAGACCGCCACTGAGCGCTACAACGAGGCCCAGGGCAAGCTCGGCGATGTCGAGGCCTCCCTTGCCGTCCTGCGTTCGAAGGCTGCTCGCCAGCAGCGCGAGCTCAATGCCATCCGAGGCTCGGTCGACAATCTGGCCCGGGCCACCTACATGGGCGGCGGCATGGACAGTTCCCTGCAGATCCTGCTGGCCGACGACCCAAGCCAGTTCCTCTCGCAGGCCGCAGCGGTCGAGCAGGTTGCCAAGGCGCAGTCCGCACAGATCCGTCGTACCCAAACTGCTCGCCTTCGCCTTGCGCAGACCCAGGCTGAGATGGCTGCCAAGGAGCGCATCGCCCAAGGTGTGCGCAACGACATGTCCAGTGCCAAGATCGATGCCGACAAGCAGCTGGCCGCGGCAAGCGCGGTGCTGAACGGACTGCAGTCGCAGGAGCGCAAGCGGTTGGCAGCCATTGCCGCCAAGGCCAAGCGGGCCTCGCAGGCGGCAGCCAAGAAGGCCCGCCACCAGATCACCAGTCGACCTATTCCAGGCGTGAATCCACGGGCAGCCAAGGCGGTGCGCTATGCGCTGTCCAAGGTAGGCAATCGCTATATCGCGGCTCATGCCGGTCCGAGTTCCTTCGACTGCTCGGGTCTGACCATGGCTGCTTGGCGTCAGGCTGGCGTGTCCCTTCCGCATCTGAGCTACACGCAGTACAGCAAGTCGCGTCATATCCCATTGAGCCAGGCAAAGCCCGGCGACCTGGTCTTCTACTTCGGTGGAAGCGTGCACCATGTCGGCATGTACATCGGCGGGGGCAAGATGGTGCACGCAGCCAACCCAGGCGACGGTGTCGAGGTCAGCTCGGTTCTTGGCCCGTGGTATCGCACCTACTTCACCGGCGTCGGGCGTGTGCTCTAGGCCGCGTTGCCTAGTTGGCGTACAGCGAGTCGATCGCGTCCTGGCAATAGCGCATCACGACAGATCTCTTCAACTTCAATGAAGGCGTGATGTGCCCGTCTGCCTCGGTCCAGTCGTGATCGAGGATGACGAACCTCTTGATGGCCTCCGCTTGTGACACCGCCTCATTGGCCTCGTCAACTGCCGACTGCACCGATGTCAGCAGATCAGGATCATTGACGTACTCGGCAACCGTTCCCCCCGGTGCCTTCTTGTGCTGGGCCAGCCAGGCCGGGAACGCCTCGGGGTCGATGGTCACGATGGCCGCGATGTACGGCTTGGCCTCGCCCACCACAAGGCAGTTGGAGACCAGCCAGTTCGCCCGCAGTCGATCCTCGAGCACGGCAGGGGCCACGTTCTTGCCGCCCGCGGTGACGATGATCTCCTTCTTGCGCCCGGTGATCTGCAGATAGCCGTCATCGTCCAGGGTGCCGATATCGCCCGTGTGGAACCACCCGTCGCGGGTGAAGCTGTCATCGGTGGCTCGCTCGTCGTTGAGATACCCGGCGAAGATCTGGCCACCCTTGGCCATGATCTCGCCGTCCTCGGCTATGCGCAGGGTCGTGCCGGGCATCGGCTGGCCGACAGTGCCGATCTTCACGGCTCCTGGATGCGTCGCAGAGATGGCGGCCGTGGTCTCGGTGAGCCCATAGCCCTCGAACACCTCGATGCCGATTCCGCGGAAGAAGTGGCCGAGTCGGGCGCCGAGTGGAGCCCCGCCCGAGATCGCGTACTCGACCTTGCCGCCCATTGCGGCACGAATCTTGCGGTAGACGAGTGCGTCGAAGGCTCGATGCTTCAGTCGCAGCGCGATGCCGGGCGATGATTCCTGCAGGGCCTCGCTGTAGGCGATTGCGGTGTGCGCGGCCGTATCGAAGATCCTGCCCTTGCCATCGCTCTGTGCTGTCTGCTGGGCGGTGTTGTAGACCTTCTCGAATACTCGAGGCACAGCGACCACGAAGGTCGGCTTGAACTGCTGCAATTCGGGGACGAGGGTCTTGGCATCCGAGCAGAAGCCGGTCAGGGTGCGGCCCTTGATGAACGCGAAGCCGAGGATCCGACCGAATACATGTGCGAGCGGGAGGAACAGCAGCGTGGAAGCATGCGGCGCCAGCAGGATGTAGCCGAAAGCCTCCAGGGCCCCGTCGACCTCAGCCAGGAAGTTCGCCTGGGTGAGCACGCAGCCCTTGGGTCGACCCGTGGTGCCTGATGTGTAGATGATCGTGGCGACATCGGCGAGTCCGACTGATGACTGGCGTGCATCCAGGACGCCGTCGGAGATGGACGCACCAACAGTCTTCAGGAAGTCGACGCATCCATCGTCGATGACCCAGGTGCGCTGGACCTCAGGAAGCCCCGCCGAGATCGGGGCGAACAGCGCCTTGTTCCTGTCAGACTCCAGGATCACCGCCACTGATGCTGAATCCTCGAGGATCCACTGCACCTGATCAGCCGACGAGGTCTCGTAGATCGGGACGCTGACAGCGCCCGCATAGCCGATGGCACAGTCGAACAGGGTCCATTCATAGCGCGTTCGAGACATGAGCCCGATGCGCTGACCGGCCTCGATGCCGGTGGCGATCAGGCCCTTGGCGACCGCTCGCACTTCGTCGTGGAAATCGGCACAGGTCACATTGCGCATGCCGAATCCCTCGCGTACCCGGAACACCACGCGATCAGGATGCGAGCGCGCATTCGCGATGACATGACAGGTCAGGCTCGGAGCACTTGGCGATCCGAGGGGGACTGGAGTGGTGAATTCCTGCAGCACGTGCACTCCTCGGGTCCTGTCCAGGCCATCGGCCCGGATCCTGTCTGCGTCACCGTACGCGATCCGGGGCTAGGGAGAGCGATGATCGCGTGGCATTCTGCTCCCGTGGTGGTCTTCAATGTCGTCTCGGATGTTCACGGCCAGGCTGATGCCCTGGTCGGAGCCGATGCGGGTGCCGATGTGTTCGTCTGTCTCGGCGACCTGATCCTCTACCTCGATTACGACGACCCCTCGCAGGGGATCTACGCCGATCTGTTCGGCGAGGAGCACGCCCGTGCCTATATCGAGGCTCGCACCGCTGGCAGATTCGAGGATGCCCGTGAATTGAGTGCGGCTGCCTGGGCAGCTAAGGGCATCGTCGATCCCGCTGATCGCCGGGGTGCCCTGGAGTCGCATATCCGGCGCCAGTACGAGCAGATGTTCGCTGCGATGCCACGGCCGGCACTGATGACGTACGGCAATGTCGACATCCCCTCGATGTGGGAGGACTTTCGGCAGTCGGGTCACCAACTTGTCGATGCAGCAGTTGTCGAGGTCCATGGGCTCAAGGTCGGATTCGTCGGCGGTGGCCTGGTCAGTCCGATGCGCACGCCCTATGAACTCGATCCCGAGGTCTTTGCGCAGAAGATGGAAGCCCTGGGCCCGGTCGATGTGCTCTTCACCCACATTCCCCCGAAGCTTCCTGAATTGACCTACGACGTCGTGGCACGCCGCTTCGAGTCGGGCAGCGAGGCGATCAACGACTACATCGAGCGCTATCAGCCGATGTTCCATCTCTTCGGTCACGTGCATCAGCCACTGCACAGGCGTGCACGGATCGGACGCACGGAATGCATCAACGTCGGACATTTCAATGCGCGCAAAGTGCCGTATGTTCTTGTCGTCGACACAGAGGAGCCTCGTGGCTGAACGCACGGAATCAAGGGTGGTCATCCATGCCTCGCCTAGGGCGATCCTGGATGTCATTGCCGATCTGCCTGCCTATCCACAGTGGAGTGACGGCATCACATCGGTGGAGGTGCTGGAGTCCAAGGACGGTCGACCGACCCTTGCCCGGTTCGTCCTTGACGCTGGGTTGATCAAGGACACCTATCGGCTTGCCTACGTGTGGGATGCGGATGCGGCTGTCTCCTGGAGCCTGGTCGACGCGACGATGCTCACGCTGATGGATGGCTCCTACGTGCTCACGGCCATAGACGAGGGAACGACCGATGTGGCCTATGCGCTGACAGTTGACGTCAAGATCCCACTCCTGGGAATGCTGAAACGCAAGGCTGAGAAGGCGATAGTCGACACAGCGCTCAAGGGATTGAAGAAGCGGGTCGAAGGCGATGCGACTCGTTCTGGTTAGCGGCAAGGGCGGCTCAGGGGTCACCACGGTCGCCCGGGCAGCGGCGCGCGCCATGCGCGACCTCGGCTTCAGCACGGCCGAGGTGGATTCCGGTGCGGCGACGCCGCTGGCAGGCTCGTCTGTCTGGTCGGACACCGCAGCAACCTTCGGCGTCTGGTTGCAGCGGCTCGGCGCAGCATCATTGAATCCCGACGAGCTTGTGGGACTGCCCGGACTCAATGAGCTCGTCACCGGTGCACTGGTTGCAGACGCGGTTGGCAATCCGAGCATTGACGTGGTGGTGTGGGACTTGGGATCCACACGCGAGGCCTTGCGCACCCTGCAGCTCCTGGACTCCGTCCCCATGCTCCTGGATCGTCTGTTGACCGGACAGGCTGCCGATCAACTGTCCGCGCCGGATCCCGATGCGCTGCTGGCGGCCTGGTATCGACTGGTCGCCCATGTGACCACCGCTCGTGAGGTGGTCCGGTCTGCGGCGAGCATCATGGTCGGGACGCTCGACGATGTCCATGAGCTTGATCAAGCGGTCGGCGCAATGCGCCTGTACGACTGCGAGCCTTCAGCATTGGTGCTGACCAAGGTGCCCGGGAAGAAGGACGGGATCGACAAGTCGGGACGTGACAAGGCCAAGGCGGCTGTTGCAGGTGCCGATCGCATCGGCGCCCCGATTGTGCAGTTGCGACTGCGCCCGGATCGTCAGGTCAAGATCGCTCGGATTGCCGATGAGCTGAGACCTCTGGTCAATGTGCTGATGGCGATGCCCGAGGTGAAGCAGCCTGCATGGACGCTCACGCGAGGGAAGCGGGGTTACCGATTGAGGTTCACCCTGCGCGCGGGTGCGAGTGTGCAGGTCGGACGCAGAGGGGATGTGCTGCTGCTCGTGTGCGACGGTCACCGACGCCAGTTTGAGCTGCCACCCGTGCTGAAGCGCTGTGTCCTTGATGGGGGCGGCATGAGGGGCAGCAGCCTGGTGCTGCGGTTCTCGCCCGATCCGCAGGTGTGGAGGGATCGAGCATGAGCACCAAGGCGCCATGGTGGTTCACGGGTGACGAGCCGCAGGCCAGGGGCTTCGACCTCGGCGGGCTGGCCACGAGTGCGCAATTCATGATCGATTGGGCCCGCGAGTCACTGCTGTCCAGCCATCAGGGACATGTCGATCCCGCAGATCATCCGCAGTGCCTGCTGTGTCGCACGATGGGCCTGTTCAGCGTGCCACCCGATGGGCCAGCTGATGACGACGGAGCGGGGTTCGAGTGGATCGAGCTGGACCCACCGCGCTAGTCAGATCACCGCGCCGTCGGTGAAGTCGTCGTCACGCTCGTCTGAGTGCCGTGCGACAAGGGTGACAAATCCCGCGATCGCGGCCGCGACACCGAGCCCGGCGATGAAACTGCCCCAGTTGAGGACATTGGCCAGCAGCAGCACGACAGGACCCCCGAGGGCGCCGGCCCAGGCGAATCGGGCAACGGGGTGACTCGGCAGCTCGAGAGGGCCGGGATCGGGTGGCTCGAACTCCGCATCACTCTCGCCCAGCAAGGCGTCGATGAACGCATCTGCCTCAGGCTCACCCTCGGGGAGCGCCTGGGGCGCCGGGGCGATGAAGGTGTGCCGGACCAGGTTGGGATCCTGGGAGAGATCGGCGACGATGGCCTGCCAGGCCGCATCCTCAGCTGGCACGCCGGGATCGCGCGTCATGTTCGCGCACCATCGGCAGTGGCCATGGCGATAGTCTGCCACCGGCGCGATCAGCGCAGTCCATTCGCAAGGGAAGAGATCCGCGTGCTCTACTGGGTATTGAAGGTCGTGGTCGTCGGACCGTGGCTTCGGTTGCTCTTTCGCCCTTGGATCGAGGGCATGGAGAACATTCCCAAGGACGGTCCAGCGATCCTGGTGAGCAACCACCTGTCCTTCTCCGACTCCTTCTTCCTGCCGCTCGTGGTGCCCAGGCACATCACCTTCCTGGCCAAGAGCGACTACTTCACCGGCAGGGGCATCAAGGGGTGGCTCATCAAGAGCTTCTTCACCGGCGTGGGACAGGTGCCAATCGATCGATCCGGCGGCAGAGCAAGTGAGGCAGCCCTGCGCACCGGAGCCCGCATCCTTGGCCAGGGTGACCTGCTCGGCATCTATCCCGAAGGCACCCGCTCACCGAATGGAACCCTGTTCCGTGGCCGCACCGGAGTGGCCCGGATGGCCCTGGAGTCCAAGGTCGTCGTGGTTCCGGTCGCAATGATCAACACCTACGAGATCCAGCCGCCCGGAGCCATCTGGCCCCGCCTGCGGCGCGTGGGGATCCGAATCGGCGAGCCGATGGACTTCAGTCGCTATGCCGGGATGGAGGATGACCGCTTCATCCTGCGCTCAGTGACCGACGAGATCATGTACTCCCTCATGAGCCTGTCTGGCCAGCAGTACGTGGACATCTACGCCACCAAGGCCAAGGAGCTCATCGCACGCGGTCTGCCGGCCGATATTTCCAGCGTTGGCGGCGACAACTAGCCAGATCGCCTCTGCGGCGAACATCGTGTACGTTTCTCAGTGACAGCGGTTACACGCTTCACTCGACCGCTGCGGCTCGGGCCAGGACCTGGCCACGGAGGGAGAGAGATGCGCGTTGGTGTGCTCACAGGCGGCGGCGACTGCCCAGGTCTCAATGCGGTCATCCGCGCAGTCGTGCGCCGAGGGGTCGCCGACTACGGCTACGAGTTCGTGGGCTTCCGCGATGGCTGGCGCGGGCCCCTTGAAGGCGTCACGATGCCTCTGGACATCCCCGCCGTGCGCGGAATCCTGCCTCGTGGAGGCACGATCCTTGGGTCATCGCGCACCAATCCGATCAAGGTTGAGGGCGGAATCGAGCGGATCGAGCGCAATCTGGAGGATCTGGGCATCGATGCCCTGATCGCCATCGGCGGCGAGGACACCCTCGGAGTCGCCACCAAGCTGACCGAGCACGGCTTCCACGTCATCGGCGTGCCCAAGACCATCGACAATGATCTGAGTGCAACTGACTACACCTTCGG
The DNA here is from genome assembly GCA_041675125.1 of Candidatus Nanopelagicales bacterium. Classification (GTDB taxonomy): domain Bacteria; phylum Actinomycetota; class Actinomycetes; order S36-B12; family S36-B12; genus UBA11398. The sequence goes on from JBAYUM010000006.1 coordinate 29,903, forward strand.
CTTCGACACGGCGGTCACGATTGCCACTGAGGCGATCGACCGGCTGCACACCACCGCCGAGTCCCACCATCGCATCCTGATCTGCGAGGTCATGGGCCGACATGCCGGTTGGATCGCCCTGCATGCCGGGATGGCGGGCGGCGCCAACGGGATCCTGATCCCAGAGGTGCCCTTCGACCTGGACGAGGTCGTGGGGTGGGTCGAGTCACGATTCAAGGCCAGTTACGCCCCGATCCTCTGCGTCTCTGAGGGTGCGCTCCCCATCGGCGGCGACCTCGTCACCAAGGATCAGACACTTGACTCCTTCGGTCACGTCAAGCTGTCGGGCATCGGCGACTGGCTTGCACAGCAGATCGAGACGCGAACCGGATACGAGGC
>JBAYUM010000007.1:0-27718 GCA_041675125.1 Candidatus Nanopelagicales bacterium
AGTCCGGCATGCGCCAGGTGCATGGCATTCCCTTTGGCCACGGTGCCAGCGGAGTGTCGCAGGAATCCGGTGCGAGTTCGCAGATGCTCTGGCTTGGGAAACTCCCGATCTGCATCTTCGCGGCCATCGATGACGATGGGCAGCTGGGAAGTTTCGTTGCGAAGTACGGACCGGGGTTGCACTCCGTGGCGTGGACCGTCGATGACTTCTGGAAGACAGAGACCCTGCTGCGACGCGCGGATATCCGCATCACTGGCGTGGATGTTCCCGGTCGCCATTTCTTCATGCACCCGGCCGACACCGCAGGCCTGCTGATCGAGCTCACCGACACTGAATTCACCCACGATCCGCGAGAGGACGAGACCCTGCTGCCACCACGGCCGGCAGATTCCGTGGTGCAGGGAGCCGAGCTGGCATGGATGACCGTGGCTGTTGCCGATCCGTCCAAGAGCGCTGATGTGCTGACCGCTCTGCTCCAGTCAAGTGTGGTGGAAGGACTGCCGCGAGCTCCCGGACAGGATGCGATCGACCTTCGCATTCATGATGTGGTGATTCGCCTTTCCCGCCGCGATGCCGGTGATCTTGCGCGCGACACCCTTGACTCCTTCTGCCTGGCCGTACCCGATCTGGCTGACACCTGTGCTCGGCTCCAGGCAGCTGGCATTCGAATCGACTCTCAAAGTGATGCGATGGCGTGGACCACGAGAGAGGACACCCTGGGCATGAAGATCCAGTGGGTCCCGACTGCTGCTATCAGGTAGTGCAGGTTCAGTTGCGAAGCTCATCCGGCGGGGGCTCGCCGGGGGGCTCGCGACGATGCAGATCGTCGACGTATCTCTGCCACTCCTGAAGCTGCGGATCCTCCGCAGGAATGCTTGGCTGGGCTTCACCGGTCTTGCGATCCAGGCTCTCGATTTCGGCCTCGTACTGCTCGATCCGCGCCTTCCATTTCGCGCTGAAGCCCTTCGTGACACTGCCTTCCTTGCGGTAGCGGTACCAGATCCAGCAGCAGATGATGCCGATCATCGGCCATTCGAAGGTGTAGGCCCAGGCACGCCAGACGCCTTCGGTCGCGCGGCGCATCTCCACGACCGTCAAGGTGGTGCACAGGGCGATTGCGAAGACGAGCGGCAGGTCAAGCTGCCAGAGATCCTTGCGGCGCTGAGCCTTTCGCTCAGCAGGCGTTTGCTGCCTGCGGCTCTGCTGATCAGGCATTCGATGCCTCGAGGTCTGCTGACTGCGTTGCGGCAGTAGCCCTGCTTCGCGCGAGCAGTCCAATCAGGATTGCTTCACCCGCGGCGATGCACACCAGGTTGAGGCGCCAGCCGGGCGACGAGTCGGCCAGAGTCGATGCCGCGATAGTTGCGACTGGATATCCGATCATGACGACGGCGACACCATTCATCCTCCGGGGGCCATCAATGGCAGCGACCCAAAGCCACCCTGCTGCGATCAGCAGGCAGGCGCCCAGCATGACCCCTGGCTCCAGGCCGAGGAGGGACGACAGGATCCGCAGCCCTGCCACCTCGACGATGACGACCAGAAGGACGACGGACGCGATTTCAGGATAGGAGCGAAGGAAGTCGAGTGCCCTGGTGGAGGCCTTCACCTGAAGCACTGTGTGTACGAGCAGGGGGAGCACGATCGCGAGCGCCAGGATGGCGATCGGGTTGAACGCTCCTGTCGGGTTGGTTGCGCTCTCGATTCCGATGCGCGACAGTGCAATGGAGATCGCGATCGCAGCGGACATGAGCAGCATCTCCTGGCCGGCGAATCGCCCGAGCAGTGCAGTTGCAGCAGTCTGGTCCGCTGCAATCGGTACAACGCCACGACGCTGCTGCCAGCCGATGCGAATCAGCCAGCCCAGGAGCACGACCTTGACCAGCACGAGTGATCCGTAGAGCGTGCCGACGAAGACACTTGCCGATCCCAGCCGAAGCGAGGCATTGAGCAATCCCGTCTCGGCCAGAGCGATGACGCACCACAGGGCCAGCACGCTGAATCTTGGGATGAGCTGGGCGGCATGCTCCGGGTGCTTGGCGAGGTAGGCCACGCAGACAGCCAGTCCACCGACCCACAGCGAGACGGCGGTGATGTGGATGCCCAGACTGATGGTCATCGAGACATGCTGGGCAGTGATCCCGCCATGACCGAGCAGAGCAGGCGCAGCGCAGGTGGTGGCGGCAATGATCACGGTGATCCAGGAGAGGGATCGGGCGGTTCGGTACTGCGCGATCATGCTCAGTGCGAGCACGACAGCAATCGCGATGAACTGGCCGGCGAAGACCCGGCCGATGAGGGTATCGGTCATGAAGGGCAGCCATGTATCAACTGAGAGGGCTGCGAGGGGAGTGACCGCCGCCGTATCCGAGATCGTGAAGGCAAGCAGAGCCAAGGCAGTGATCAGCCAGACGAGAGCCCAGGTGGTCGCCCAGCGCTGGACTCTCGCTGATGCCGGGGTTACCAGCAGTCCGCCGACCACCAGGGATCCCAGAGTGATCATGCTTGCGATGTCGCGCGTGTAGCGCATGATCGGTAGGCCGACCAGAGTCAGTTCAGGGGGAGTGGGCAGGCCGGGGTACTGACGCAGGACGAGCAGGCCGGTTGCCCATAGGACGACAACGAGGACAAGGAGTCCCGACCACAGGCGGGTCCCGATCCGCAGATTCACTCCTGGAACGTACCGAAACTCGGGCTGTTCGTATTGGGGCTGTCAGTCATCACCGTGGCGAACAGTGCTCCGAGGATCGCCGCGACGCAGACCCAGGTCATCCACATCGCGACGAACCGGGCATGCGAGTGGTTGTCGGGTGCGATGCGACCGGCTCGGGTGCGCCCGATGATCGCCAATGTCAGGAACAGCACGACTGCGAGGTGGAGCGCCGTCGCTAGAGCCAGCCACTGGGTTGCCGAGGCGTAGGCACCGTCGGCCGGTCCGAAGGGAAAGGTCGAGAGCTGGATGATCTGACCGAGGAAGGCCGCAAGGACGAGGAGCGTCGACAGCAGGGCGGCTGCGATCAATCGACTGATGTGCCCCTTGCTGATGCCCTTGACTCCCCACCACATCGTGATGGTGCCGAGCACGAGTCCCGAGACGATTGCCCAGAAGGGCCACGCCGGTGCCCATGCGCCCTTGGGTGGCGCCCAGCCGTCGTTGACATTGAGCGACCACAGATAGGAGTAGGCGATCAGCAGGGCCACGGTGCCCGTGGCATCAGAGGCGATGCACAACCACACCCCGAGCCGATTTCGTCGGGCATTGACCTCGACTGGCTCGCCTGTGGTCGGATACAGCACTGGCGAAGTTGGCGTGCTCATCGTGCCCCCACCGTCTCGTTGTCGTCTCTTGCGAGTTCCTCCTCGACCTTGAGGTACGGATCGGGCACGCCATACCCGTACGGGTCACTGGTGACCACTGGCAGAATCGGGAAGTTCTCCAGCGGCACTGGGGTCTGGGTCTGCCAGTCGAGGGTCTTGGCCCCCCATGGGTTCGAGGTTGCAGGCTTGCCGTGTCGCCATGACGTGATCATCGCGTACAGGAAGATCAGCATGCCTGCGCCGATGAGGTAGGCGCCGATGGTCGACACCCAGTTCGAGATGTTGAAAGCGTTGTCGAATTGCAGCACCCGACGCGGCATGCCTTGCAGTCCGGCGACGAACATTGACATGAAGGTGAGTTGGAATGCGAAGAACGCAGTCCAGAAGCCGATCGATCCGATGCGCTCGTCGAACATGCGGCCGGTCATCTTTGGGAACCAGTAGACGATGGCGCCCATTGCGCCGAACAGTCCCGCGCCCATGAGCATGAAGTGGAAATGGGCGACTACGAACATGCTGCCGTGCATGTACTGGTCCACCGGCACATCGGACAGATAGACACCCGTGATGCCACCCACGATCTTGCACCAGATCATGGCGTAGACAGCCATCATCGGCAGTCGCGTCCAGACCTTGCCGCGCCAGATGGTGCCGAGCATGACCAGCACCAGGAAGCCGAAAGGAATGGAGATGAGCTCTGTTGAGAGCATGAACGGATAGCCGGCGGATGGAGCGAAGCCCGTCATGTACATGTGGTGGACCCAGACGACCGCACTGATGCCCACGACGCCTGCAAAACCGGCGATGGCCATCTTGTACGAGAACAGGGGCTTGCGCAGGAACACGGTCATGAGCTCGAGCAGCGCACCTGTCACCGGGATGACGATGACGTAGACCTCAGGGTGCCCGAGCAGCCAGAACAGGTTCTCGTAGAGCCAGACGCTGCCTCCGCCCTGCGGAATGAAGAACGAGGTGTCGATGATGCGATCGCTCGCGGCAAGGATCTGCGAGTACTGGAACATCGGGAACCAGACCAGGCCCATGATGGCCGCCGCAAGAGTGCCGATGACGAAGATCGGAACGCGGTTCCAGGTCATGCCGCGGGCCCGCATCGTCACGATGGTGGTGATGAGGTTGACACCCGCGATGCCGGTCGAGAAGGCGAAGGTGATGATGCAGACCTGATACCCGAGCATGCCGATCGGAGCCTGGGTGCCAAGCGGCTGGTAGACGGTCCACCCATCGCGGATGCCGCCGAGGAGCAGGTTCGCCGCCAGCGGTGGAACTGCGGCGAAGAGCAGCCAGAAGCTCAGCGCATTCAGGCGAGGGAAGGCCATGTCACGCGCACCGATCATCAGGGGCATGATGAAGTTCCCGAGTGGGCCTGCGACGACGATGATCATCGCGATGATCATCACGATGCCGTGAGTGCCGATGAGCGAGTTGTAGAAGTTGGGGTCGAAGACCTCTTTCCAGGTGACGCCCAGCTCAGTGCGAATCAGCATGGCGAAGAATCCACCCAGGGCGAAGAGCACCAGGGCCATGATGAGGTACTGCATGCCGACCACTTTGTGATCGGTCGTGTACTTCCAGTACTTCATGTGGCCTTGGCCCTTGCCGGCCATGTACTCGGCGTCCTCGTGCGTGAGGTCATGGCCGAGCATCCAGCGGATCGGGCCGGCGAAGGCGCCAATGCCGATCATGAACCCGATCACCCACGCTGACAGCGTGGCGAAGATCAGCGCGTTCAGGCCCACCTGCTGGAAGTCGGCGTCCTGGGTGCCCCAGGGCACGAGCTTGGAACCGACTGCATAGGTGATGACGGCCAGGCCGATGCCACCGATGAGGCCGGTGAACACATTTGCGCGGTGCAGGAAGCCGCCCGGCTTGCCATGCTGGCGGGGCTGGGGAACGGCAGGCTGTTCGTGGATGACAGCAGTCAGGCTCATATGGTTCTCTTTCCGCCCTGCTCGCGTAGCCACGAGTCGAACTGGTCCTGAGTCACGACTTCGATCTTGGTCTCCATGTATGCGTGATGAAGTCCGCAGAGCTCGGCACAGCGAATATTGAAGGTGCCGAGCTTGTCCGGCGTCACGCCAGTGTTCGTGATGGCTCCTGGGTTGGCATCGATCTTGACTCCGAGCTCGACGATCCAGAAGTTATGCACCACATCCTTGGACGTCACATTGAAGTAGAGCGGGGTGTTGATCGGGACGACCAGCACATCACTCTCGATCTTGCCTTGATCGGGGTACTCGAAGGTCCATAGCCACTGCTGCCCGGTCACGTTGACATCGATCGCCTTCGTGGCGTTCGGCTGCTGGTTGGCGGGCGTCGAGCCGTAGGCATAGGAGGTGATGGTGGCCAGTTCCATCAGGCCCCAGATCACCAGGAAGGTCGCCAGCAGGCTTGTTGCCGAGACCCAGGCGACGACTGCGATCCCGTTCGTGCGGATGGCGGGTGACTCCTGCATGGGAGGCTCTTCGCCCGTCACGCGGCCCCAGCCCAGCAGGCTGTAGATAAGGATCGAGGCAGTGATCGCCATGAGTGGCGCCGAGACGATGGTGAAGACGAAGACGGTCTTCTCGAGCTCGACCATGATGGATGAGGCGGGACCGCCCGAGAGTTCCATGAAGTGGACGACCAGCCAGGCGATCGGCACGATGACGATGTTGAGGATCACGAAGATCAGCAGGATCCTGCGCACATACGGACGCGAGAGCCACTCCTTCATGCGATGGGTCGGCTCAGGCCTGTTCGTGGGAACCTCAGGCTCGTCGATTGGGGTTTGGCTATCGATTGACATCAGACCACCGTGACCGTTCCGCTCATCCAGCCGCGTTCACTCATGACTGCGCCGAAGTCCACATAGCCGCTGCCGCAGGGGTCCTCGCAATTCCAGATGTAGTCCCCAGGGGCACCAGTGATGAAGGAGAACTCCATGACTTCTGCCTTGGGATACCCGTTGGCCTCGTTCTTGGCATTATCGGCAACGGCGAGCATCGGCACGCTGACGAAGAAGTACGGCTGAGTGGACTGCGGGTACTGGTGGATGGTGAAGGTATGCGCAACATTGGCAGGGTCGATCTCGGTCTTGGTCTTACCGTTGAATGAGGCAGTGCCACCGACCGTGCCATGCACCTTTGCGAAATAGGGGTTCCACACTGTTGAAGCTCCGTCGTACTGGTGGACGGTGATCGTGACGAGCGAATGCGCAGGCAGCTCCAATGAGGTCGACGGCCAGTAGAAGGGCCAGCCGAACTTGTCGATGACGGCATTCACGCCGGTATCAGGACCGGGAACGCTGGCAGAGCTCTGCGGATAGATCGAGAGGTCGAGCGTGGCATGGGGGAGATTGCCCTGTGGAGTGGCAGCAGTGCCGACGATCTTGGCCTTGAGTGTGGCCGGTGCCGCCTGTCGATCCATCAAGAGCCACACAGAACCGGCGACGATACCCGCGCCAATGAGCACTGTGAGCACTGTGAAAAGGAGTCTCTTCACTTCACCCCGCCATCTCGTCAGTTGGCTCCGTTGCTCACGCATGAAGTCGGGGCGACACTATCGTTAGCGGCGCCAAAAGGTTGAGAGATTCCACGTAGACATGAGGTGAATGTTGTGGGGGACTCCCTTCATCAATTCCTGAGCCTTTGGACCTTTGACGTCTTCATCCTCGCAAATCTCGTGCTCGCAGCTGGCTGGTATCTGTGGGCTGTGCGACGGGTCAGAGTGCTCGATCAATGGAATCCATGGCTGACAACCTGCTGGCTCGCCGGTGTTGCATTGCTGGGAGTCGTCTACCTTGGCCCGATCTCTGCTTGGTCGCACACGTTCTTCTGGGCACACATGACCCAGCACCTCGTCGTGATGATGGCCGTTGCGCCGCTGCTCGTGCTGGGGGCACCCGTCTCACTCGCCTTCGCAGCGAGCAGTGCACTCACTCGGCGTCGATGGGCGCTGCCGATCCTGCGTTCAAGCGCAGTCAGGCTCCTGACGAATCCGATCATCACCTGGTTGTTGTTCGCAGCGGTGCTCGTGGGCGTGCACTTCACGAGCTTCTACAACTGGGCACTCGAGAACCACGATGTGGATACCTTCATCGAGCAACCGCTGTACCTGGTGGCTGCCTTCCTTTTCTACTTCCCGCTCATCGGCTCGAACCTCCAGCCCAGCAGGCCATCGCACGGACATCGACTGCTGTCCCTTGGACTGATGATGATCCCGGAGGCGATCACGGGTGCCGTGATCTATTTCGCCCCGGTGATCCTCTATCCGGTATTCGACAAGGCGCGGCCCTTCGGCCTCGATCCCATGGGCGATCAGCAACTGTCAGGTGCATTGATGTGGGCACTGGTCATGGTGGTCGATTCAGGCTGGATGATGCTCGCCGCTGTCGAGTGGTTCGCCAGTGAGGAAAGAGCCGGGCACCGCATCGACCGCCAGATCGCTGATGAACTGGCACAGGAGACAATGAGACAGTGAAGAGAATGACGCTGGCCGCGGTCATGTGCGCGCTGGTGCTCACCGGGTGCGGACGTGATCCGGTGGCAACACGGGTCTCTGAGAAGGTCGGGGTCACGGAGTTCTCGCATTTCGACCGTGTGAGCGCTCCGGATATTTCGGGCACGACCCTTGATGGCCGCAAGCTCGCGCTTTCAGACTTCGCCGGGCAGGTGGTTGTCCTCAACAATTGGGCCTCGTGGTGCCTGCCATGCAACGACGAGGCTGCGATCCTGACTGCAGCCTCGAAGGAGTTCGATGGGCAAGGGGTGCGGTTCATCGGACTTGATGTGTCCGACCAGACGGCGTCCGCCAAGGAATTCGTGGCGACCTACAAGATTCCCTATCCCAGCATCATCGATCAATCAGGTGCCAAGCTTGGCACGCTTCCCGGTGTGCCACCGCAGGCTTTGCCAAGCACGCTCATCATCGATCGCGACGGCAGTGTCGCAGTGCGCATCATCGGTGTGGTCAAGCAGCCGGAGTTCTCGCGGCTGATCAATGGTGTGCTGACGGAATAGCCGCAGCCGCTATTTGGCGCGCTGGAGCACGTCCATCAATTCCTGGTACTGGCCGATCAGATATGCCGTGTCACCTGCTGCGAAAGCAGTGTCGCGACGTGGTGGATGCTCCAGCTTCGGCGGCTCTGCGGAGAGCAACCACCCGGGTCGTCGACGCCAGGTCCTGCATGGCAAGACCGTCGAGTCCGCCACCTTCGCGCACGGTGATCGAGGCTGCGAGGAACAGGGTTGCATCGATGTAGAACGTGCCCAGGATCTCGAGTCCGAGCGCGGCACCGACGAACCATGGAGCCGCGAGCTCTGCCGTCGATCGAGCGATGCCAACGTCCAGGGATCTGCCGACGACGCGTGCGAGGTCACGCTCGAACAGTCGTAACGCAATGGGAATGGCGTGAGCGCTTGTCGCGTCGCGAACCGCAAGCCCCGTTTCGATATTGACCAGGTCATCGCTTGTGAGCACTGCAACTCCTGCCGCTCGTTCTACTCCGACAGCCAGCAGGGTCTCAGGCAGGGTGGCGTCGCCGAAGACGATTGGGATGCCTGCTGCTCGCACCTGTGGGACGTACTTGTTGTTCTCGCTTCGGTCTACGACCGCCACTTCGTAGCCAGCAGCCTCGAGGTCAGTGACCACTTTGATGCCGACCGAGCCGAGGCCGACCACCACCATGTGGTCGCGCATCTGCGTGAGGCGCTGCCGACCAAGTGATTGCGCCAATCGGCGTGAGACCAGGGCATTGGTCAGGAGCGCAGTGGTCACAGCTACCAGCGTTGCGCCCATCAGGATGAGGATCACAGCCCATAACCGCAGCCACGTGGGCTGATCGCGGAAGTAGAAATCACCGAAGCCCACGGTCGCGATGGTCTCTGAGGTGAAGTACACCGCATCGAATGGACTCATGTGCGTGCCGTCGGACTCCTCGTAGCCAAGGCTGAGAATGAGAATCGAGAACACCCCGAGTGCGATCAGTACGCCCAATGCAATCCGAAAAGGGCGGTCGACTGCATCGGAGAAAGCAGCGAAGGTCTGTCGGATTCCTCGCCGCCAGGTGGGATTCTTGGCGCTGGCTCGCTCACGCGGCAGATTCAGGCCGAGGTATTCGTATTCGCTCTCGGTCCCGATCAGGGTGACGAGGTCGCCTCGATTGGTCTCGAAGTCACGACCCGGACAGGAGACCAGTTCCGAACCGCCCACCGGCTGTACGGCAATGGGAGCCAGGTCCTGCCAGATCGAGCGAAGGCGTCCCTTGGACTCGTTCCTGAATGTCGCTACGACGAACTGCTCGCCACCGAGCGTGATGGTGTGCGAATTGCGTTTCACCATGGTCTCAAGGAACGAGCCGGATGCCAGCTGGGCGACATCCAGAACTGCTCCGGGCTGGGCGATGTGCTCCATGGCTCGACCGACAGCGGCGTTGGCCGCGTAGATCACGATGCGAATGGTGGACGAAGCCTCGCGAACAAGCAGGGCGATCTCGATATTGCGCAGGTCGTCGTCATTGACGCACAGTGCAGCGGCAGCGGTATCGAGTGAGAGATTGCGGAGGGTGTTCTCACGCTGGCCGGAACCCTCGAAGTAGTCCACCCCCCAGCGTGCAAGATCATCGAGTTCATTCGCCGTGGCAAGCGGATCGACAACGACGATGTCCTGTCCGGCGTTGATCAACTGTCGGATGATGCGCCGCGCGACACCCTGCATTCCGAAGACGACGACATGCCCGGAACGAGTGATCGGCGTCGTGCTCACCCGGTCATTATTGGGGGTCCGTGTTTCCGACTCGCTAGGGATACGGTTCTGCCATGCGCCTGTTCGCCTCAGTACTTGCCGGATCGACACTTGCGGTCGGCTTTGGAGTGGCCCAGTCAACCGGGAATCGCCCCTTGGGCGGAGCGGTCCTGCTGGCCGGGGCTGCCGCATGCGGGTACTTGTGGTGGAAGCAGGCAGGTCCGGTTCCCACGATAGTGAGCGAGGGAGTGTTCCTTGTCGCATTTGTCGCCTCGCATCCGCTTGCCAAGCAGATCGGCCCCTGGCCCTCAGTGGCCGTAGTGGCCACAGCGACTGCGGCGATCTCCTTCGCGGTGACCAAGCCGCGTTCACCTTCCTGAGCCCCAGAAGCCGACCGGACTGGTTTACTTCGGGAACTGGCATCAGGAGGAGTGGGCATGGTGAAGGAATACCGAACTGGTCGGGTTGTAGGCCTGGCTTCGAGCGCGGCACTGGGCGGGTTCCTCTTCGGCTACGACTCCGCCGTGATCAACGGGGCGGCGTCGGCCATCAAGTCCACATTTGGACTGAGCGCGTTCGAGCTGGGATTCCTGGTGTCCATCGCATTGGTGGGCTCGGCAGTCGGAGCCTGGTTCGCCGGTTACTTCGCGGATCGGTATGGCCGTCAACCGGTGATGCTGCTCGCCGCACTGATGTTCATGCTCGCAGCAGTCGGCCAGGCGTTCCCGTTCAGTGCATGGGATCTGGGGATCTGGCGACTCATCGGTGGCGCCGGAATCGGCGTGGCATCAGTCATGGCGCCCATGTATATCGCCGAGATCGCACCCGCGCCCCTTCGTGGGCGCATGGCCTCACTCCAGCAGTTCGCCATTGTCATCGGCATCTTTGCGACGGGCCTGGCGAACTTCATGATCCTGAACGCTGCTGGCGGCAGTGCGACTTCGCCGTGGCTCTTCGGTCTGCCAGCCTGGCAGTGGATGTTCCTGTCGATGACCATCCCTGCGGCGATCTACGGCCTTCTGGCTCTGCGCCTGCCAGAATCCCCGCGTTATCTGGTGCAGAAGGGCGAGGATGAGGAGGCGAGCAAGGTCCTGAGCCAGATCTACCTGGCAGATCCTGCTGAGCGCGTCAACGACATCAAGCATTCGATGAAGGGCGAGCACCGGTCGTCGATCAAGGATCTTCGTGGGCATCGCTTCGGCCTGATGCCCATCGTGTGGATCGGCATCCTGCTCAGCGCCTTCCAGCAGTTCGTCGGCATCAATGCAGTGTTCTACTACTCCAACACGATCTGGGAGTCCGTCGGCTTCACCGAGGACCAGGCCTTCCAGACGTCCATGATCACCACTGGCGTGAATGTCGCATTCACCGTTGTTGCCATCGCCCTGGTCGATCGTGTCGGCCGCAAGCCCCTGCTGCTTGTCGGATCAGCGGGAATGGTGATCACCCTGGCAATTCTCACCTATGTCTTCGGAACTGCGCCTATCGATGCAGCAGGCAATCCAGTCCTTGAGAACGGGCCTGACATCGTGGCGATGCTCGGCTTCAATATCTATGTCGCATTCTTTGCCGCGACCTGGGGTCCCATCGTGTGGGTGCTGCTTGGTGAGATGTTCCCCAATCGGATCCGCGCCGCGGCCTTGGCACTTGCCGCGTCTGCACAATGGGCGGCCAACTTCATCGTTTCCACCGCCTTTCCTCCGATTGCCGGGAAGAGTCTTGGGCTGGCCTATGGCATCTTCACGATCTTCGCGCTGCTGTCCATCCCATTCGTGCTGAAGAAGATCCGCGAGACCAAGGGTGTCGAGCTTGAGGACATGGACCAGCTCGAGGCAAGTTCGCTGAACGCTGCCTGACCCGACTTCAGGACCTTCGACCTTTGCACTTGGACGGATTCTCACTCTCGGTTCACGCTTTACGCGATCTGAACAAGATAGGCGCGATTCGCTGATGCGCTTTGGTCTGAAAGGGAGTAGGAATGAGACGTAAGACGTTGTCGATATTGATTGATAAGGAGTGATCATGTCTCAGCAGTCCTCCGGCCCCTCGCGTTTGAGCCGCATTGCAGCCAAAGAGGTGCCTCACCGCAAGACCGACCGATTCTTCGCAGCAAAGACTGATGTCAAGGCCTCCTGCGAGAAACTCGTTCATGACGTGAAACGCTCCGCCCTGCACGATGCGATGAAGTCGGACATGCTTCATGCAGCCGACCTCGTTCAGAAGTCACTGCATGACATGACTGAGGACACGCCGGGTGGCCGCAATGAGCTTGTGGAACTTGAGAAGCAGGTTGAGCATCTCCAACTGGCAGAGAAATGGGTGAATGCCGCTGAGCGCGTGCTGACCCGGCTCGGGTCCAATGGCGCCAAGGAGGTGCGTGATGGTGTCCTTGAGTCCCAGGACAAGGTGATGTGGTGCGTTCGCGCAGAGCAGTGGGATGGTCAGTTGACCGCCGCGCTCAGTGTGCTCACTACTTCGGTCCAGGATGCCGAGGCACTGGCAGCTCGCGCTGATGTGTAGGCAAGTCGCCTAGGAGTCGTTGTGCCCTGCTCTACGGAGCAGGGCACAACGCATGTTCGGAGTCCTCTCGCAGTGCGTCGGTGTGCCGACGTTGATGCGCGCGGGTGAGAAGCCTTGGCTCAGTCGGAGAGACCGACCTTGCGCAGGCCCTTCCAGGCCAGGGGCAGGAGGCCGGCCGCTGCGGCCACCTTGATGGCGTCACCGATCAGGAATGGGGTCAGGCCCCAGGCGATTGCGTCAGACCAGGAGGCATCGAGCGACTGCTTGAGCCAGGTCACGCCGACTGCGTAGATGATGATGTTGCCGAGGACCATCAGTCCGGCGGTACTGATCGCTGACCGGGTTGCGCCCTGCTCGGCAATGCGACCAACCACGAATGCGGCAGCGATGAATCCGACGATGTAGCCGAAACTCGGTGCCGAGTACCCGGATGAGCCCTCCGCGAACCAAGGGAAGCCAGCCGCGCCGACGGCGGCATAGAGCATCATGGCAGCAACTCCTCGAAGGGAGCCGAGCGCGGCTGCGGTCAGGAGCACGGCGAAAGTCTGCAAGGTCAGTGGGACAGGCGTGAACGGCAGTGGAATCGCAACCTGGGCGCTCAGGCCGACGAAGGCTGCACCGCCTAGGACGAGGACGATATTGCGCACCCAACTGCGGGCGACGACATCAGCCAGGACTCGAGGGGCGGGAGCGGCCAGGGCCATGGATACCTCCAGCAAACACTGACGCGAGCCTTTCGCGCGTGGGCAACCTTAGCGGCTACCATGGGGTGGTTGGCATGGCCTGTGAAGCAACAGTGGCTGGGGAAGGCGACTGGTTGCTAAGGAGGCTCGATGACCACGCATGTGCAGGCCAAGGCTGCAAACTCGACGTCTCGCGACAGCGCTGATGGGCGTGGAGTGGTGTTCATCCATGCCTGCCCAAAGGCCGTGAGTCCGCATCTTGAATGGGCGATCAGCGGCGTCTTCGGCACCAATGTCCGCCTTGACTGGACCGAGCAGCCAGTGGCGCCGGGCACCGTTCGTGCTGAGATCCTCTGGCAGGGTCCCATCGGCATGGGGGCACAACTTGCAAGTGCACTCCTGGCCTTCCAGCAGGTTCGATATGAGGTCACCGAGGATGCCAGTGCTCGCCGTCCCGGTGAGCGCTTCGCCGCTACGCCGTCGCTGGGGCTGTTTCGCGCCGATATCGGTGAGCATGGCGATGTCATGGTCGCCGAGGAACGGCTGCGCACTGCCCTTGTCCAGTCTGCCGTGACGGGCGAGGGCCTGGCCGAGGAGATTGCGCGCCTGATCGGTGAACCGTGGGATGACGAGCTCGAGCCGTTTCGCTGCGCGCACGAAGGGTCAACTGTGCGGCTGCTCCACGACGTCATCTGAGGGCCGGGCAACTCTGCCGAACAGCACCGTCAGCGGGATGATGAGCAGGGGCATCCACGACGCGATCTCCTGTGCGAGCGTCGTGGCGACACCGATGACGACGAAGAACAGGGCGAAGACCAGCCCGCGATAGTGCGCGATGGTGCCTGGTGAATGCTGGAGATGTGCGCGGCTGGGCTCGAGCAGTTCTGGCACCCGTTGGGCATGCCTGGCTATGAGCCAACCCAGGAGGCTGATGAATGCCAGGGTCAGCCAGTAGAACAGGCCAACGCCCTTCAGAGGCGTTCCGTCCGGTGCGATGAAATCCTCGCCGTACATCGCACTGGGCCAGGGAAGGAAGGCGATTCCGGCCAGCCAGAGGAGGTTGAGCCAGAAGATCCTGCTATCGAAGCCCTGAAGCTGATTGAGCACGCGATTGTGGGCCAGCCACATCACTCCCACGACCAGAAAGGTGAACAGGAAGGTGATGAGCTGGCCGGAATTGTCGGCGATGGTGTCCCAGATCGAACGGTCGCTGGGCAGCGGGCGAATGTCGACGATGGCCAGCACGAGCACAGTGATGGCCACAGCCACCACTGCATCGCTGAAGTTGATCAACCGCTCGAAGTCACGACCAGTGTGGATATCCACGGAGCGAGTTGAGCGCGACATCATCACAGCACGCTAGCAGTGGATCAGAGACTGGTGAACACCAAAGCGATGTCGTGTCCACCAAATCCGAATGAGTTGTTCAGGGCGGCGATGTCGCCGCTTGGGAGGGCAACCGGGCCATTGGAAGTGACGTTCAGCTCGATGGTCTCATCGAAGTTGAAGATGTTGACGCTGGGGGGAGCGATGCGATCACGCAGGGCCAGGATTGCGAAGATCGACTCGACTGCGCCGGCACCACCGAGCAGATGTCCAGTCATCGACTTCGTAGCCGACACCAGGGCCGAGTCAGCCTGGGCACCGAGAGCCCGACGGATTGCGATGGATTCCGCGAAGTCTCCTTGAGCCGTCGACGTGGCATGCGCATTGACATGCGCAATGTCCGCTGCCGTGATCTCGGCATCCTCGATCGCTTCGCGAATTGCTCGAGCGGCTCCCGTGCCATCTGGATCGGGCTGGGCAATGTGGTGGCCATCCGAGGTCAGGCCGGCGCCGCCGTAGCGTCCGTAGATCTTCGCACCGCGAGCCTTGGCGTGCTCCTCCTCCTCGAGGATCAGGATTCCTGCGCCTTCACCCATGACGAAGCCATCTCGGTCAAGGTCGTAGGGACGCGATGCGGTTGAAGGGTCGTCATTGCGGGTTGAGAGCGCGCGCATCGCGGCGAATCCGGCCATGGTGACGCCATTGATGCAGGCCTCAGTGCCTCCAGCGACGACGATGTCGGCGCGGTTGCCTTCGATCATCTTCGCTGCGTACGAGATCGCCTCGGCGCCCGAGGCGCATGCGCTCACTGGAGTGTGCACTCCTGCGCGTGCGCCGACTTCGAGGCCGACCATCGCTGCTGGCCCATTGGGCATGATCATCGTGACCATGTGGGGCGACACGCGTGTTGCCCCCTTGTCGCGAATGGTCTCGTAGGCCTGGATGAGCGAATTGACGCCACCGATGCCGGAGGCTACGACCGTGCCAAGACGCACAGGATCGATCTCGGGCTTGCCTGCATCGGCCCAGGCCTCGCGTGCGGCAACGAGCGCGCACTGCTCGGACCTGTCCATCCGACGAGTCTCGACTCGCTGGAGAATCTCAGAGGGATCGACCTTCATCAGCGCAGCGATCTTCGCCGGCTGGTCCGCAGGCCACTCGGGTCCCAATGCAACAGTTCCGGCAATTCCCGCGAGTGCCTGCTCCCAGGTGGAAGCCACATCGCCTCCGAGGGGGGTGGTCATGCCGATACCGGTTACCACAACTTTGCGTGTCATTGCTGATCTCCTGAAATGCGAATGCGCGATTGATGTTGTATGAGGCGGGACTGCGTCAGGCACAGTCCCGCCTCACCGAGGACTAGACGTGTGCGCTGATGTAGATGACGGCGTCGCCGACAGTCTTGAGGTTCTTGACCTCGCTGTCGGGGATCTTGACGCCCCACTTGTCTTCGCATGCCATCACAACTTCGACCATGGACAGTGAGTCCACGTCGAGATCGTCGACAAAAGACTTGTCCAGCTGGACGTCCTCTGCTGGCACGCCTGCTACTTCGTTCACAATGGCGGCCAGGCCCGCCAGGATGTCCTCACTCATGACTTTCCTTTCGTTTCAACTTTGTTGGTGTGATGGTTGTTGGTGCTAGGGAAGCATGATGACTTGTGCTGCGTAGGCCAGGCCCGCACCGAATCCGATGATGAGCGCGGTCCCGCCGCTTTGTACTTGGCGCTCGTCGATCATGCGTGACATTGCCAATGGGATGGACGCTGCCGAGGTGTTGCCCATGGTCACGATGTCACGTGCAACGGGCACGTGATCTGGGATCTTGAGCGCCCTGATCAGTGCATCGGTGATGCGGTTGTTCGCCTGATGGGGGATGAATGCGTCGAGTTGATCGACTGTGACACCGGCGGCGTCAAGTGCCTCCTGTGCTGCGCTTGCCATCTCTCCGATCGCCCAGCGGAACACAGCCTGCCCCTGCATGTAGAGCATCGGAACGTTGTTCACGGGATCGCGACGCTGATCGAGGAAGGAGGGAGCGATGCCCAGCGCATCGATCTGCGTGCCATCCGAGCCCCAGATCGTGGGTCCGATCGCAGGCACGTCGGAGGGGCCGATCACTGCTGCGCCGGATCCATCGGCGAACAGGAAGGCCATCGTTCGGTCACTGTGGTCAAACCAGTCAGTGAGCCGGTCGGCCCCGATCACGACGGCATACTTCGTGTTGCCGCCACGGACGCTGTCGCTTGCCAGACTGATGCCGTAGCAGAATCCCGCACAGGCACTCGAAATGTCGAGGGCTGCGGCGCCTGTTGCGCCGATGCGCACCGCGACCTGGGTTGCCGCAGCTGGGCTGAGATAGGGGTACGTGATACTGGCCACTATCACCAGACCGATCTGATCGGGAGCGATCCCGGCATTGGCAATGGCCTGGGTCGCCGCAAGGCTGGCCATGTCGAGCACCGACTCGTTCTCACCTGCATATCGACGTTCGACGATTCCGGACCGTTCGCGAATCCACTCATCGGTTGAGTCGATGCGGGTGCAGATCTCCTCATTGGTGACCACGCGCGACGGTCGGTAGCAGCCGACACCCATGATGCGGGCGTACTTGGGGCCCTCTGGGGCCTTGATCATTCCGGTCATGAGCTGCTCGCTTCGCAATGGGCTGCAATGAAGGCTTGTGCACTGTCGAGATCATCGGGGCCCTTGAGCGCGAGCAGTGCCACTCCTGGCATAGCCCGCTTCGCCATGCCCACGAGCGTGCCGCCAGGGGAAAGCTCGAGCAGGCCGGTGACACCGATTGACGACATCATGTCCATGCACAGATCCCAGCGAACCGGATTGCTGACCTGAACGACGAGTCGGGCGAGCACCTCAGCGCCGGTTTCGATTGCCCCACCATCGGAGTTGGACAGCAACGTGGTGCACGGATTGCTGGTCTTCAGGGAAGAGGCGAGGACTTCAAGAGCACCCACGGCTGGGGCCATGTGGATGGTGTGGAAGGCGCCCGCAACGGTGAGCGAACGCACGCGCGAGCCTTCAGGCGGGTCTGCTGCAAAGGACTCGAGCTGGTCAAGGGTGCCGGCCACCACGATCTGGCCGACGGTATTCATATTCGCCGGAGTCAGTCCATGCTCCTGGGCCTTGGCGATGACCAGGGACGCCTCACCGCCCAGGACTGCACTCATCCCCGTGGCGATGCCGGCTGCCGCTGCAGCCATGCCCGCGCCGCGCACGTGCACGAATTCCATCGCGGCGTCCTGATGCAGCACCCCTGCGAGCACTGCCGCGGTGATCTCGCCGACCGAATGGCCCGCCAGGACATCAGGCGAAGGGCTGCCGAGGGCAGCCCACGAGATCAGGCCGGCCGCCACGATGAGTGGCTGGGCGACTGCGGTGTCGACGATGGTGGCGGCATCGGAAGTCGTGCCGTGGGTCAGGAGGTCGACTCGCGAGGCCGTGGACAAGGAGGCAAGGAGTTCGGATGCGCCAGGCAGTTCGAGCCAGGGAGCCAGCATCCCGGGGGTCTGAGCGCCCTGTCCGGGGGCAACGATTGCGAGCACAGGCCCAGCCTTTCGCTAAACAGGAGTGGCGGGCGTTGTTGCGGCCGCCAATGTCATTGACCGAAATTTAGAGGATTCCTACAAATATTCGGGGATTGCCATGCAATGTGGGGCGTGAAATCAGCACAATCCGGCGGGAATCAACTATTTGAAGGCGACATTCTGCCCAAGGTGAGGGCCATCCGAATGGTATAGGCGTCCCGTGGCTCCTGCGGAGAGTAGCCGGTGATCTCGGCAATGCGGCGCAGCCGATACCGCACGGTGTTGGGATGGATGAACATCGATCGAGCGGTGGCCTCCAGGGAGGGTGAGTCCTCGAGGAAGACCGCCACAGTGGCCAGCAGGGTGGGATCGGCTGCCAGGGGTTCATAGATGGTGGTGATCAGCGAGTCCTTGGCCTCATCGTCGCCGGCCAGCGCTCGCTCAGGGAGCAGATCGTGGGTGGTGACCGGTCTTGGCGCCTGTGGCCAGGCATCAGCAACCTGGAGGGCCAGGAGGGTGGTGCGAGCAGCGGTCGGCACGGCATCCAGGCCCGTGAGCTCATCGCTGGCGACGACAGGACCTGGCCCGAAGTGCACAGCGAGCTGGCGAGCAGTGCGAACGGGGTCTGCAACCCGTCCAGCAATGGCCAGCATGACTGAACCATGGATCCCGGTGAGCAGATCGACCCCATGATTGGTCGCAGTGCGCCGCAGGATCGCCAGGCCCAGCTCAGGCTCGCCTGACGGCGGTGAGCCGACGACCAGGAGCACGGACCCCTGGCCAGACCACCCCAATGCGCTGACGCGACTCAGTACGGTGGTGTCGAGGTCTCCGCGAACGAATGCATCGACGACCAGGGCTTCGACTCGCGCGTCCCATGCACCGCGCGCCTCGGCCGCGCGCGCGTAGACAACGGCAGACGAGAATGCGATCTCACGCGAGTAGCGCAGCACCGCCTCGCGCAAGGAGATGCGCGTCTGCGGATCGTTGATGCCCTCGATCTCCTCCTCGACCACCGCGATCGTGGTGCGCACCAGCGAGACGGTCTGCTCGAGCGAGATCACCCGTGCCAGTTCGCGTGGAGCCGCCCCGAACACGCCAGCTGTGATCTCGGCGACGCGCTGCGGTTCACGGAGCCATTCGACGAAGGCCTTGATGCCCGCTTGCGCCACCGTGCCGACGATCGATCGCTCTTCTGCCCCGAGTTCGCGGTACCAGGGCAGTTCGGCCTCCATCCGCTGTGTGGCCGCGGTGGTGAGATCGCCGGTGGCGTCAATCAGGATTGCCGAGAGCTGGATCGGTTCCACGTCAGGAAACGTTTACGCCGATGACCTTGCCAACGCCGTAGGTGACGAGAGCGGCTCCAGCGCCCCAGAGCAGTTGGCGGAATGCGGAGAAGATGATGCCGCGTCCGGAGAGCTTCCCGACGATCCCGCCCACCACGAGCAGGGCGATCGTGGACAGTACGGCAGTCAGGACGACGGCGAGTGTTCCCGATGCGACGATGAACGGGACCACGGCGATCGAGGCACCGATCGCGAAGGCGATGAAACTGGAGACGGCCACCTTGACGGGTGAGCCGAGCTCATCGGGGTTCAGCCCCAGCTCTTCACGGGCGAGGGTGTCAAGGGCGAGTTTCGGATCCTCCATGATGTGTGCGGCTGTGGCAGCGGCGATGTCGCGCGGGACACCCTTGGCCCGGTAGATGAGCTCGAGCTCCTTCTGCTCCTCCTCGGGCTTGGTCTTCAGCTCCTGAGCCTCCTTCTCGATCTCTCGTCGGAAGAGATCGCGCTGGCTGGCCACGCTCACGTACTCACCGGCAGCCATCGAGAACGATCCGGCAAGCAGGCCGGCCAGACCCGCGAACAGGATCGTGCGGTTGTCGGGGTTGGCACCGGCAAAGCCCATGACCAGTGCGGTGTTGGAGACCAGGCCATCGCTGATGCCGAACACTGCGGCACGAGCAGTGCCGGAGTTGTCACTGCGATGCCATGGCTCCGGGTTGTCCGGTCCCGGTGCCTTCATGCCCCCACGGATAGGCAGGACAGGCTGGTCGGAGCGCATGCGCTGGAAGGCCTCGGCATGGGAGGCCTCGTCCTCGACCATGGACTGCGGGGCCTCCGGCTCACCGTCATACAGCGAGTTCGCGGCAACTTCCACCTCTTCGAGGTGGGCGAGCACGTCATTGACTCCCATGGCATTCGCGCGCGCCACCAGTGCTTCATCTTCGGCGTGCAGGTACGTCGGGGCATCGGGAATATCGATGCCTGCCTCAGTCAGCTTGGCAATCCAGTAGCGCGCGTGCCGTTCCTCGATATCGGCAAGTTCGAGCAGGGCTTCGCGTCGATCACCCTCGAGCGAGGTGGCAAGTGATTTGTAGAGCAACGCAGCCTTGCGCTCCTCCTCGAGGTAGCGCAGGAACCGCTTCGGGTCACCTGGCATGTCAGCCGGAGCCTTCCGTGTTGCCGGCAGCAGCTGCCGACGGATCATGAAGTTGATAGCGAACGATCGCCTCGGCAATTCTTGCGCGATCGAAGTCGTGTTGCTTGCCGAGCATGTTGAGTGACTGCACGGTTATCGACTCGGCGTCGACCAGGAAGTGACGGCGCAGGGCACCGCGGGTATCCGACATCCCCCAGCCGTCGGTGCCCAATGAGACGAACGGCTGCTCGACCCATTCGCGGATCTGGTCCTGCACTGAGCGCATCCAGTCGGACACGGCGATGACGGGACCCTCGCGGCCAGCCAGTCGCTGGCTGACGTAGGCAACCTGCTGCTCGGACTCCGGATTGAGGAGATTGAAGCGGTCCACGGCGAGCCCATCGCGTCGCAGCTCATTCCACGAGGTGACCGACCAGACATCTGCCTGCACGCCCCAGTCATCGCGCAGCAGCTCCTGGGCGCGCAGGGCCCAGGGCACGGAGACGCCGCTGGCCAGCAACTGCACGCGCGGGCCTTCGCCATTGGCCTCGCTGATGAGGTGCATCCCTCGAAGAATCCCCTCGACATCGGCGCCCTCGGGTTCGGCTGGCTGCTGATAGGGCTCGTTGTAGACCGTCAGGTAGTAGTAGACGTTCTCGGGATCAACTCCGTACATCCGGCGCAGGCCGTCCTTGAAGATGTGCGCGACCTCGTATGAATAGGCGGGGTCGTAGGCGACGACGCCTGGATTGGTGCTGGCCAGGAGCAGCGAGTGGCCGTCCTGATGCTGGAGGCCTTCACCGTTCAACGTGGTGCGTCCTGCTGTTGCGCCAAGGACGAATCCGCGTGCCATCTGGTCCATGGCTGCCCAGAATCCATCACCCGTGCGCTGGAACCCGAACATCGAGTAGAAGATGTAGATCGGGATCATCGGCTGCCCGTGCGTGGCATAGGCCGTGCCTGCCGCGGTGAAGGACGCCGTTGAGCCCGCCTCATTGATGCCCTCGTGAAGGATCTGCCCAGTCTCGGACTCCTTGTAGGACAGGATCAATTCGCGGTCAACGGAGATGTACTGCTGTCCATGAGGCGAGTAGATCTTCGCCGTCGGGAAGAGGGAGTCCATGCCGAAGGTGCGTGCCTCATCGGGGATGATCGGCACAATCCGATGACCGATGTTCGGATCCTTCATGAGGTCCTTGAGCATGCGCACGAACGCCATCGTCGTTGCGACCTCCTGCTTGCCCGATCCGCGCAACGCCACCTCGTAGCTTGCGATCGGCGGGAGGACGAGCGGCTCATTGACCACGCGTCGTGACGGGATGCCTCCACCCAGCCGCTTTCGCGCATGATGCATGTACTGCACGGCCTCATCGTCTGGACCTGGGTGGTAGTACGGCGGCAGATACGGATCCATCGCGCTGTCCGGGATCGGAATGTTCATGCGATTGCGGAAGTTCAGCAGATCCTCGAGCGTGAGCTTCTTCATCTGGTGGGTGGAGTTGCGTGCTTCGAAGTGCGAGCCCAGGCTCCAGCCCTTGACGGTCTTGGCCAAAATGACTGTCGGCTGTCCCTTGACCTGGGTCGCGGCCTCATAGGCTGCGTACATCTTCCGATAGTCGTGCCCACCGCGACGCAGGCCCCAGATGTCGTCATCCGACCAGTTCTCGACCAGCTTGGCCGTGCGTGGGTCGCGCCCGAAGAAGTGCTCGCGCACGAACGCTCCGTCCTCGGCCTTGAACGTCTGGAAGTCACCGTCGACGGTCTTGTTCATCAGGTTGACCAGGGCGCTATCCCGATCGGCGGCAAGGAGCTCATCCCACTTGCGACCCCAGACGACCTTCAGGACGTTCCAGCCCGCACCGCGGAACAGGCTCTCCAGCTCCTGGATGATCTTGCCATTGCCGCGAACAGGGCCGTCGAGTCGCTGCAGGTTGCAGTTGACGACGAAGACCAGGTTGTCGAGCTCCTCGCGTGCAGCAAGTGTGAGCGCGCCAACGGCGTCGACCTCGTCCATCTCGCCGTCGCCGAGGAATGCCCACACCTTCTGATCGGATGTGTCCTTGATGCTGCGATGGCTGAGGTACTTGTTGAAGCGTGCCTGGTAGATGGCGTTGAGCGGTCCGATGCCCATCGAGACGGTGGGGAACTGCCAGAAATGCGGCAGCAGTCGGGGATGGGGGTAGGAAGGCAGGCCATGGCCATTGGTCTCCTGCCGGAAGCCGTCGAGCTGCTTCTCGGTCAGGCGTCCCTCAAGGAATGCACGGGCGTAGATGCCCGGCGAGGCGTGGCCCTGGAAGAAGATCTGGTCTCCGCCGCCGGCATGGTCCTGGCCGCGGAAGAAGTGGTTGAAGCCCACTTCGTACAAGGTCGCGCTGGACGCGTAGCTCGAGATGTGCCCGCCGACTCCGACACCGGGGCGCTGGGCGCGGTGCACCATGATTGCAGCGTTCCAGCGGATGATCTGCCGAATGCGGTGCTCGATCTCCTCATCGCCAGGGAAGCGCGGTTCGCTCTCCGGCGGGATCGTGTTGATGTAGTCGGTGCTGCGCAGGCTGGGGACACCCACATTGCGCTCGGCGGCGCGCCGCAGCAGCGACAGCATGATGTATCGCGCGCGGTTGTTGCCGCCGTTGATCACCAGATTGTCGAAGGAGTCGATCCATTCGCCGGTCTCATCAGGATCGACATCGAAATACTGGGTGGGCAGGCCGCCTGCCAGAAGTGCTTCGCGGTCACGTGCGGGTGTCAATTGTTCAGACCCTTCGCTGGGTCGACTTCCGGGATCGCCGGGTTGTCGACTGACGGTGGTGTGCCAGGGCCCATCCTTGCCTACCCGACTCGTCCAGGCCAAAGATGGGGGAGATTCGACGCATCTTCGGCGCTCCCACTTGCCAATCAGCCTCGCGTCCGGTGGACTAGCGCCGCACAGGTCGTCCTGACCCGTGCTCGAGGAACGGAGAGTCTGGTGGCCGCCGCAGCGGATCAGGACGAAGCGCGTCAGCGCGCAGTTCGTCTGGGGATTGAAGCTGGAATGACGGTGCAGGAGATCGGGTACGACGAAGACGTCGACGAATCCCTGCGTACGGGTATCGAAGCGGTCATCGACGGTGAGCTCGTTGATGAGGATTTTGATGACGTCGTCGACGTCGTCCTCATGTGGTGGCGTGATGAGGACGGCGATCTCGTCGACGGCCTCGTCGACGTCATTCACCAGCTTGCCGACCATGGAGTGGTCTGGCTGATGACGCCCAAACCAGGTCGAGACGGGCATATCGAGCCTGAGGACATCGCCGATGCTGCCCCGACGGCGGGGTATCAGCCGACGAGCACCGTGAGCGCGGGGTCGAATTGGCAGGGCACCCGTCTTGTTGCACCGCGAGCCAAGCGCTGATCTGCCGGAGGCCGGCACCGTGCAAGCCCGTCATTCGGTCGGCCTCGATGTCGGTGAGCAGGCTCCTGACTTCACCTTGCCCGATCATCGGGGCGGCAAGGTCACGCTCAGCAGTCACCGTGGACAGGCCTCTGTCCTGCTGCACTTCTTTCCCTTCGCGTTCACCAATGTCTGTACCCAGGAGTGGCGCTCGATCAGGGATATCCGTGAGGAGCTCGACTTGTCCGGGGCGGTTCTGCTCGGAATCTCCTGTGACAGTCCGTATGCGCTGGCGGACTTCGCCGAGCGAGCCGGAATTCAGCATGACCTGCTGAGCGATTTCTGGCCGCACGGCCGGGTCAGCCGCGAGTACGGACTGTTCCTCGAGGACAAGGGATTCGCGCTGCGCGGGTCCTATCTCATCGACATCGACGGACGGATTGCCTGGAGTGCGATCACCGGCCCGGCCCAGGATCGCACTATCGCCGACTATGTCCATGCGCTGAGAACACTCCAGGCTGGTCAATAGGCAGCGGTGTGTTTACGGAGCCGTTTGACCCGCTTGACAGTAAAATCCCGAGGTGACATTGGTTAACGGGGCACCCGGGCAGGTAGGCGCACCGGCCTTACCGCATTCCATTCGCGCCCTGATCGTGATCGGCACGCGGCCTGAGGCGATCAAGCTGGTGCCCGTCGTCCTGGCGCTCAAGGCCTCGAAGGGGATCCTCCCGTTCGTTGTCACGACTGGACAGCACGAGCACCTCGTCGCACCGATCCTGCGTCTTGCCGGCATCGAGGCTGACGCGAGTTTCGACATCGGCGGGCCCGGCATGTCGATCAATGAGATCGCCCGTTCGGTGATGGCCAATGTCGAGACCCTGCTCGATGACCTGCGCGCCGGTCCCGAGCGGCGCACGCGACCTCGACTTACCTCGCCATTCGCGTCAGGCGAGGCGCGCTTTCCGGGCTTCGCTCTGGTTCACGGCGACACCACCTCGGCGCTTGCTGCCGGTCTTGCGGCAACCTACGCCCGACTGCCCGTATTCCATCTCGAAGCCGGACTCCGTACGGGTGATCGCAACTCCCCGTTCCCCGAGGAGCTCAATCGCACGCTGCTGTCGTGCATCGCCTCCTTCCATCTGTCGCCGACGCACTCGAATAAGGAGACCCTGATCCGCGAGGGCATCACGCCCGGCACGGTCATGGTCACCGGCAACACCGGCATTGATGCCCTGCAGTGGGCAGCCTCGCTCGGGGTCCCGTGGTCGGATCCGCGGCTGGCAGCCCTCGAGGACGGTCGGCAGATCATCGTGGTGACTGCTCATCGCCGCGAGAACTGGGGACAGGGGCTGATCGGTATCGCTGAGGGAGTCTTCCGCATTGCCGCGGCGCGCCCGGATGTCACGATCGTCGTGCCGATGCACCCCAATCCGATCGTTCGAACCCCGATCGAGGCCAAGCTGAGCGACCTGGGCAATGTGCTGCTGACCGATGCGATCGACTATGTGGAGTTCGCGCGACTGCTGAAGATGGCGACCATTGCGATCACCGATTCTGGCGGAATCCAGGAGGAGGGCCCAAGCGTTGGAACTCCTGTGCTGGTCACTCGCAATACGACTGAACGGCCAGAAGGAGTCCTAGCCGGCACCCTGCGCATCGTCGGCACCGATCCGCACCTGATCGCCAGCGAGGCGCTTGCGCTGCTGGACAACTCCGTGGCCTACCAAGAGATGCAGCACGCCTCGAATCCCTTTGGCGACGGACACGCGGCGGAGCGCATAGTGCAGGCCTTCGAGCACCTGGCCTTCGGAGCACCGCCACCGATGGAGTTCGGATCAGGATTCAGCAGGGAGGCCGTACTCGCAGATGCGGGATACGAGCGCTTCGACGAATCAGCGACTCGATTCGCGACAACGAGGGATGTAGGCCTGTAGTGCTGCGCTTCAAGACTCTGTCACTTCTGTCGGCCGCGTTGGCGTTTGCGATCGCATTGCTCACGAGCGGGCTGGTAGGTGCCACGGCTGCACGGGCAGCCGATATCCCAACTGGCTCGAGCACGACTGCCATTGGTGCGCTCAAGCTTCCATATGACCTCAGGATCCTCGGAGCAGGTGGACAGGGGACGACTTCGGTGACACTCGTGGACGGGGCAGTTCCGGCACTGTTCACGGCGACGGTCAAGAGCACGTTCACTGAAGTTGGCACGATTGTCGTGACCATCAATGGCAGGAGAGTCGCTGACCTGCCGGCACGAACCGGCGGGGTCGTCAGCGCGAAGCTCACGTCCAGTGACGTCGACAAAGGCATCGCAATCGTCGGCATGTACGTGATGCTCGGGCCACAGATCGACTGCTTCAGCGACAGCACTTCGACGGCAACCCTGAGCAAGGGGGTGATGTATTACGAGTACCCCGTCACGCCGCCCAAGACGATCGGCACGTTCATCTCTCCTGGCCTGTCCGAACTGAAGGTGCAGATCTCGACGAAGGCGACCGATGCGGAGCAGCAGGCAGCCCTCGATGCGGTCGCGGCCCTCACTCATCGCTTCCCGGCTCCGACCGTGGTGAGCCTGACAGCCTCCGACGAGGTACCGAGCAATGACTTCCTGCACCGCACCGTCATGGTGCATCAAAGTGGTCCTGCCTCTTCCTCGCCTTCATCGGCATCGGCATCGCCTTCGGCGAAGGCGACTGCGGCCACCGCTGCGGTGGCCGCAGTGACCGCATCGACGACTCCAGCATCAGCGCTGTCAACGGCCGTGCGGGCAGGCACCGCATCCGCCCGTTCGTCGCAGCCGGCTCAATCGGCAGGTGGTGGCTCGCTGACGATCGGGCCCGATGGATCGCTGCTGCTCACCGGACCCGCTGACGCACTGGCGGCGACTGCATTTGCCCTGGCCGACCCGGCTCTCTCATTATTCGATGGCGCCTCCCTGCACAATGTGGTTGGCACTCCCGACTGGAGCCCGGCTCCGGCAAAGGTGCCGCTTGCCGCACTGGGTACCGCGCCGATCTCCATGAGCGGGGTGGGACGGATGGAGAGCACCATCGCCATCAATCAACCGGCCTTCGGCCGCTCGCTGTCCGCAGTCGAGATCGACCTGCACGGCACCATCTCTCCGCTGCCCGAAGGTGGCACTGGCAGAGTCGACTACATCTGGAACGGCCTCCTCATCGATTCGGTCAATATGACCTCGGATACCAATGTGGACACCACCTTGGGCATTGATGCCGATCAGCTCAATCGCGAGAATTCACTGACCATCGCCTTCTCGTTCGTGCCCCCCACGGGTCGGTGCACCCCGCCGCCACTGGCGGCTCGCATGGACATCGACACCAAGCGCAGCCTGGTGAAGGCAACCTTCGGGGAGTCCGTGTCGCCCGGATTCGCACGCTTCCCCCAGGTGATGGGGTCGCAGGTGCTCATGGCCCTTGGAACAGCCGGGCCATTCGCATCCAAGATTCAGCAGGCGGGCCGCCTGATGGAGGCACTGCAGTCACTCACCCCCGAGCAGCTGACGGCGTCCTTGGTCTCCGCGGAGGATTTCGAGGGCAGCACGAGTCCAGGAATCCTGACCGGCGCAGGAACCGAGCTCATCGACACGCTCGGTGCGCCACTGAACATCAGCAACCTGATCCAGGTTCGTGATCCAGCGCCGCGGTTCACTGCAGCGATTCCAGGACCGTTGGCATTGGCCCAGGCCTTCACGAGCGACACGAAGGACGGTTCGCGCGACATCGTGATCCTCGGGCCCATTCCCGCGGATGCGGGCAAGCCCAATTACAACGCTG